>NZ_JBJHAT010000006.1:0-189840 GCF_054051175.1 Blastococcus sp. SYSU DS0753 | reverse complement strand
CCCCCCCCCCCCCCCCCCCCCCCCCCCCCCCCCCCCCCCCCCCCCCCCCCCCCCCCCCCCCCCCCCCCCGCCCCGCCGCCCCCCCCCCCCCCCCCCCCCCCCCCCCCCCCCCCCCCCCCCCCCCCCACGTCGCCCCGTCCGTGGTCGAGGACGTCGCCTCGGTCGTGCGGTCCGCCGAGCCGGTGGTGCTCCTGCTCGGTGGCGAGGTCATGACCCAGGAGGGGCAGCTGGCCGCCGCCCAGGTCGCCGCGGGCACCGGGGTCCGGCTGATGGTCGAGACGTTCCCGGCCCGGTCGGCGCGGGGCGCCGGCCTGCCCGACCTGCACCGGCTGCCCTACCCGCCGGAGATGGCGATGGCCGCCCTCGCCGGCACCCGGCACCTGGTGCTCGCCGGCACCACCGCGCCGGTGCACTTCTTCGGCTACCCCGGGGTGCCCGGCCACCCGGTGCCCGAGGACTGCGCGGTGCACGTGCTCAGCGCCCCGGGCGAGGACGGCGTCGCCGCGCTGCGGGCGCTGGCCGACGTCGTCGCGCCGGACGCGAAGCCGGAGGTCGCGGAGTTCGAGCGGCCCGAGCTGCCCACCGGCGAGCTGACCCCGCGCAGCATGGCCGCGGTGGTGGGCGCGCTGCTGCCCGAGGACGCCGTCGTCGTCGACGAGGCGCTCACCTCCGGCGCGGGGCTCACCGAGATGACCTCGGCCGGCCCGCGCCACGACTGGCTCTCGCTCACCGGCGGCGCGATCGGCGACGGGCTGCCGATGGCGCTGGGCGCGGCGGTGGCCTGCCCCGACCGGCCGGTGATCGGCATCCAGGCCGACGGCAGCGCGATGTACACGATCTCGGCGCTGTGGAGCTACGCCCGCGAGCAGGCCGACATCACGACGATCGTCTGCGACAACGGCTCGTACGCGATCCTCGAGCACGAGCTCAAGCGGGTGGGCGCGGCCAACGACGGCGAACGGGCGCGGCAGCTGCTCGACCTGGGCGGCCCCCGGCTGGACTTCGTGGCGATCGCGCAGGGGATGGGCGTGCCGGCGAGCCGTGCGACGACCGCCGACGAGCTGGCCGACCAACTGCGGCGGGCGCTGGCCGAGCCCGGCCCGCACCTCATCCAGGCCGTCCTGCGCTGAGGTCGTCCGGGGGGTGGGGTACCGGTCCGTCACCCGGATGGAGTACACAGAGGCGCTCCGCTGTGACGAGCAGCACAGTGCCGACGAAGGAGTCGTCTCGTGTCCCTGCACCGCAACCGGTTGGCCCCCCTCGCTGTCGCGGCAGGCGTGGGTCTTGGTGTGTTCACCATCGGGGGCCCCGCCCTCGCCGTCCCCCCGTCCTCCGACGAAGAGGTGTCGAACCCGGACTGGCAGCCGGTCCAGCAGTCGCCGAAGGAGCGGGTCTACAACCTGCGCTGGACGGTCGCCGACCCGCGCTACGACTACGCCGGTGAGACCGCCGGCCAGGAGTTCGTGCCCCTGACCGACGAGGCCGGCAACCCGATCAGCAAGGTGCTCTACGGCACCGACCGCGGCTCGGCGTACCGCATCGAGGTGCCGCTGGACTGGAACGGCGACGTCGTCTTCTGGGAGCACGGCTACCGGGGGACCGGCACCACCGTCTACGTCAGCGACCCCAGCTACGACCTGCGGCGCACCTACATCGAGAACGGCTTCGCCTGGGCGGCCTCCTCCTACGGCGAGAACCGGTACGACATCGAGGCCGGTGCGCTCGCCACCGAGCGGCTGGCGCGGATCTTCGACGCGCGGGTCGGGCGGGCCGAACAGCGGTACCTGCAGGGCGTCTCGATGGGCGGGCACGTCATCGGCACGCTCCTGGAGCGCGACCGCGGCGTCGAGTGGGACGGCGCGGCGCCGATGTGCGGCGTCATGGGCGACTTCGAGCTCTACGACTTCTTCCTCGACTACAACCTGCTCGCGCAGACGCTCGCCGGGGTGGACGCCTACCCGTTCCCGTCGCAGACGGAGTACTTCGCCGAGGTCGTGCCGCAGATCAAGGCCGCGCTCGGCACCCCGACCACGCCGACCCCGGTGTACGAGGGGCTGACCGAGGAGGGCGAGGTCTTCCGCGCCAACATCACGGCGATCACCGGCGGCGAGCGCCCCGGTGACGACGAGGCCTTCGGCTACTGGGAGGGGCAGAACTTCGTCTACGGCGTCGTGACCAACGAGCCCAGTGGCCTCGCGGGCGTGCTGCCGGGTGCGGTCTGGACCAACGCCGACCAGGACTACCCGGTGGACCACACCTTCGAGGACGGCTCCACGCTCGACCAGCGCGTGGAGCGGGTGGCGCCGGCGCCCGGGACCCGGAGCACCCGCCTGGCGGTCCCCGTCCCGGCGCTCACCGGTGACATCGACGTCCCGGTGCTCTCCTCGCACACCCTCGGTGACTACTACGTGCCGTTCTCCATGGAGCAGCACTACGCCGCCGACGTCGCCGCGCAGGGCAACGCGGACCTGCTGGTCCAGCGGGCGATCCGGGCCGCCGGGCACTGCGAGTACACGCCCGAGGAGGCGGCCGACCAGTTCCTCGACCTGGTCGACTGGGTGGAGAACGGCGTGACGCCGGCCGGCGCCTCGGTGCTCGACCCCGAGGTCGTCGCCGACCCGAACTACGGGTGCGAGTTCACCACCCCGGTGCGCACCGGCACGCGGGCCTTCTACGAGGAGTGCCCGGCGCCGGGCGCCGGGGGCTGACCCGCGGCACGGCTGACCACCGAGGGCCCTCCTCCCCGCACCGGGGAGGAGGGCCCTCCGCCGTCCGCGTGCGTCGGTGGGCCCGGCGTGGCCGCCCCCGGGTGGCCGGCGTCCGGCGGCGCTGCCTAGATTGCCGGGCAGTGGACGGCGGAGCGGAACGGGAGCCGGAACCCGCCGCACCCCGGCCGTCCCGCCGGCTGGTCACCGACCCCGTGTTCGGGCCCTACTGGGCCGGCAAGCTGCTCGCCAACGTCGGCATCTGGATCCAGAACATCGCGAGCGCGGCGCTGGTCTGGCAGCTGACCGCGTCGGCGTTCCTGGTCGGGATGGTCAGCTTCGCCCAGTTCGTGCCGCAGCTGGTGCTGACCCCGGTGAGCGGCGCGATGGCCGACCGGGGCAGCCCGCGCCGGCAGATCCTGCTCGGCCGCGCGCTGTGTGCGCTCGGGGCCGCGGTGCTGGCCGGCTGGGTCCTGCTCACCCCCGACGTGGCCGACGTGCCGCCGTGGGTCGTGATGGTCTGCGCGCTCGTCGTCGGCATCGGGTTCTCCGTCGGCGGGCCGGCGATGCACTCGCTGCTCCCGTCGCTGGTGCGCCCGGGTGAGCTGCCCCGGGCCGTCGCCCTGGACAACCTGACGCTCTCGGTGGGCCGTGCGGTCGGTCCGGCCGTGGGCGGGGTCGTGGCCGCCACCGCTGGGTACGGCGTCGCGTTCGGCCTCGCCGCGGTCGGCCACGTCGTCTTCCTGCTGGCGGTGTTCCGGCTCCGGACGCCGGGTGCCGCCACCGCGCCGGGCCCGCGCCTGTCGGTCGCCGCGGGGATCCGCTACCTGCGCACCGACCCGGTGGTGGGCGTCCTGTTGCTCGGCATCACCGCGGTCGGGATCGGCGCCGACCCCGCCGTCACGCTCGGCCCGGCGCTGTCCGACCGGCTCGGCGGCGGCCCGGAGCTGGTCGGCCTGCTGGCCTCCGCCTTCGGCGTCGGCGCGCTCCTGGGCTTCGTCGTCCACGCCGCCCTGCTCCGCTTCCTCGACCACGCGCGGCTGGCGACCACCGGTCTGGTGCTGCTGGCACTGTCGGCGGTCGGGCTGGCGCTGGCCGGGAGCGAGGCCGCCGCGGTGGCGGCCTTCGCGGTGGGTGGCGTGGGGATGACGCTGGCCATGAACGGCGTCACCACGTTGCTCTACGACCGCGTCCCGCGCGAGTACATCGGCCGCATCATGGCGCTCTGGCTGGTCGGCTTCGTCGGTTCGCGGCCGCTGGCCGCGGCGCTCAACGGGGCGCTCACCGACCTGGTGTCGGTCGTCGCCGCCCTGCTCGCGACGGCGGTGTTCGTGCTGGGCGTGGCGGTCGTGTGCCGACCGTCGGTGCTGCGGCGCCCCGCCCCGGGGCGGTGAGGGCGGGCATCATCGGGCGGGTGGTCCGGTCGGTACTGGTGAGCGTTGGTGCGGTGGTGCTGCTGCTCGTGGTCGTGGTCGGCCTGCTGTGGGTGTTCCAGCGCAACCTCGTCTACCTGCCCGACAGCGGGCCGGCGCGCCCGGTCGAGGTCGCCCTCCCTGGCGGCCGCGAGGTCGTCCTGACCACCGGGGACGGGCTGGAGCTCGCCGGCTGGCACCTGCCGGCCGAGGGGGACGGCGCGCCGACGGTCCTGGTGGCCAACGGCAACGGCGGCTCCCGGGACCTGCGCGCCCCGCTCGCGCGGGCGCTCGGCGAGGCCGGGCTGGGGGTGCTGCTGTTCGACTACCGGGGCTACGCCGGCAACCCGGGGAGCCCCACCGAGGAGGGGCTGGCGTCCGACGTCCGCGCCGCGCGGGACTTCCTCCTCGACGAGGGCGTCGCGCCCGACCGGCTCCTCTACTTCGGTGAGAGCCTGGGCGCCGCCGTCGTCACCGAGCTGGCCATCGAGCACCCGCCCGCCGGCCTGGTGCTGCGCTCACCGTTCGTGGACCTGCCGGCGGTGGCCGCGGAGCACTACCCCGTCCTGCCGGTGCGGGCGCTGCTGCGCGACCGCTTCCCGGTGGCCGAGCGGATCGCGCGGGTCGAGGTGCCCACCACGGTCGTGCTGGGCACCGAGGACTCGATCGTGCCGCCGGAGCAGAGCCGCGCCGTCGCCGAGGCGGCGGCCCGGCTGCACAGCCTGGTGGAGGTGCCCGGCGCGGACCACAACGACCGGGTGCTGCTCGACGGGGACGCGCTGGTCGACGCCGTCGTCGAGCTGGCCGAGCACACCACCGGCTGGTCCCGCCCCTGACCGGGGCGGCGGCTGACCGGTTCCCGTCGCCGGGAGCTCGCCGGGCGGCGGCGCGAGCACTCCTCCGGTCGCGCACGCGGCGAGGACGGACGCAGGTGGCCGTCCCCGCCGCATGCAGCGGTCAGGCCGGAACCGGTTGCTCCACCGGACGGCGTCCGCGCTGCAGGGCCAGCACGCCGGCGACGGCGACGACCACACCCACCACCGGTGGGATGAACCACCCGGCCTCGCTGCTCCACCACGCGGCGAACGCGGCGACCGCGTAGACGGCCAGGTTGCGCCACTCGACGTCCGGGAGGGCCGCGTCGGCCGGCATGCCGCGCCGCCAGCGCGCCAGGAAGTCGCCGATCACCACGCCGCCCAGCGGCGGGATCAGGATGCCCAGCCACACCAGGTACTCGATCAGGTTCTCGTAGATGCCGGTGATGGCCAGCAGCGTCCCGATGACCACGCCGCCGATGACGAACGGCTTCTTCGACCGCGAGTTCGCGATCTCCGCGCCGGCGACGCCGAAGTTGTAGGCGGTGTTGTCGTTGGTGGTCCACAGGTTGGCGACGAGGAAGACCAGCCCCCAGCCGACCAGCCCCAGCTGGTAGAGGACCAGGACGAAGTCGCCCTCCCCGAAGCTGATCGCCCCGATCGCGCCGAAGCCCAGCATCAGCAGCTCGCCGATCAGGAAGGCGACGAGGCAGGCCCAGAAGCCGCTCAGCGGCGTTCGGGCGAACCGGGTCCAGTTGGGCGCCTGCGTACCGCCGGAGGCGAAGGTGCCGACGACGATGGTGATCGCGGTGGCCAGCGGCATCGTCGTGGCCGGCTCGACACCCGTGAGACCGCTCCAGCCGCCGACCTCGTCCAGCGAGCGCCAGGTGACCCAGCCGGCCAGCACCAGCATGAGCGGCACGGAGACCACGGACAGCGCGTACATCCCCTTGTAGCCGAAGTACGCCGTGACGCCCATGAGCGCCCCACCGGCCAGCATGAGCAGGACCTCGGCGGCCCGGCCCTGCCACTCCAGCGCGCTGGCGGTGAGCCCGGCCAGGGTCGCGACGGTGACCCCGTACCAGCCGACCTGCGTGCCACCCAGCAGCAGCGACGCCAGCTTGGCGCCCCGCCGGCCGAGGGCGTACCGGCACATCATCACCGTGGTCAGCCCGGTGCGGGCACCGATGCCGCCGATCAGGGCGACGTACACGCCGAGGACGGCGCTGCCCAGCAGCAGCACCCAGATCAGCGAGCCGACGTCGAACGCGGCGCCGATCTGCGCGCCGGCCAGCATGGTGGGCGTGAAGAAGGTGAAGCCGAGCAGGACGATCGCCAGGGAGAACAGCGACCTCCGGGCGTGCGCCGGCACCGGGTCGATCGGGTAGTCGGGATCGACGACAGCCGGGGCGTCCTCGGGACGGACGGTGGTCATCGGGACTGCCCCGTCTCCGCGGACGGCTCGTCCTCGCCGATGTCCTCGTTCCAGAGCGCGGGGTTCGCGGCGATGAAGTCGGTCATCAATCGCGTGCACTCCGGGTCGTCGAGCACCAGCACCTCGACTCCGTGTTCGGCCAGCCACTCGTGGCCGCCCGAGAAGGTGGTCGCCTCACCGACGACGAGCCGGGTGATGCCGAACTGGCGCACCAGGCCGCTGCAGTACCAGCAGGGCGAGAGCGTGGTGACCATCGTCGTACCCCGGTAGGAGGCCTGCCGGCCGGCGCGGCGGAAGGCGTCGGTCTCCCCGTGCACCGACGGGTCGTCGTCCTGCACGCGGCGGTTGTGGCCCCGGCCCAGCACGTCGCCGTCGCGGCCGATGAGCGCGGCCCCGATCGGGATACCGCCCTCGGCGAGCCCGGCGCGCGCCTCCTCGATCGCCACGGCCAGCCACCGTCGGGCGGTCGCTTCCTCCAGTGGGACGGTCATCGCGTCATGTCTCCCGTTCCGGTCGGCGTGGTGCCGAACCCTGGCAGGGACGCTGCCCGCCGTCCATGACCTCTTCATTCCCGTCAGGTCACGACTGGGCATCGGTCGGTGAGCTCCGCGCGTTCACCCGACCGGGTGCTCTGCCATTTCCTTGTCCTCGTCCTTGTCCACAGATCGACTGACGTCACCCCCGCGGACTGGCCCGTTTCCTTACAGTCCGCACCGATTCGACGACTGCTCGACGGGGGATGGGCGTGCCGACTGCTCTGGACGTCGTGGACGGCGAGGTCCGCGAGCTGATCCGCCGGCGTGGGCTGGACCCGTTCACCGATCCGGGCCCGGTGCGGCTGCTGGTGCGCGACGTGGTCGCGGACTACTCGGAGCGGTCGCTGACCTCGGCGCTGCCGCCGATCGGTGATCCGGAGTCGGTGGTCCGCGACGTGCTGGACCGGGTGGCCGGGTTCGGGCCGTTGCAGCGCTACCTGGACGACCCCGAGGTGGAGGAGGTCTGGGTCAACGAGCCGGGCCGAGTGTTCGTCGCCCGCCGCGGCCGCAGCGAGCTGACCACGACGATCCTGGCGCCGGGGGAGCTGGCGGACCTGGTCGAGCGGATGCTGCGCACCTCGGGTCGACGGATCGACATGTCGACCCCGTTCGTCGACGCGATGCTGCCCGACGGCTCCCGGCTGCACGTGGTCATCCCCGACATCACCCGCCGCCACATGGCGGTCAACATCCGCAAGTTCGTGCTGCAGGCGCACTCGCTCGACGAGCTGGTGGCGCTGGGCACGCTCACCGCGCCGGCGGCCCGCTTCCTGGAGGCCGCCGTCGCCTCCGGGCTGAACATCCTGGTCTCCGGCGGCACCCAGGCCGGCAAGACGACGCTGCTCAACTGCCTGTGCGCCGCGGTCCCGGCCCGGGAGCGGGTGATCACCTGTGAGGAGGTCTTCGAGCTGCGGGTGCCGCTGCCTGACGTCGTCTCGATGCAGACCCGCCAGCCCAACCTGGAGGGGGCCGGGGAGATCCCGCTGCGCCGGCTGGTGAAGGAGGCGCTGCGGATGCGGCCCTCCCGCATCGTCGTCGGCGAGGTGCGGCAGGAGGAGTGCCTGGACCTGCTCATCGCGCTGAACTCGGGCCTGCCCGGCATGTGCACGCTGCACGCCAACAGCGCCCGCGAAGCGGTCGTGAAGATGTGCACGCTGCCGCTGCTGGCCGGGGAGAACATCGGGACGTCGTTCGTCGTCCCCACCGTCGCTTCCAGCGTGGACCTGGTGGTGCACGCCGGCACCGACGCCGACGGCCGGCGGCGGGTGCGCGAGATCGTCGCGCTGCCCGGCCGCGCCGAGGACGGGGTCGTCGAGACCGCCGACGTGTTCACCAGCCGCGAGGGCCGCCTGGTCCGGGCCGACGGCTATCCGCCGCACCCGGAGCGGTTCGCCGCCGCCGGGTTCGATCTCGCCGGGCTGCTGGCGTGACGGAGTCCGGTGCGCTGCTCGGTCTCCTGCTCGGGGTCGGGCTGCTGCTGATCTGGCGCAGCGGGTCGCGCGCGCCGGCGCCGCGCAGCGATGCACGCCGTCCCGGGCGGCGGCAGGAGCTGCTGGCCGCCGCCGGGCTCACGGGTATCAACCCCGCGCAGCTGCTCGCGCTGCAGATCGGGCTGGGGCTGCTGGTCACCGTCGTCGTCCTGCTGACGACGAGCACGGTGACCGTCAGCCTGGTGTTCGGCCTTTTCGGCTTCCTGCTGCCGCACGCGCAGGTGCGCCGGCTGGCGGGCAAGCGCCGGGCCGACCTGCGCGAGGTGTGGCCCGAGGTCGTGGACAACCTGGCCTCGGCCGTGCGCGCCGGCCTGTCGCTGCCCGAGGCACTGGCGGCGCTGTCGACCCGGGGGCCCGAGGTGCTGCGGCCGCCGTTCGCCCGGTTCGCCGCCGAGTACCGCTCCAGCGGCCGGTTCGGATCGTGCCTGGACCGGCTCAAGGACGACCTCGCCGACCCGGTCGGTGACCGGATCGTGGAGACGCTGCGGGTGGCCCGGGAGGTCGGCGGCACCGACCTGGGGCGGGTGCTGCGCACGCTGTCGACGTTCCTGCGCGAAGACGCCCGGGCCCGCGCGGAGCTGGAGACCCGGCAGGGCTGGGTGGTGCAGGCCGCGCGGCTGGCGGTGGCCGCGCCGTGGGTCGTGCTGCTCCTGCTGGCCACGCAGTCGACGACGCTGGCGGCCTACGACTCCGCGCTGGGCACCGCGATCCTGCTCGGGGGCGGGGCGGTGTGCCTGGTCGCCTACCGGCTGATGCTGCGGATCGGGCGGCTGCCCGAGGACGTGCGGGTGCTGCAGTGAGCGGGGTGCTCCGGTGAGCGCCGGCGTCCTGGGCATGCTGCTCGGCCTGCTCGGCCTGCTCGGCCTGCTCGCCGCGACCGGGCTGGTGCTGGTGCTGACGTACGCGCCGCCGTTCCGATCTGTCCGGCTGGTCGACCGGCTGGCCCCGTACGTGCACGACACCCCGCCGCCGTCGCGGCTGCTCGGCACCGCGACCGAGCCCTGCCTGCTCTCGGCGGTGCGCCGGATCGCCGGTCCGTCGATCAGCAACGGCGCCCGCGTGGTCGACCGCTTCGTCGGCGGGCGCGCCGCGGTGCGCCCGCCGGCTCGACGCCCTCGGTGGCGAGCTGACGGTGGAGGACTTCCGCATCGAGCAGGTCGTCTGGGGCGGGCTCGGCCTGCTCGGGGCGGCGCTGGTCGCGGCCGTCGGGTCGCTGGCCGCCGGCGACCTCAACGTGCTGTCGGCCGGGCTGCTCTGCGTGGCCGGCCTGGTCGGCGGGGTGCTCGGACGCGACTGGTGGCTGACCCAGCAGGTGCAGCGGCGCGAGGAGCTGCTGCTCGCCGAGTTCCCGGTCGTCGCCGAGCTGCTCGCGCTCGCGGTGACGGCGGGGGAGAGCCCGACCGCGGCCATCGCCCGGGTCACCCGGCTCTCCGGCGGTGAGCTGGCCCGCGAGCTGGGCGCGGCGCTGGGCCGGGCGCGGGCCGGCGTCCCGCTGACCGATGCGCTGCAGCAGGTCGCCGACCGCACCTCCCTGGACCCGCTGGCCCGGTTCATCGACGGTCTGCTCGTCGCCATCGAGCGGGGCACCCCGCTGGCCGAGGTGCTGCGCGCCCAGGCCGCCGACGTCCGCGAGGCCGGCAAGCGCCGGCTGCTGGAGGCCGGCGGCCGCAAGGAGATCGCCATGATGGTGCCGGTCGTCTTCCTGGTGCAGCCCGTCTCCAACCGGCATGTTCCTGATGAGGATCGTCCGGGGTGTGACGTCGGTGGTCGACCTAATCGGACACCCCTATGGTCACCCGCGTACAGTGCTCGCCTTATCAGGCTCCGTAACGGTCCACAATCGACTTTTGGTCACCGAACGTGAGGGTCAACTATGGGGGACACTGGATCGTCTCGACCGCTGTACGTCTTTGACGACGAGCACCACAGAGCATTTGCTAAAGACTACCTGAAAGAACTTCTCACAAATATGCGAGAGGCGGAGTCTCAGTACCGCAGATCGCTCCTTATCGTCGTGTCCCTCGGCGCACTCTTCGCACTCGCCCGAGAAAATGCGACAGCCGCAGTCTCGGTGTTCTCTCTGCGCCTAGAGGACCTGACGCCATTGCTAGCCATTGTGCCCGTGATTACAGCCTACGAGTTCTACAACATGTTGAACATCCAGTATGACCACTGGCACCTGAGGGCGAAGGTGAGTTCAACACTTCGAGAGGTCTACCCTCGGCTTGATAGAGGTGGGTGGAAGCAAGCGCTGCTCCCCGGTAATTCAGCGCTGTTCGGCCCGGTTATTCGCATGTCGAAGGATCGGTTCGACTTGGTCGACTGGCTGGTGATCGTCCGCGTCCTAATCGTAACTTTCGGATCAGGAGTACTCGCCGTCGTAGAAGTGATGCTTTATGGCGGGCGGGTGGGCTGGAGCGCCGGGTCCTTCATCGTCGTTGCAATTGTCTGTGCGAGCCTGCTGATCACTGGCCTGCTGACGCTCGCAGCTTGGACAAGGGAACCTTCCCCACAGTATGAGCCGGGCAAGCGCTCAGAACGGGCCGACGGGTGAACCGTCGGGGGTGCAGCCTCCACGCTTTCACCGCGATGAGTGCCCCCGCCGCCTTCCGCGTGCGACCCGTCTGAAACCGAGACGTTTCAACGGGGATGCGCGCTGTCCGCGCAGTTGCGTGAGCGCCCACCAGCGGCCTGAATCACTGCAAAGCTTCAAGCAGCTGCTGACCTCGACCGCTGAGGTTCGGGCTCTCCTCCAGAAAATCTCGGATTGCGCTTGCCTGCGGACACCTTCGAGCGAAGTGCAAGTCGATATCCCTGACAAAAGGGAGAACCGGAAAATCTGGACTAGTAAGGACGTCCTCCGTTCCAGCATTGAACGTTAGTTGCACCTTCACCACGTACAAGAGGTCGGGCGCCTCTCCGTCGTCTGCGAGGCTCACCCGGAGTTGAATACGGTCCGCCTCGCCCGGGGGTATTGTCTGTGAGACTTGCACCGTCTCGCGATGACCTTCCGGAGGCGGAGTGGCCGGTAGAACGAGGTCGTATGTTCCTGAGACCGGCAAGGCAGACGCGTGTGTCGTGCCGCAAAGAATAGGCACCGCTACGCTGACGGTGAGAGAGACCTCTTTCAAAACCTGAACTTCCTCACCGGTGTTCCGCAACTTAATATCCAGCACCTGGTTCACCGAGTCGGGGGGGCCGCCAACCGCCGCTTCATCGAGCGCAACTGTGCTGACCAATTCGACTCCCTCAAAACCTTGCGTGTCGGACGAGCCATTCACAAGCCGGGTGACGACTGGCTGCGCTAGGGCGCCGAAAGTTCCGATGAAAGCGGCAATCAATACGACCTTATTGGTCTGACTGAGTGTGCGCCATTCTGCCGCGAAGGCCAAACTCCACGAGCGAATTGCAAGGGTGAACTTTGACCAAACAATCACCCGATGCCTCCACATGGCCCGACGGAAATACGTCTGTGGCGTCCGGCGCTTACGGCGAGATGCAAATCCGTCGCCGCCGCTGCCTCATCCTAAGCATGTCCTGACCCTACCGACAATGCCGCCGCATCTGCGCTGGCCTGTTCGGTGCGGATGGAGTGCGATGAGCTGGGTAAGCAGTCGCCCGTTAGTCCTAGGCGATGAGCCGGCGGTGCCGGCGAGGCGAGCGGCGCGCTCGTCCGCCGCCGCTGCGTCCGTCAGTCCACCCCCAGTTCCTTTCGAATCAAAAGACGAGTCTGTTCGACGTCGGCGAGGAAGACGTTTAGCATGTCACCCGGCGACTCGGGCGGATCCGGCATATCAATGGCCACGTAGGCCAGTTGGTAATTTGCCCATACCTTGCCCCGC
The DNA here is from genome assembly GCF_054051175.1 of Blastococcus sp. SYSU DS0753. Taxonomy (NCBI): domain Bacteria; kingdom Bacillati; phylum Actinomycetota; class Actinomycetes; order Geodermatophilales; family Geodermatophilaceae; genus Blastococcus; species Blastococcus sp. SYSU DS0753. The sequence goes on along the minus strand of NZ_JBJHAT010000006.1, from coordinate 177,605 downwards.
CCGCTGGGGTTAGGAACATTGTGATAGCCGAACGGTGCGGCCCCGCCGGGCACTCGGCCCTGCTTGATGAGTTCCCGCCGGGCGGCGCGGACACGCGCCCGGATTCCTTCGGCTTCCATCTCCGCGAAGGCAGCACTCACGGTGGCGACCGCTCGGCCTGTGGGCGTGCTCATGTCGATGGGGTCTTCGACGGCAGCGACTCCCGCGCCCTTGGCTTGTAGTGCCTCGTTCGTTCGGAGGAAGTCGAGAGTCTTGCGGGCAAGTCGGTCGCTCTTCCAAACCAGGGCGACGTCGAATGAGCCGTCGGGGCGGTCCATGAGCGCCTGCCAGCCCTTGCGCTGCTCCGGTGCGTTGGCGGACGCCGACACCCCGTCGTCCACATGCTCACCGACTACTTCCCAACCCTCTGCCGCGCAGTGGTCCCGGCCGGCCTGTAGCTGCCTCTCGATGCTGACTGACTCCTCCGAGGAGACAGACAGTCGGGCGTAGAGGACGGCGCGCTTGGTCACGAACGAAGGAAACGGTTTCTGACCGGTCGCGTGCTGCCGGTCACCGTCCTCTTCGCCTTGTGACCATAACGGGGCTTTCGGTGGCCGTCAGTGCACGTGACCTGCCCCTGGGAGGCACGCGGTGGGCACGCCCGGGAGGTTTCCCCTCCAGACGCGGCGCCTGCCCTTAAGGTCCGCGTGCACGGCAGTGCCGACGCCTTGGTGAGGACGGCATGAGGAGCGGGGGACCTGTGCTACGACGCTTGGCCCTTGGAGCTGCCGATCTGCTGCTGGCGGGAGTCGGGCTTCTCGGAGTCGTGGTGAGCATCCGCTCCCTGCTCAGCCCGCCGACCGACGTCAAGGGCCTAGGCGCCGTCATTTCCTTGATGCTCGCAGCAGTCGGGCTGGTGCTCATAACAGCCGTGCTTGAGCGAAGGACGCGACTAGACTCCTTGCAGCGGCATATTGAGGCGATAGAGGCCGGCCTGCAATCTAACGCCTCCTACCTGGCTGACGCTGATGCGGTCAGACGAGCGCTTACGGCGGAAGTCAACGCGGCAGTAGAGACCATCTTGGCGCTCGGTGCCCGCTCAAGTGCAGCAAGCTACTTGAACGCAATCGAGGATGCCGTCACGAGGCGTGGCGTGACGTACTATCGGGTGCTCGACGGAGACGAAATCTCCCACTCCCTCCATGAACATTTGCTGCGCCTCCTTGAGGGTGGCAGAGGGAGCACTTTCGTGGCATGGACCCGGAAAGAAAAGTACGGCAACCTGACGGCTACGGAGAAGTCATGTGTTATTGCCTTTCCTTCGCCATTTCCGGACAAACTGGCTGGGCTACACCTAGTTGGTGTCGGGCTCGCCGCGCAATATGGCCAGCAAGTGCTCGCTGTTTATGGGTCTGAAGAGTCGGAACGGGTAACGAGCATCGATCTTGAGGCGCTATGTGAGCGTTGTCGCCCGAGTAACGATTGGTAGCAGCTTGTTGCCCAGTGAGACAACCTGCCGGTTGTCGCCGCCTTCGCCCTGTGCTCGTTTCAGGAAAACTTTGGCCGTGCGGCTAGGTCGGCCCATCGCAAACGGCCTGATCCACGCATCGCGCCCGCAGTACGTTGACCTCGTGACTTCGCCCTCCGAGACGGTCTGCCGCTTCGTGGTCAGGTCGACCGACGGCCGGAGGTCAAGTGAGTGGCGTGTCTGGACCGGGAAGGAGGGAGGCAAGCCCAAGGACGACGTGTACCTGGCCCCTAGCACCCAGGTCGTGGACTTCAAGATCAGTCTCCATCCGGCGTCTGGGCACGGGCAGTACGGGCTCTCTGACGCAGTCCGGGCGCAGGCGCGGCCCGGCGATCGGCACGCACTCGCCCGATGGGAACTGACCACTGAAGAGATGATCCCCGGCTGGACGCCTTGGTACGCCCTTCAGTTCCCGGAACGGGAGCTGGTCGCCCTCTCGCTGACGTCGTCTGCGCCGCAAGTCGTCGTGGATGGCCCGCCGGTTGGGATGGCCCTGCATGTGCTCGTGCTAGTCAGCGGGCCAGGTGTATTCCTGCCGCCGGACGTGCAGCAGGTAGCCATAGCTCTTCTGTCCCGTGGGAATGGTGGCTCCGTCGCATTGGTGCCTGTTCCCACGCCGTTCGATCCAGCTTCACTCGCCGAAGTCGTCCAGCCGCCCTCAGAGCTAAGCGGATGGGCGATCCCCGGCCTGCGGGGCGAGCCGGAACCTTATGGCTGGATCGTGGACGCCGGCCTTGATGGAACGCAAAGGTCCACCGAGTACGACAGTTCCCGACGTGCCGCGCAAGCGGCGGCGGAGTTCACGCTGCTGGATTTCCCCGGTGTCCTCCTGTCGTGGGAGAAGAAGCCGGCTGAGATTGATGACCGAGGCCTGCTCTGTGCACTGCTGATCGTTCCACCGAGCGGCGACGCCCAGCTATTCGTCGACTGCCGCGCACGTTGCAGCCATGACCATCTAGCCAATGATGCGTGCAAATTGGTCGAGGCGGCTCGGCGCGGTGACCTTGACCACGGCTGGAGTCGGCTTCCGAGCGGCGATCTCTGCACGGGGATTTCAAACTCTAGAGTGCTCACCGAGCTTGGTGGGATGACGGAAGACCAGTGGGCGACTGGCCCGGGTGGAACCGAGACTGATGATGACGACCCGGGGACATGACCTTAGGCAGTCGCTGGTAACCGGGAAACCTCCCGATTGGTCCGGGCTGATGGTTGACGGTCCCGAGTGGACGAGAGACGGGCGGGGACGTGCGTGGTTCCAGTACCGGGCGACGTTGACGCTTGGCGCTGCCTCGACTGGCTAGGGGGCCTCTGGACCGTTCGTGGCTGCAAACGACCGTCCCGCGTCAACGCCGTTAGCAGGCATGAGCGGACCCTGACGGACTGCCGCGTGGCCCGACGAATCGGGTCTGATCGTGTAGGTCGACGACGTACTGTGGCGGGATGGGAACCACGGAGGGGCAATCAGGACAGGGCGGGAAGAGTAGCCCCCAGGGCTTTCCCGTATACCGGCCTCTGCGCGGCTCCCGGCCTGTCCTCCCCGGCAGTACGGCAGACCTGTTTCCCGTCCTGAATGAGGGGCGGATGTACCTGGATGAACTCCGGATCTCCCATCTTCCCCTGTATCGACTGATTGCGGAGGTGGACCAGGGACAACTGTTTATGACGGATCTCGTGCTCCTGCCGATCCTCCAGCGGAGTTACGGTCTTGTAGAGGGGTTTTCCGACGCTTTCGACTCTCATAACCTGGCGGCCGTCGCCCCGCTTGTACGTCTACAATTGGATTCCCTGTTCAGGGTTCACTATATCGCGAACGCCAGCAGCGCCGATGAGATATCGGGTGCGCTGGTTCGCGGACAAGAATTCAGGCACATGCGAGACGGCAAGCAGAAGTTGACAGATGGTCGACTGAAAGATCTCGCCGCCAAAGATCACCCGTGGGCGTCGAGGATGTATGACCGAACGTCCGGCTGGGTGCATTTCTCCCCGGCGCATATAGCGGCGGCATGGCAAATTGACAAGTTGGACAACCGGCCAGGAGCCATCTCCGGCGGTTTGCCTTATCGTCCGGGGACCATCCCCGCCGGACAGTGGCTCGAACTCCTTGATGCGCTAATCCAAGCGACTGTTGACCTCTTCGAGTACCTCTGGCAATGGAGTGCGCGAAAGGGGTTGCCGCCTGGCGAGGTCCGGGAGGTGCCTCGGCCGTGGCCCGAGCGGTCAGCGGACGAGCGACTGCTACGTCTCACGGGTGGGCCCCAGAGCGTGATGGGGGAGACCTCTCCCTGAGGGGTGCCGCCACTGGACGCGAACCGTGAGGCGACAGCGTCGGTCCCGATCGCTGGGCGCTGCCTACCGGCTGCGTCGAGTCTGCTGGCCTAGGTTCGAGTCGGCACGGGGAAGCCGAACACCCGCGCGGGGAGGTCCTCTGTTCTTGTGGGCCCCTGCACCAGGTTCATTGGTGGCTCGTTTCGCCCGGCAAAGCAGAAGGGGATGCAGTGGGATCAGTTGAACCGCACGGCTTGGTCGATCAGTTTGGCCAGGCGATGCTCGACGGCAACGCGAGCCTCTTCGTAGGCGCGGGACTGTCCGTCGCCGCCGGCCTGCCTACGTGGGGAGAGATCCTCGAGCCCGCCCGTAGGGCCGCGCATTTGCCGGTAGATCTTCAGGACTACCCCTTGCTCGCTGAGTACTTCATTCAAAGCACGCACGGTGGTCGACCAACCTTGGAAGATATGCTCTGGCAGGGGACTGCCGGAAGGAGTGCTAGCCCGACGGCCGGTCACGCTCACCTTGCCCAGCTTCCGCTTCGGGAAATCTGGACAACAAACTACGACACGCTTCTTGAGCAAGCCCTTCCGGACGCCTTCGTCGCTGAAATGGACGAGGACGTCCGCAGGATCGGTGGTCGTCCGTACATCGCGAAGATGCACGGAAGTGTTGATCCGGCGCATGAAAACAAGTGGGTCGCACCGCCCGTCATCTCCCGTACAGATTACGAGGAGTATGAGGACGCGCGTCCGCGTACATGGGCATTGCTTCGTGCGACATACATGACCCGCGTCATGCTGTTTCTCGGGTTCGGCTTCACTGACCCCAACGTCGACCTGCTACTACGTCTGGCTCGGCGCAGTGGCACGGCCAACCAGGATCGTCATCTGACGGTTCTGCGGCGGCCTGACAACTCGCGTGACCTTGCCTTGCACTCCATGCGCGTGCGAGACCTGGAGGCGTCAGGCGTCCAGGTGTGCGAAGTTGAAGACTTCTCCGAGCTTGAGCCAATGCTTGCTCAACTAGTGCGTCGTACGCGGCCCGCTCAGGTGTTCATCTCGGGAAGTGGAGACGCCAGAGAGATCAGAGACTGGGGTGAGGCTGTTGGCGGCATCCTGGCGTCAGAGGACTGGAGATTCGCCTCGCTGGGCGGTCCGGCCGGGTGGCAGACGACTCGGCAGATCGCTATCGCGCAGAAGGCCGAGCATCGGTATGACCCCGAGCGCTTGAGGTTCTACGTGCGAGAGAAGTCTGAGAGGGCGGAGCCGCTTGAAGAGCGTCTCGGAACTTTGATCCACACGGAATTGGAGCGAGAGGCGCTAGTCCAAGGCATTCTGAAGGACTCGCGAGCGATGCTTGTGATTGGGGGCCGCAGTCGGACGCCCGAAGAGATCGAGTGGGCTGAGGCTGCCGACGTCGGCATTGTGCCGTTAGCTGCTTCTGGCGGAGCCGCGCAGGAGTACTGGCGGTCCGTCACGTCTCCGCCCATCCTGGGAGGCAGGCCTGCGACCGAGGAGGACTGGGCCCACCTCAACCACGGGGATCGGATCGTGGCTGTCCGCGCCGCACAGCGCCTGCTTCGGCAGGCCATGTACGCAGCATGAGCCGGGAGCTCGCCATGTCTCAGACGCCGAAACTGTCGGTGCCCGCCCCTACCTTGCTAGCCATGCAGACGTACCGTGCTCCGGCCATCGTCCTGGCGGCTTCGGAGCTGCTGCCCGCTGAACCGGGGGACCTGTCGGGAGTGCTCTCCGACCCTCGTCAGCGTGAGGCGCTCCTCCGCCTGTCGCCAGACGAGCACTCGTCTCCTCTGACCGCGTACCTCTGCGCGGAGATCGACATGGGTCGTGTTGAGCGTTGGGAAAAGCGGCTCGAAACCTATGCATCCGATGATGCGGATCTTCGCCTGGTCCTTGCTGGCGACCCTGCGTATCCAACACGGCTAGCGGATTGTTGGGATCGTCCGCCATTCCTGTTCGTCAAGGGGTGGTTCAAGGACGCGGCACCAGCGATCGCCATCGTTGGCAGCCGAGACACGTCCCCCGAGGCGTGCGAACAGGCCCATGCCGTGAGTGCGGCGATGGCTAGCAAGGGCATCAGTGTGGTCTCTGGACTCGCCTTGGGAATTGATACCGCCGCACATCAGGGTGCCTTGGAGGCTAACGGCCACACTGTCGCTGTACTGGGGACGGGTATGCGCCAGATTTACCCGCCGAGGAACGGTGCCCTTGCTGACGTGATCGCGCGTAAGGGGGCTTTGGTTTCGCAGTTCACGCCAGATGGCCCGCGTACTGGCACGAGCTTCCTACGGCGCAACAGTGTGATTGCTGGCCTTGCGGATTTCAGTTTGGTGATGGATGGCCGCTCCAGGAGTGGCAGTCGGCACGAGGGGGAGCAGTCCCTTCGGTACGGTAAGAAGACGCTGCTGTGGGCGCCGACGCTCGGAGGCGAGCAGTGGGCGCAGGAAATGGCGGCAACCACGTCCGCCATCTTCGTAAGCACCGTGGACGAAGTGGCATCTATTCTTGAGGCTGCATGCTTGTAGTACGTGCGGAGCACCAGCCCATAATCGAGTTGTCGGACGAATTGACCTTTGAGTTGGTCATGCCCCCTCAAGAAGGTTCGGACGTCTGCCCCCGCTGTCGGAGCTGGAATGACACCGGCAGGGACCAGTGCTCCAACTGTGATGACGTCTTGACCGTGTTGGGCAGTCCAGCGCTGCGCCTCCGTGTCATGAGCCTGTATATGAAGCCGTCGCTACTCAGGGACTGGCTAACTCAGTACAAGGGCCGGCTCGCAGATGAAGATGAGCCCTACGTGCCGGAGTACGCGGCCTTCGTGCGGGCGCTCTTGGGGCGCTTCCTGATCGAGCGGGGAGGTGATCTCGTCAGTGTCTTCGGTCTCGTCGATGGGATCGTGGTCGTGCCGTCCACCGATCGGCCCCCACCTCACCCGCTGGCTGATGTTCTGACCTCACTCAACCTCGATACGCCCGTGCTGGACATCCTTCGTCGAGGCCCTGGCCCGCTTGGGTTCAGGCGACCTCACCCGGAGGCGTACGAAGTTCGGGCGGCCGTCGCCCTTCCCAGAAGGGTCTTGTTGGTCGACGATGTGTATACGACGGGGTCGCGCGTGAACAGCGCGGCATACGCCCTCCGTGCGAACGGTGTCGAAGTCGCTGGATTTCTTGCCATCGCGAGACGTGTCAATCCGGCGTGGAAGCCCGAGGTTGGTGCATTCTGGGATCGGCAGAAGGCGCTCGCATATGATTGGTCGCAGATACCCGTATGAGGCGTCCGCCTGGAAGTGCATCCCGGGTGCCGGCCTGTAACTGACGAAGCGTCTGCTCTTGGGGGATTCTATGGCGACCGTGGCGTACGTCGTCAGCTTGCTGTTGGCGCTAGTTCTTGCCCTCATTCTGGTAACGCCCATAGCCGCGCGCGTCGCCAAAGCGAGGGGGAACCCGTTCCTCATCGAACCTGCGGAGGGAGAACGCGTCAAGGCGGGTAGGCGGATGCGCGGTTGGGCTGGAGTTGCATTCGCTGGACTCGCTCTCGGATGGACATGGCACACCGGTGATGATCCGCGTCCCGCGGTCGTAGCGACCTTTGCTGCGGTTTTGTTGGTGCTTCCTGCAAGTTTTGGGCGCGCGGTTATGTGCGGTCTGCTCGCGGGGTTGGGATCCGCGACTCTCCTCAGGCCGTTCGACGTCCTCTCGATTGCCGCCCTGGGCGTCCTTGTGGCCATCGCTCTTGGCGACCTCTCTGAAGATTGGTCGCGGTTCCGAACGCAACTTGCGAAGGACAAGTTGGGACGCGCGTAGGGGGAGGGGGGTGACCCCCAAGGCTGCTGGCCTCCACCGCTCCGTCTTAGCAGCCAAGACGCCGCCACGGTTTTGAAGTCGATTTGGGGCACCAGGTCTGGAAGCGGCGCGGTTGCTTTGCCGGGAGGTCCGGCACCTCTCGAAAATCCTGGCGCCACAGTCTAAGGTCGATGAACCGCCTGAGCGCCGTTCTGGCGGAAGGCTCTTCATCAATCGAGCAATGACGCCCAGGAGGCCGACTCGGGGCCTCCTGGGGCGTCTCAGCGGTTTCTCGGGCTGCTCAGAGTTTCCGCGCCTGGTCGTTCAGCCACTCCTGCGAATGGCTCTCGCGGTCCTTCTCCTCGCCCAGCTCGATTAGGCGTGCGAGCTTGCTGCCAGGTGGCGGCGGACCGTCGACAACGGTCACCCCCAGGACGATCTCGGCGAAGCGAATGTCATCGCTCTTGTTGTTGTCCATCGCCTTGACGCTAGGCCAGAGGCTCCCCCGAAGGGGAGCCCCAGGCGCAGCGCGTCAGGTCAGGCAGGCAGCTCGCTGGACAAGACGACGCGGGCGCGGAACGCCCGTCCGCGACGCTCGTTCGGCGTGATGCCTTCGATGTCGACGTCAGTCACTCGACCGATGGCGGGGACGAACTTTCCCGGCAGGCCCTCGATGACCTCCTGGCCGCGGGCCAACACCTCCTGCTGGCTACGTCCGTAGCCGCCCCAGACGTGCAGGGTCAGGTCGATGGTGATGGCGCGGACTCCGTCCGCCTCCTCGATGCTGGCGACCTTGCCGAACGCTTCCGCCTCCGAGCTCGACGCGATGGCGTGCGGACGGCACCGTTGTCGCTGGTCTTGCTGCCGACCTCGGACTTGTCCGACCAGTGCGGTGCAGCCGCGTCGACCTCGATGCCGGACAGGAACGACTTCAGTCGGAAGGGCTGGACGTCGCCAGACCGGATGACCGGCAGACCGATAGCCGCAGACCGAACGTCGATGCGGAGGTGGTCGACGTGAACGTCTCCGTCGTCGGTGCCGTGGTCCTGCACCTGGCAGCGGACGCCCTTGGCGTTGAGCTTCTCCTCGACGTTCTCGGCCTTCAGCTCGCGGTGCAGCTCGCTACGGATGTAACGCAGCTCCACCTCCCCGGAGATCGTGCCGTCGATGGTGTTCTGCTCCGGGTCGTTGACGGCCTTTAGGCGGACGGCGGGCAGCTCCTTCGGAGCGTCCTCGGGGAAGCTGTCCACGACGGACGTCGGGACGTTGGCGATGCCCGCTGATCTACGTGGTGGCGGGGTTCTCGGCGGTGCAGCGCGGGGTGTTCGCCTCGCAGGCCGCGGCCCGGGAGGCGGGGCGGGCGATGGGCACCGCACCCGATCCGGGAACCGGGCACGAGCGGGCGCTGAGCGCGGCGCAGCTGGCGGTGGCCGACCAGTCGATCGAGGCCACCGACCTGCGGCTGGCGTACGCGCCGGCCGGCGCCGGGTGCGAGGCGGCGGGCAGCTACGCCCCGACGCTGGCACCGGGGGAGGAGTTCTCCGTGTGCGTGACGGTGACCGTGCGGATCCCGCTGCTGCCGGAGTTCGTCGACGCCAACACCGCCACCGGTCAGTTCGTCGTCGAACGCGACCGCTACGCCGACGGCTGAGCCGGGACGGGCACCAGCAGGGCGTCGAGCGGCAGCCGCTCCCGCGCCGTCCGCTCGCGTGCAGCCAGCGCCTCGGGCAGCTCGGCCTCCGCGTCGCGCACGCCCAGGGTGAGCACCACCAGCGGGACCACGGCGGCCGGCAGGTCGAGCAGCGCGGCGACCCGCTCCCGGTCGAAGCCGCCGAGCTGGTGCACCGCCAGGCCCTCGTGCTCGGCCTGCACGGTGAGGTGCGCGACCGCCTGGCCCGTGTCGTACACGGCCCACGGCCGCGGGCTCCCGTCCGGGCCGGTGGTCTCGGCCGCCACCACGAGCAACGCCGATGCCGCGTGCGCCCACAGGCGGTTCCCGGGCGCGAGGGCGTCCTGCACGGCGGCGAACTCGGCCGTCCCCCGGTGCGCCACCGCGAAGCGCCACGGCTGGGTGTTGTTCGCGCTCGGCGCCCACCGGGCGGCCTCGAGCAGCGCGGTCAGCTGTGCGTCGGTCAGCTCGTGCGCCGCGTCCAGGGCCCGGGAGCTCCACCGCCCCGCGAGCAGGGGGTGCAGGGGGACGGCGGTGACGGCGGCCTTGCTGACGGTCATGCACTGTGCAGCGTGTGTTGAACGCTCAAGCATTCCGTGCGGCCGGTCACGCGCCGGTCGAGGGGTCAGCGACGGACCGCGTCCAGGTAGCGCAGCACCGCGGTGACCCGGCGGTCGGCGGCGTCGGTCGGCGGCAGGTCGAGCTTGGCGAAGATGCTGCGGATGTGCTTGTGCACCGCTCCGTCGGTGACCACCAGCCGGGCGGCGATCGCGGCGTTGCCCAGCCCTTCGGCCATGAGCGCGAGCACCTCCCGTTCGCGCGAGCTGAGCCGGTCCAGCCCGGCGTCCGGACGCGACCGGGTGAGCAGCTGGGCCACCACCTCGGGATCGATCGCCGTCCCGCCGTCGGCCACCCGGTGCAGCGCGTCGAGGAACTGCTCCACCCGCCCCACCCGCTCCTTGAGCAGGTAGCCCAGCCGCCGCGCCCCGCCGGCCAGCAGGTCGGTGGCGAACGCCTGCTCCACGTAGGCCGACAGCACCAGCACCGCCAGCTCCGGCTGCCGGCGCCGCGCCTCGACCGCGGCCCGCACCCCCTCGTCGGTGTGCGTCGGCGGCATCCGGACGTCGACGATCGCCACGTCCGGGCGGTGCTCGTCGACGGCGGCGAGGAACCCCTCCGGCCCGTCCGCGGTCGCCACGACCTCGAGCGACTCGGCGCGCAGCAGCAGGGCCAGCCCCTCCCGCAGCAGCGCGTCGTCCTCGGCGATCACGATCCGCACGGCAGCGCCACCTCCAGCGTCGTCGGCCCACCCGGCGGGCTGATCAGCGTGAAGACGCCGTCGTGCGCCTCCACCCGCCGGCGCACCCCGGTCAACCCGGAGCCGCCGCCCTCGGCCGCCCCGCCGTGGCCGTCATCGGTCACCGCCAGGTGCAGCCGGCCCTCGTGCAGGCGCACCGTCACCCGCGCCGCCGTGGCGCCGCTGTGCCGCGCCACGTTGGTCAGCGCCTCGGCGGCCACGAACCAGGCGGTCGCCTCCACCGACGCCGGGCACCGCACCGGGACGTCGACGTCCACGGTGCACGGCACCGGGCTGGCCGCCGCCAGCCCGCTCAGCGCGCCGGACAGCCCGCGGTCGACCAGCACCGGCGGCAGGATCCCGCGGGCGACCGACCGCAGCTCGGCCAGCGCCTGCTCGGCGGCGTCCTGGGCCCGCTCCAGCAGCTCCTCGGTGGCCGCGGGATCCCGCCCCAGCGAGCGGCGGGCCGCACCGAGCAGCACGGTCGTCGTCACCAGCCGGTTCTGCGTGCCGTCGTGCAGCGACCGCTCGATGCGCCGCAGCTCGGCCACGTGCGCGTCCAGCGCCGCCGCCCGGGTGGCGGTCAGCTCGGCCACCCGCAGCGACAGGTCGGTGCCCGGCGGCGGGGACAGCAGCCGCCGCGCCGCGCGCGCGTGCAGCCGGGCCATCCCGGGGGTGGCCCCGACGGCCAGCGCCGCCCAGCCGAGCCCGAGCAGGGCCACGGCGGCCGCGCCGGTCCAGGTGTCGACCGACCACCACCACGGCCGGCTCGCCTCGCCCGGCGGCAGCAGCGGCCACCACAGCGGGAAGGTCAGGTCGCGCACCGCGTAGACGGGCAGCCCGACCCCGACCAGCGTCCACACCAGCCCCACCGTCGCCGCCCCGGCCAGCCAGGCCAGCTCCCGCCGGGCCGCCGGGTCGAACGGCGACCGGGGCGCCGCGGCGGGGCCGAGGACGTCGGGGCCCCAGCGGGCGAGGCGGGCGCGCTCCCGGTCGGCCAGCGCGTGCACCAGCCGCAGCGCGCCCGGGACCAGCAGCACGCCGATGCCCACCAGGCAGGTCAGGGCGACGACGAGCACCCACAGCAGCACGACCAGTGCCAGCAGCGAGGTGCCGAGCCCGCCGCCGAGCTGCTCGAGCGCGGTCAGGGTGTCCCGGCCGGCGCGGGCCGCCGCCGGGCGCAGCCCGCGCGCGGCCGCGGGAGCCGGCGCGACGGGCGGGGGAGCGGGAGGCACCCCCGAACGCTAGGAGCACCGGGGCCTCGCCGTCAGCACCCGGGCCGCAGGAGTACAGCCTGCTGTACCCCGATCGGGCAGGTCAGGGGATCGGCAGGCCGCTGCGCCGTCCCGAGGATCGATCACGTACCGATCCCGCGACCTCCAGGAGCCCGTCGTGCCCGACCCCTACCGCCTCGAGGACACCTCGCCGTCCCCCGCTCCCGGCGGCCACCCCACCCCGCCCCGGTACGACAGCCCGCCGTCCCGGCCCGCCGGGGACGGCGGCCGCCTGCGGACCGCGCTGTGGCTGCTGCTGGCCCTCAGCGTCGCCGTCAACGCGCTCGCGTCGTTCGGCGTGCTGCCCCTGGTGGCCAGCATCGCCTCCGGAGTGGTCACCGCCGGCTGCGTCGCCGCGCTGATCACCCTGCACGTCCGCCGGCGATGACCGCCGCCCTGCGCCGGCCGAGCACCGACCCGGCCGCACCCCGGGAGCCCGCCGTGGCGCTGCACGGGGTCACCAAGGTGCACCCCAACGGCGTCCGGGCCCTCGACGACGTCACGCTCGCCGTGCCGCGCGGCTCCTTCCTCGCGGTGATGGGCCCCTCCGGCTCGGGCAAGAGCACGCTGCTGCACTGCGCGGCGGGCCTGGACACCCCCACCGCCGGCGACGTGCTGCTCGACGGCACGGAGATCGGCCGGCTCGACGAGACCCGCCGGACGGAGCTGCGCCGCGACCGGATCGGCTTCGTCTTCCAGGCCTACAACCTGGTGCCGGCGCTGACCGTCGCCGACAACATCACCCTGCCGCTGCGGCTGGCCGGGCAGCGCCTGGACCGCGAGTGGGTCCGCTCCCTGGTCGACCGGGTGGGGCTGACCGGCCGGCTCGGCCACCGCCCGAGCGAGCTCTCCGGCGGGCAGCAGCAGCGCGCGGCGATCGCCCGGGCGCTCGTGGCCCGGCCCGCCGTCGTCTTCGCCGACGAGCCCACCGGCGCGCTGGACCTGCGCAGCGCCGGTGAGGTGCTCGGGCTGCTGCGCGACCTGGTCGACGAGCTGGGCCAGACCGTCGTCATGGTCACCCACGACCCGGCCGCCGCCGCCCGCGCCCACCGCGCGCTGGTGATGGCCGACGGTCGGGTCGTCGAGACGCACGAGGCCCCGGCCGCCGCCGAGCTGGCCGCCCGCCTCGCCGAGCTGGGGCGGTGAGCCCGGTGTTCGCGATCGCCCTCCGGATGACCCGCCGCCGGCTCGCCGCACTCGTCGCGGTGGTCTGCGCGGTGCTCGGCGGGGCCGCCATCGTCACCGCCACCGGGGTGCTGGCCGAGTCCGGCCTGCGCTCGGAGCTGCCGGCCGGCCGGCTGGCCGGCGCCGACGTGCTCGTCGCCGCCGACCAGACGGTGCGGTCGGCCGGGGAGCTGCCGGTCGCGCTGCCGGAGCGGGCCGGCGTGCCCGCCGACCTGGCCGGCCGGCTCGCCGGGCTGCCCGGCGTCACCGCCGCCGCCGGGGACCTCGCGTTCCCGGCCGCCGTGCTGACCGCGGACGGCGACGTGGTCGGCGACGGTCCAGGCACCGCCGGCCACGGTTGGAGCTCGCTGCAGCTGCTGCCCGACCGGCAGGTGCGGGGCGGCCCGCCGACCGGCCCGGACGAGGTAGCCGTCGACCCGGCCGTGGCCGCGGCCGCCGGCCTCGAGCCGGGCGATCCCGTCCGCGTCGTCGCCGCGGGGCGGACGGCGGAGTACCGGGTGACGGCGGTGGCCGGGCCGGCCGGCGCGGGCGTGCTGTTCGCCGACGACGTCGCCGCACGGCTGGCCGGGCGCACCGGCACCGTCGACCTCGTCGGCCTGCGGGTCGAGCCGGGAGCGACGACCCGGGTCGCCGACGGCGTCCGCGCGGAGGTGGCCGGCACCGGCCTGGAGGTGGCGACCGGGGACGACCGGGGCGAGCTGGTGCTGCCCGAGGCGGCCGCCGCCCGCAGCCTCCTCGTCGCGCTGGCCTCCTCGCTGGCCGGGGTACCGCTGCTCGTCGTCGGGTTCGTCATCGCCGGCGCGCTCTCGGTCTCGATCGCCGGTCAGCGGCGCGAGCTGGCGCTGCTGCGCGCGGTCGGCACCACCCCGCGGCAGGTGCGCCGGCTGGTCGCGAACCAGGCCGGCCTGGCCGCCGCCGTCGCGCTGGTCCCCGGGATCGCGCTGGGCTACCTGCTCGCCGACCGGTTCCGCCGGCTGCTGGCCGGCACGGGCCTGGTCCCCGAGCAGCTGCCGCTCACGTGGAGCCCGCTGCCGGCGCTGGCCGCCACGCTGCTGCTGCTCCTGGTCGTCCAGGTCGCCGCCCGGGGTGCGGCGTGGCGGGTCTCGCGGGCGCCGGTCACCGCCGCCCTGGGGGAGAGCCGCACCGGGCCGGCGGCGCCGTCGGCGGTGCGCACCCGGATCGGCCTGGGGCTCCTGGTGGCCGCCCTTCCGCTCGCGGTGCTGCCGCTGCTGCTGCGGTCGCAGCTCGGTGCGGCGGGCACGTCGCTGGCCGGCATCGTCGGCGCCATCGGTCTGGCGTTGGCCGGCCCGGTGCTGCTGCGCCGGGTCACCGGGGGGCTGGCCCGCCGGCTCCCGGCGAGCACCTCCGCACCGACCTGGCTCGCGGTGGCCAACCTGCACGGGTACGCGCTGCGTTCGGCCGGTGCGGTCACCACGCTGGCGATGGCCGTGGTGCTCGCGCTGACCTACACCTCCTCGCACACCACGGTGGCCGCAGCCGTCACCGGGGAGGCAGAGGAGGCCACGCTGGCCACCGCGCAGGTCGCCGCGCCGGCGCTGGGCGGGGTCCCCGAGGACGCGCTGACCGCCGTGCGGGCCACCCCCGGCGTCGAGGCCGCAGCACCCGTGCGCACCACTGCGGTGCTGTGGGCGCAGCGCATGCTCGGCGAGGTCACCGTCGAACCGCAGGGTGCGCTGGTGCTCACCCCCGGTGCGCCCGAGGTGCTCGACCTCGACGTCCGGGCCGGCAGCCTGGCCGGGCTGACCGGCGACACGGTCGCGCTGGGCACCGAGGCGGCGCGCGCCCGCGACGCGGGCGTCGGCAGCCGGGTGCGGCTCACCCTCGGTGACGGTGCGGAGGTGACGGCGCGGGTGGTCGCCGTCTACGACCGCACGCTCGGCCTCGGCGCCGTCGTCCTCTCCTCGGACCTGGCCGCCGGGCACACCACCAGCGACCTCGCCGACCAGCTCCTGGTCCGCACCGACGGCAGCGCCGCCGCCGACCGGGCGCTGGCCGAGACGGTCGCGGCCCGACCGGGCCTGGTGCTGGCCGATGCCACCGCCGGACCGGCGCGAGCGGTGCCGCCGGAGACGTGGGTCAACCTCGCGGTGGTCGGCGTGCTGCTGGGCTACGTGCTGCTCGGCGTCGCCAACTCGCTGGTCGCCGCCACCGCCCAGCGCCGCGAGGAGCTGGCCACCCTGCGGCTCAGCGGCACCACGCCGGCCCAGCTGCGAGCCATGGTGCGGTGGGAGGCCGGGTTCATCTCGGCCGCCGCCGTCCTCGCCGGGGTCCTGGTCTCGGCCGTGCCGCTGGCGCTGCTGGGCCTTGGGTTCCTCGACCGGCCCTGGCCGGCCGGGCCCTGGTGGCTGCTGCCCGCAGCGGCCGTCGTCGTCACCGCGATCGCGGTCGCCGGCATCGGGCTGCCGGCCCGCTCGGCGCTGCGCACGCCACCGACGGCAGCGCTGACCGGCGCGGGATAGCCGTACCGCCCTGGAGACGTCGGTCGGTCCCCGGGGCCCTCGTCGGCAGGGACCTCCGGCCCGGCGGTCGGGACCCTCGGCCCTCTCGCGGGACCACCCCCCGCGACCAGCATGGAAGCGGGTCCGGGAGAGCACCCGGTCCGGGCGCCGCCGGCGCCCGACCACCGAGCAGAGGGAGTGGTCATGAGCGTCGACGTGCAGCAGCGTCCGCGCACGGCGGAGCGGCCCGCGGTCGGGCAGCGTCCGGCCGTGGGCCGCGCCGAGGTGCGGTCGGCCCCGCCCGCGGAGAAGCGCGGCCCGGAGTGCCGCGGCTGGTTGTGCGCCCTCGGCGTCGTCGTCGCGGCGACGATCGTCCTCACCGCCATGATCGTGCTCACGATGCTGGCCGGAAGCGACGGCCACCTGCAGTGATCTTTCGGGGGCCGGGCGACCAGGTCGAGCACGCCCGTGACTCCGCCCGCGGGTGGCGGGAGCAGCACGGGCGTGGCGGCGGCCGCCGAGGCGGCTGACCGACCCGACCGGTCGGGTCGGTCAGCCGTGGCGCCCCCGGGTCAGCCGCCCCGCTCGACCTCGGCCTGCACGACGCCCCGCACCGCGCGCAGCAGCGACTCGTCGGAGGTGTCGCCGTTCGAGAGGGCGGTACGCGCCTGGTCGTCCAGCAGGCTGCCGTCCACCGACTCGAGCCAGGTGACCTCTCCCTCGGCGCGGCGGCCGACCCGCAGGCCCTCGCCCTCCGGCGTCACCACGTACTCCTGGCCATCCACCTGGATCGTCATCTCGTCGCTCATGCACGGCCCCCTACCCCCGAGACCCCCGGTTCCACGCAGGGCGACCTGCGCCCGGGGAGGATGCGCGCATGGACGAGGAGTTCTGCGAGGTCGTGGTCACCGCCGCGGACGCCGACTGGCTGGCCGGCTACACCCGCACGCTGGTCGACGAGCGGCTGGCCGCCTGCGGGCACCACGTGACGCCGATCCGGTCGGTGTACCGCTGGGAGGGGGCGGTGCAGGACGAGAGCGAGGCCCGGGTGGCCCTGCACACCCGCCGGGCGCTGGTGCCCCGGATCGTCGCGCGCACCCGGGAGCTGCACCCGTACGACGTCCCGTGCGTCATCGCCCTCCCGCTGGTCGGCGGCAACCCCGACTACCTGCGGTGGATCGCAGCGGAGACCGACTCCCCGTCCTGATTGGCCCCCCCCTTTCCGGGGAGAACAGAGGAAGCTGGCTGCGGTAGGGATCACAGCTGCCGATGGAGGGGACGAGCGGCGCGCCAGCGGGCGCCCCGGGACCGGCGGAGGAGACGTGGCGCGAGGCGTGAGCCAGGGCGGGCTGCCGCTCGACGGCCGGGAGGGTGCCGCGTCCCGTGCCTCGGACGCCGCGCTCGTCGGCGCCGTGGTCGACGCCTTGCCGTCCCCGACCGTGCTGCTCGACCCGGACGGCGTGATCGTGATGGTCAACTCGGCCTGGGTCGCCGCCGGGCTCGAGCACGGGCAGTCGATCCGGCCAGGTGCGGACTACTACGCCGAGGCGGTCGGGCTTGCCGATGATCCGGACGGTCGGGAGCTCATCACCGAGCTGCGCGAGCTGATCGCCGGCGCGCGCACGCAGGTGGCGATCGACCGTTCGCTGCCCAGCCCGGCCGGCAGCGGGCGGCTCTGGTTCCACGTGCAGGCCACCCGGGTGGGCGACCAGGGGCACGTCGTCGTCACCCACACCGACGTCACCGCGCGGGTGCGCGCCGAGCTGGCCTCGTCCTGGCAGGCCCGCCACGACCACCTCACCGAGCTGCCCAACCGCGCGTACCTGCACGAGCTCATCGACCGGGAGCTGGAGCACCCCGAACGCCCGGCCCTCGCGGTGCTGTTCCTCGACGTCGACGGCTTCAAGGAGGTCAACGACTCCCTCGGCCACGAGGTCGGCGACGAACTGCTGCGCCGGCTGTCGACCCGGCTGCTCGAGGCCACCCGCAGCCAGGACACGGTGGGCCGGCTGGGTGGCGACGAGTTCGTGATCGTGTGCCGGGACTGCGGGAGCGACGGGGCCGATGCCCTCGCCGCCCGCTGCCAGGCCGCCCTCGCCGAGCCGTTCGTGCTGGCGGGGCGCACGCTCACCCTGGGCGCCAGCATCGGCATCGCCGCCGTCGGACGCGATGACCGCCGGGGAGTCCGCTCGACCGATCTGGTCCGGGACGCGGACCTGGCCATGTACGCGGCCAAGGCCGCCGGACGCGGTGGGGTCCGGATGTTCACCCCCGACCTGCGCAGCGCCGCGCAGGACCGGCTCCAGCTGGCCGGTGAGCTGCGCGGGGCCATCGAGCACGGGCAGCTGGTGCTGCACTACCAGCCGGTGATGCACCTGGCGACGGGCGACTGCTCGGCGGTCGAGGCGCTGGTGCGCTGGCAGCACCCGGACCGCGGGCTGCTCGGGCCCGGGGAGTTCCTGCCGCTGGCCGTCCAGCACGGCCTGATGGTCCCGCTGACCCGCTGGGTCCTGCGCACCGCCGTCCGGCAGGCCGCCGTCTGGGACGCGGCGGGGCTACCGCTGGTCATGGGCGTCAACATCGGGGCCGAGCACTTCGCCACCGGCACGCTCGGCTCCGACGTCGCCACGGCTCTCACCGAGGCGGGGCTGCCGCCCGAGCGGCTGGTGGTGGAACTCACCGAGACCAGCGTGGCCGCCGACTTCGACTCGGCGGCCGCCCAGCTGGCCGCGCTGCGGGTCACCGGCGTGGAGGTCGCCATCGACGACTTCGGTCGCGGGTTCTCCTCGCTGGGCCAGCTCGTCTCGCTCCCGGCCGGCGTCCTCAAGATCGACCGGAGCCTCGTCGTGGGCGTGGCCGGCCGGGCCCGGGAGTCCGCCGCCGCCATCGCCGCCGTCGTCGGGCTGGCGCAGGCGGTCGGCATGCGGACCCTCGCCGAGGGCGTCGAGACCGCCGGGCAGCTGGCCCTGGCGACCGAGCTGGGCTGCACCTTCGCCCAGGGCTTCCACATCGCGCGGCCGATGCCGGCGGAGGAGATCCCCGGCTGGATGGCCAACCACTGCGCGGGGCCGCCGCCGGCGCCCCTGCTCACCGGGGCCGGGGCGCTGTCCCGCGGCCTCGGGTCCCCGACCTCCGGCTGACCGCCGTCAGCCCGGCTCGCCGCGCGCCTTGCGCCGCACGATCACCACGATGTCCACCACGGCGACGGCCGCGGCGATGAACAGCAGCACGGCCGGCCAGGTGGGCAGGTCGTCGACCATCAGCCAACCCAGACCGGCGAGCACGCAGAACACGAGGCCGAAGATCGCCAGGGCCAGCCGCAGGGTGAGCGCCGACCGGGCCGGGCGCGCCCCGGCGAACCCGGCCGTGGGGTCGTGGTGGTCGGGCAGGCCGCGTGCGTAGTCCTCACGCGAGCGAGGTCGGTTCGGATCGGTCATGGCATCCCTGCCTACCCGGGGCGGGGGCGCACTACCCTGGGTCGACGTGGCCTCCGCTGACTTCTCCGTCGTCCTGGACGAGCTCGACACGACCCTGAAGTCGATCGAGGCCGTCCTCGACGTCGACCGCATGCGCCGGGAGGTGGCCGAGCTCGAGCAGCAGGCCGCCGCGCCCGACCTCTGGGACGACGTCGAGGCCGCCCAGGCCCTCACCTCCAAGCTCTCCTACATGCAGGGTGACCTGCGCCGGGTGGAGGAGCTGCGCGGACGCCTGGAGGACGTCGGGCTGCTGCACGAGATGGCCGCCGAGGAGGGCGACGAGGCCACCACGGCCGAGGCGGAGCAGGAGCTGGCGAACCTGCGCAAGGCGATCGACGAGCTCGAGGTGCGCACCCTGCTCTCCGGCGAGTACGACTCCCGCGAGGCGCTGGTGACCATCCGGTCGGAGGCCGGGGGCGTCGACGCCGCCGACTTCGCCGAGATGCTCATGCGCATGTACCTGCGCTGGGCCGAGCGCCACAAGTACCCGACCGAGGTGCTCGACATCAGCTACGCCGAGGAGGCCGGCATCAAGTCGGCCACCTTCTCGGTCAAGGTGCCCTACGCCTACGGCACCCTCTCGGTCGAGCAGGGCACCCACCGGCTGGTGCGGATCTCCCCGTTCGACAACCAGGGCCGCCGGCAGACCTCGTTCGCGGGTGTCGAGGTGCTGCCCGTCGTCGAGCAGACCGACCACGTCGAGATCCCGGAGAACGAGATCCGGGTGGACGTCTTCCGCTCCTCGGGGCCGGGTGGGCAGAGCGTCAACACCACCGACTCCGCGGTCCGGATGACCCACATCCCGACCGGCATCGTCGTCTCCTGCCAGAACGAGAAGTCCCAGATCCAGAACCGGGCCGCGGCGCTGCGGGTGCTGCAGGCCCGGCTGCTCGTCGTCCGCCAGCAGGAGCAGAAGGCGGAGATGGACGCGCTCAAGGGGGAGGGCAGCAGCTGGGGCAACCAGATGCGTTCCTACGTCCTGCACCCGTACCAGATGGTGAAGGACCTCCGCACCGAGCACGAGACCGGCAACACCGCCTCCGTCCTCGACGGGGACATCGACGCCTTCATCGAGGCCGGCATCCGGTGGCGGCGCCAGCAGGAGGCCGTCGACGCCGCCTGAAGAAGGACCGCCCTTCCCCCCACGCCTCGCACGCTCGGCGCGGGCCCCTGGAGGCCGGCCGTTCCGGCGCGGTCGGCGAGGTCACATTCCGGGGCGATCCGGAGCCGGACGCAACCGTGCGTGACCGGGTGACCCGGCGGTTACCGCGCGACGGTGACACACCGCGAGAACGAGTCCGGAGCGTTCCGTGGCGAACGGGCCGGATACCCGGCCAGGACTAGTACCGTGGCGCCTCGTGATCGAATTGCAACACGTCACCAAGCTGTACCCGGCCGGCGGCCGGCCTGCGCTCGACGACGTGTCCACGGAGATCGACAAGGGCGAGTTCGTCTTCCTCATCGGGTCCTCCGGTTCGGGCAAGTCGACCTTCCTCCGGCTGCTGCTGAAGGAGGAGGACCCGACGTCGGGCACGATCGTGGTGAACGGCCAGACGCTCAACACCATGAGCAAGTGGAAGGTGCCCAAGCTCCGCCGCACCATGGGCTGCGTCTTCCAGGACTTCCGCCTGCTGCGCAACCGCACGGTGGCGCAGAACGTCGCCTTCGCCCTCGAGGTGATCAACAAGCCGCACCGCACCATCAAGCGGGTCGTCCCCGAGGTGCTGGAGATGGTCGGGCTGGAGGGGAAGGCCAACCGGCTCCCCGGCGAGCTCTCCGGTGGTGAGCAGCAGCGGGTCGCGATCGCCCGCGCGTTCGTCAACCGGCCGCTGGTGCTGCTGGCCGACGAGCCGACCGGAAACCTCGACCCGGAGACGAGCGAGGGCATCATGCTGCTGCTCGAGCGGATCAACCGGACCGGCACCACGGTGGTCATGGCGACGCACGACTACCACATCGTCGACTCGATGCGCCGCCGCGTCATCGAGCTCAACGGGGGAGTGCTCACCCGCGATCAGTCGCGCGGTGTGTACGGCGTGGGCCGCTAGCAGCGCCCGCCGCGAGTCGTCCAACCAGGTGCCGACGACGTCGAGGCACCTGTCTCGCCTCGTGCACGAATCCAGATAGGGAATCCATTGCGCGTCAACTTCGTGCTCTCCGAGGTGGCCACCGGGCTCCGTCGCAACCTGACCATGACGGTCGCGATGATCCTGACCACGGCCATCTCGCTCGGGCTCATGGGCACCGGCCTGCTCATCGCCGGGATGATCTCCGAGATGAAGGAGATCTACTACGACAAGGTTCAGGTCTCCATCTTCCTGGCCGACGACGTCACCGACGAGCAGCGTCAGGCGATCCAGAGCGAGCTGGAGTCCTCCGACGAGGTCCGGAGCTTCATCTACGAGTCGCGCGAGGAGGCCTACGAGCGCTTCCAGCAGCAGTTCAGCCAGCAGCCGGAGCTGGTGGCGAACACCCCGCCGGACGCGCTGCCGGAGAGCTTCCGCGTCGAGCTGGTGAACCCCGAGCGCTACGAGGTGATCGCCGCCCAGTTCCCCAACGGGGAGGCCGGCGTCGACCAGGTGCGGGACGAGGGCGAGTTCCTCGACCGGCTGTTCAGCCTGCTCAACGGCGCCCGCAACGCGACGATCGCCGTCGCGGTCGTGCAGGCGCTGGCGGCTCTGCTGCTGATCTCCAACACCATCCAGCTCGCGGCGTTCAACCGGCGCAACGAGACCAACATCATGCGGCTGGTCGGCGCCTCCCGCTGGTACACCCAGCTGCCGTTCATCCTCGAGGCGGCGATCGCCGGCCTCATCGGTGGGCTCCTCGCCGCCGGCGGGCTGATCGTGACCAAGGTGCTCTTCATCGACCGGACCCTCTCCGGCCCGATCCGGGCCGGCATCATCCCCCAGGTCGAGTGGAGCGCGATCATCACCAACAGCGTGGTCGTCACCGGCGTCGGCGTCGCGCTGGCCGCCATCGCCGCCTTCGTCACCCTGCGGCTGTACGTCCGGATGTAGCCGGCGCTGCCCTCTCGTAGAGATCCCGCGATCTCGCCCGTCCCCGGGCCCGGGGCGGAGGAGATCGCGGGATCTCGGCGTCTCCGGGGCACGATCGGCGGCGGCGGTAACCTGGTCCCATGCCGCGTGAGACCGGGCGCAAGCTGATCGCCCAGAACAAGAAGGCGCGGCACGACTACTCGATCCTCGACACCTACGAGGTGGGCCTGGTGCTCACCGGCACCGAGGTGAAGAGCCTGCGGGCCGGCCGTGCCTCGCTCGTCGACGGATTCGCCTCGATCGACGACGGCGAGGTGTGGCTGCAGCACGTGCACATCCCCGAGTACGTGCAGGGCACCTGGACCAACCACGCCCCGCGCCGCAAGCGCAAGGTGCTCATGCACCGCGAGGAGATCGACAAGCTGATGGGCAAGACCCGCGAGGGCGGCCTGACGCTGGTGCCGCTGGACCTGTACTTCAAGGACGGCAAGGTCAAGGCCACCCTCGCGCTCGCCAAGGGCAAGAAGTCCTACGACAAGCGGCACGACCTCGCCGAGCGCGACTCGCGCCGGGAGATCCAGAAGGCGTTCGGCCGCTACGTGAAGGGCCGTCGCTGACGAACGGGCGTCGCCGGAAAACCGGTTGAGCGGCCCGGAACACTCGGGCCGTGCGGATGACCTTCCAGCGGATGGCAGACCGTCGGCCGGTCGAGACCCTGGTCGAGCGGGACGACGGCGTCGTGTTCGCCATGCGGGGTGCCGGGGGCGGAGCCGACCTGCCGCACGACCTGGTGCACGCCGTCGTCGAGACGGCGCTGCCGCTGCACGACGGCGTCTGGGGCTGCGTCGCCGACGGCGTGGTGTGGGGCAGCATGCGGCACGTGTCCGGCCGCCGGCCGCCGCATTCCGCCGAGCGGTCCGACCGGCTGAAGCGGGAGCGGACCGAGGCCGTGCAGCGTGCGGAGACCGTCGCGGACGTCGTCGGCCGGCTGGCCCGGGGCGAGGAGGTGCTGCCTGCCCACGTCGCGGCCGCGGGTCTCCCGCGTGACCGGGTCGAGGCCGCCGTCCGGGCCGTGCGGGAGGCGGCCCGCCGGTGGGCCGCGCTGCCGGTCGGGGAGCAGTGGGTGGTCGAGTGGCCGGCCGGTGGACGGCGTCCCGGGACGGGCGGGCGGCGACGCTGACAGGGCGCGCATACGGTGAGCGCATGAGAGGCATCGCGTACGACCGGTTCGGGGGCGTGGACGTCCTGCAGCTGCGGGACGACCTCCCCGAGCCGCCGGTCGGCCCGGACACGGTGCTGGTCCGCACCCGGGCCGCGGGCGTCAACCCGGTCGACATCGGCATCCGCGAAGGCGGCCTGTCCGCCTTCTTCCCGCACAACTTCCCGATCGTCCCGGGCTGGGACCTCGCCGGGGTCGTCGAGGCCGTCGGCCCCGCGATCGTCGACTTCAAGCCCGGTGACGAGGTGTTCGGCTACCTGCGGCGCGACGACGTCCAGTGGGGGACGGCGGCCGAGCTCGTCCCCGCACCGCAGCGCTGCCTGGCGCACAAGCCCGAGTCCCTGTCGTTCACCGAGGCCGGCGGCGTGCCGCTGGCCGGCCTGACCGCCTACCAGGCGCTCACCGAGGCGCTCCGCGTCGGCGAGGGCGACCGCGTGCTGGTGCACCGGGCCGCCGGTGGGGTCGGCTTCTTCGCCGTGCAGATCGCCGTCGCGCTCGGCGCGCACGTCATCGGCACCGCGAGCCCCCGCAACCACGGCTTCCTCCGCGAGGCCGGCGCCGCCGAGGTGCTCGACTACTCGGCGGGCCCGATCAGCGAGCAGCTCACCGACAAGGTGGACGCCGTGCTCGACCTCAACGGCGGGGACACGCTGGCCGACGCGCCGCAGCAGGTGCGCGACGTCGCCCGCATCGCCAGCGTCGTGGACCCCTCGGTCAACGACATGGGTGGGCGCTACGTCTTCGTCCGCCCGGAGCGGCACGACCTGGAGGAGCTGGCCCGCATGGCCGACGCCGGTCAGCTGCGGGTGGCGGTCGCGAAGGCGTTCCCGCTGGAGCAGACGGCCCAGGCCCACGAGCTCGTCGCCGGCGGGCACGTGCGCGGCAAGGTCGTCGTCACGGTCCCGTGAGCACCGTCCAGCCCCCGGCGGACGACGCCGACGTCCCGCGGTACTGGCGAGAGCTGGGTCTGCCCGGGCTGGTCGACGTGCACGTGCACGTCCTGCCCGAGCGGGTGCAGGCGAAGGTGTGGCAGTACTTCGAGGCCGCAGGCACCCACTACGGGGCCGATTGGCCGGTGGCCTACCGGCTGCCCGAGGAGGAGCGGCTCGCCGTCCTGGCGCGGCTCGGGGTGCGCGCCTTCCCGACGCTGCCGTACCCGCACAAGCCCGGCATGGCCGCCTGGCTCAACGAGTGGTCGGCCGAGTTCGCCGCGGAACGCCCGCAGGTGCTGCAGTCGGCGACGTTCTTCCCCGAGGCGGGCGTCGACGGCTACGTCGCCACCGCCCTCGACCGCGGCGCGCGGATCTTCAAGGTGCACGTGCAGGTCGGCGCCTTCGACCCGCGGGACCGGCTGCTCCACGACGTCTGGGCGCGGCTGGAGGAGGCCGGCACCCCGGTGGTCATCCACTGCGGCTCGGGCCCGCTGGCCGGCGAGCACACCGGCCCGGTGCCGATGCAGGGGTTGCTCGAGCGGTTCCCGCGGCTCCAGCTGGTGATCGCCCACCTGGGCATGCCGGAGTACCGGGAGTTCCTCGACCTGGCCGAGCGCTACGAGCGGGTCCACCTGGACACCACGATGTTCGCCACGGACTTCACCCAGCGGCTGATGCCCTTCGACCTGGCGGACCTCCCGCGGCTGGCCGCGCTGCGGGACAAGGTGCTCCTCGGCAGCGACTTCCCGTCCATCCCGTATCCCTACGCCCACCAGCTGGCTGCGCTGCACCGGCTGGACCTGGGGGAGGAGTGGCTGCGCGCCGTCCTGTGGCACAACGGGGCCCGGCTGTTCAGGATCGAGGCGTGACCCCGAGCATCCGCCTGACGGCGACCGTCCTCGGCACCCCGGACCCGCAGGGGCTGGCCCGCTTCTACCAGCGCCTGCTCGGCTGGCCGATCCGTGACGACGATCCGCAGTGGGCCACGCTGCGGCCCGAGGACGGCGGTCCGGGGCTGTCGTTCCAGCGGGAGGACGACCACGTGCCGCCCGTGTGGCCACCGCAGCCGGGCGCCCAGCAGATGCAGCAGCACCTGGACTTCCAGGTCGACGACCTCGACGCCTTCACCGCGGTGGCGGAGCAGGCCGGTGCGCGCCGGGTCGGCGGGCACACCGACGCGGAGGAGGACGTCCGCGTCTTCACCGATCCGGCCGGCCACCCGTTCTGCCTGTTCGTGCGGCTCCGGTAAATCGGCTCGCGCCGGGCCGGGGCGACTGCCTAGCCTCGGCCCTCGTGCCCGCGCTCCCCGCCGTCCCCGACGGCTGCACCGCCCGCCCCCTGTGCACCGACGACGCCGCGGCGGTCGCCGAGCTGCTCGTCGCCGCCGAACCGCTCGACGACTCCGGCGAGTTCCCCGACGCCGACGACATCGGTGACGAGTGGACCGGCTGGGGCGTCGACCCCGGGCGGGACGGGATCGCCGTCTGCGACGCCGGCGGCGCGCTCGCCGGCGTCGCGGTCGTCTCCGCCAGCCCCACCTTCCGGGAGGCCTTCCGGATCGTCCTCGACGGCCGGGTGCGCCCCGACCAGCGGGGCCGCGGGATCGGCGCCGCCCTGCTGGACTGGCAGCTCGCCCGCGGGGCGGAGGTGCACGCCGAGCGGCACCCCGAGGCGCCGGCGCGGCTGGTGGTGGGCGTGCTCGGCAGCCAGCCGGCCCTGGAGCGCCTGGTGCAGGGGCGCGGGCTGACCGCGGAGCGCTGGTACCGCACCATGGAGCGGCCGCTCACCGACCTCCCCGAGGCGCGGGAGGTCCCGGGTGTCGAGCTCCTCCCGTTCCAGTGGGACCGCGACGACGAGGTGCGCCGGGCGCACAACGCGGCGTTCACCGAGCACCACGGCTCCAGCGAGCGCGACGAGGCATCGTGGCAGCGCCTGTTCACCGGCGCGCGGGCCTTCCGGCCCGATCTGTCGGTGCTCGCCGTCGAGGACGGCGCGGTGCAGGGCTACGTGCTCGGCTACGTCTACGAGGCCGACACCCGGGCGAAGGGGCACCGCGAGGTGGTCCTCGGCCAGATCGGCGTGCTGCCCGCCGCCCGGGGGCGGGGCGTGGCGGCGGCGATGATCGGCCGCAGCCTGGCGGCAGCCGCCGCGCACGACTGCCGGGCCGCCGTCCTCGACGTCGACAGCGACAACGTCACCGGCGCGCTGCGGCTCTACGAGAGCCTCGGTTTCCGCACGGTCCGGACCCGGGTGACGTGGTCCCTGTCACTGCCGGCGGTGGTGGCTGGCTAGGGTGCGCCCATGGTCAGCGCCGAGCAGTCCGCGCCCGTCTTCGATCCCGCCCTCGTCGGCCGCGCCCACCGCGCGATCGACCCGCTGCACTCGCAGCTGTACTTCGCCCCGGAGCAGGACGAGCACCTCGGTGCGGTCGGCCTGCGGCCGGGCCGGATGGTCTACTTCGCCGGGCGGGCCGCGGCCATGGGCGCCGTCGGCGCGGGGGTCGTGACGGCGACCTTCTACAACTTCGCGCCCTCGCTGGTGGCGCACATGATCCCGCGCGCGTGGTCGCTGGCGACGCCCGAGCAGGTGCTCGCCGCCCGCCTGGACGCCGCCCGCGCCTCCCTCACCCGCCTGCTCGGCGAGGAGACCGCCGGGAGCCCCGAGGTGGCCGAGCTGGCCGGGCTGCTCCGCGAGGCCTGCGCCGGGCTCAGCGCGGAAGGCCGGCCGCTGTACGCCGGGCACGCCGACCTGCCGTGGCCGGAGGAGCCGCTGCTGGCGCTGTGGCACGGCGCCACGCTGCTGCGCGAGCACCGCGGGGACGGGCACGTCGCCGTCCTGGTGCACGCCGGGCTGTCCGGGCTGGAGGCCCTGATCACGCACTGCGCCACCGGCCGGGGGTTCACCGTGCCCGCGGCCAAGGCGACCCGCGGGTGGAGCGACGAGCAGTGGGCGGCCGGGTGCGCGGCGCTGGCCGACCGCGGGCTCCTCGACGACGCCGGCCTGACCGAGGAGGGCGCCGAGCTGCGCGCCCGCATCGAGGTGCAGACCGACGCCCTCGCCGCCGATCCGTGGCTGTCGCTGGGCGCGGAGAAGACCGCCCGCGTGGTCGAGCTGGGCAAGGGGCTGTCGCGCGTGATCACCGCCAACGGAGCGTTCGACCAGGGCATCTTCGGCCGCGGCTGAGCCGGCGCCGCCCCTGCTGCGTCACCGTTCAGGGACCGGTGCGTTCTCCAGGTCGCTGAGCGGTGGTCGCGGCCCTAAGGTCATGCCGCCGGAGCCGGCCTGAGGGGGGCGTCATGACGTCGACCGAGCGATCGCAGGGCGCGGTCCAGGCGGCCGCCCACGGCCGGGGGGCGGCGCAGCGCACCGACGTCGACGCCGCCTTCCGCGGCAGCGCCACGTACCGCAGCCTGGGGGAGCAGCAGCTCAGCCCGGCCGAGGAACGGTTCGAGAAGGGCCGGCGCACCGTCGGTCTGTTCCTCGCGCCGCTGGTCACCCTGGTCTTCGCGCTGGTCCCGCTCGACCTGCCGCGCGACCAGCACCTGCTCGCCGCGATCCTGCTCGGGGTCATCGTCCTGTGGATCACCGAGCCGGTGCCCATCCCCATCGGCGGCCTCATCGGCGTCGCCGCGATCGCCGTGCTCGGGGTGGTGCCGGCCGACGACGCGCTGGCGCCGTTCGGCTCGACGACGGTGTTCACCTTCATCGGCGCGTTCATCCTCGCCGCGGCCATGCTCAAGCACGGGGTGGCCCGGCGCTTCGCGATGTTCATCCTGTCGCTGACGTGGGTCGGTGCCTCGACCACCCGGGTCGTGATCGCCTTCGGGTTCATCACTGCGGTGCTGTCGGCGTTCGTGTCCAACACCGCCACCGTCGCGATGCTGCTGCCCACGGCGATCGGCATCCTGTCGGTGATCGCCAAGCTGCTGCAGGACAAGGAGCTGGTGAAGCCGGACTTCGACCCGCTCCGGCTGCGCGTCGGCGTCGCCCTGATGCTGATGCTGGCCTACGGCGCGGGCGTCGGGGGCCTGCTCACCCCGGTCGGCAGCCCGCCCAACCTGATCGGCCGCGGGCTGATCGAGGAGGCGACCGGGGAGCGGATCGGCTTCCTCGATTGGATGCTCATGGCGCTGCCGATCTGCGCGCTGATGTTCGTCGCGCTCACGGTCGTGCTGCTGCTGATCAACAAGCCGGAGATCAAGCGGATCGAGGGCGTGCACGAGTACGTCCAGAAGGAGCGGGCCGAGCTCGGCCCCTTCTCCGGCGCCGAGCGCAACACCCTGATCGCCTTCGGCGTCACCGTGGCGCTGTGGATCTTCCCCGGCGTCATCGCGCTGACCGCGGGCACCGAATCGGAGCTGTACGCGACGCTCGGCGACCGGCTCGACGAGGGCATCGTCGCCGTCCTCGGGGCCTCGCTCCTGTTCCTGCTGCCCACCGACTGGAAGCGCCGGGAGTTCACCCTCAACTGGAGCGACGCGGCCACCATCGACTGGGGCACGATCCTGCTGTTCGGCACCGGGATCATCTTCGGCTCGCTGCTGGCCGACACCGGCCTGGCGGAGACGATCGGCCAGGCGTCGGCCGACGGGCTCGGCCTGACCAGCACGCTGGCGATCACCGTGTTCGCGGTGATCCTGGCGATCATCATCAGCGAGACGACGTCGAACACGGCGTCGGCCGCCGTCGTCGTCCCGATCATCATCCCGGTGGCCGTGGCCGCGGGGATCAACCCGTTCGTCCCGGCGCTGGCGGCGACCTTCGCGGCCTCCTTCGGCTTCATGCTCCCGGTCTCCACGCCGCAGAACGCGATCGTGTACGGCTCCGGCGTCGTGCCGATCACCAAGATGATCCGGTCGGGCATCTCCTTCGACGTCCTCGGCGCGATCCTCATCGTGCTGCTGCTCCCGCTGCTGGTCGACCTGGTCCTGGGCGCCGTCGGCTGACCGGCGCGGCCACCCGGTTCACCCGTGTGGGCGAGGACACGGTCCGCGCTCCCGCGCCCGCGTGGGAGGATGGACGACGGCCGAGATCAGGGGCGCGAGCAGCCCGGAGCCGGGAGGGGGACGCCGTGCGAAGTGAGCCTCCCAGTACCGGTCCCCAGGTCCTCCCCGCCCGCTGAGGCGCCCCTCCCCGCTGGGAGGTCGCGAGGACCGCACCGGTGCCCACCGCCGTCCCCTCGCCCCGGGAGTCCGTCATGGCCGAGCGTCGCCGTGCGCCGCTGACCGCACTGTCCACCCTCGCCCGCCGTCCGCGGCTCGAGCTCTTCCCGCCCGTCCGGCAGCCGGCCCCGCCGGCTACGGGGGCGACGTCGGTGTCGGCCCTGGTGTCCGAACCGTCGCGGATCGTCGACAACGCCGTCTACTCCGACGGCCGGCGCGTGGCCACGCCCGACTCACCTGCCGAGAGCCGGGAGGAGCTCGCGCTCGGCGAGGACCGGCTGGCCTGGCTG
This sequence comes from Blastococcus sp. SYSU DS0753, assembly GCF_054051175.1. NCBI lineage: Bacteria > Bacillati > Actinomycetota > Actinomycetes > Geodermatophilales > Geodermatophilaceae > Blastococcus > Blastococcus sp. SYSU DS0753. Next base: position 148,066 of record NZ_JBJHAT010000006.1, on the reverse strand, counting down.
GGGCTCTACCGGCCGGAGCCCGGGGAGCTCGGCGCGCTGGCCGAGCTGTTCGACCTGCCCGAGCTCGCCGTCGAGGACGCGATCAAGGCCCACCAGCGGCCGAAGTTCGAGCGCTACGGCAGCACGCTGTTCGTCGTGCTCAAGGCGGCGCGGTACGTCGACGCGCTGGAGGAGGTGGAGTTCGGGGAGCTGCACCTGTTCCTCGGGCCCGACTTCGCGATCACGGTGCGGCACAGCGAGTCCCCCGACCTGGCCCGGGTGCGCCGCCGGCTGGAGAGCGATCCCGCGCTGCTGGCCAAGGGCAGCGAGGCGGTGCTGTACGCGGCCCTCGACGCGGTCGTCGACGGGTACGGGCCGGTGGTCGAGGGCCTGGCCAACGACATCGACGAGATCGAGACCCAGGTGTTCGGCGGCGACCCCGGGGTCTCGCGGCGCATCTACGAGCTGTCGCAGGAGGTGCTGGAGTTCCAGCGCGCGGCGCAGCCCCTGACCGGCATCATCGCCGCGATCACCGCCGGTTTCGACAAGTACGGCGTGGACGAGGAGCTGCGCAGCTACCTGCGCGACGTCGCCGACCACGTGGTGCAGGTGAACGAGCGGGTGGAGGGCTTCCGCCTGCAGCTGCGCGACATCCTCACCGTGAACGCCACCCTGGTGGCGCAGCGGCAGAACGAGGAGATCCGCGAGCTCACCGAGACGAGCATCGCGCAGGGCGAGGAGGTCAAGAAGATCTCCGCCTGGGCGGCCATCCTGTTCGCCCCGAGTCTGGTGGGCGGCGTCTACGGCATGAACTTCGACCACATGCCCGAGCTCGACGAGGTGTGGGGCTACCCGTTCGCGCTGCTGCTGATGTTCGGGGTCAGCCTCACGCTGTACCTGGTGTTCAAGCGGCGCGACTGGATCTGAAAGAGGACCCCGTCCTCCTCGTCCCTCGCGAGCTCGCGACGAGCCTCTGGACGGGGCCGCGGTGTGGGGGGAACAACCGGCTGGACCGGGCCGTTACCCTGACTGCACAACTACACAGGGGGTGATTGGTCTCGACTTCGGTCGGGTGTCCAGGGGAAGCGAGCCGAGGAAGGCAACGATGAGCTCGTTAACCATGCGTTGCAAAACACACAAGCGCCGACTCCAGTCAGCGCGACTTCGCTCTCGCTGCCTAAGCAGCAGGAGTGAGTCTGTCAGCCCGGGTTCGTCATCGGCCCGGATCCTGGCATCAGCTAGATGACTCACCATGAGCGCCGGTCGCGGGCGTTCATGGGACACCTCACAGCGACTGGGCCCGTCACATCGACTTGTTCGCGAGATCGATGGGGTCGAGCAGAGGCAGTAGCGAACTGCGCTCGGAGAAGCCCTGGATATGCGTCGAAGGACGCGGGTTCGATTCCCGCCACCTCCACCCCTGAAGCTCCACCACGTTGGGCCCGGTCATCCGACCGGGCCCAACGTGTGTATGCGTGGCGGGGCAGCGGCGACCACCAGGTCACCAGGAGCCGCCGCCACCTCCACCGGCGCCGCCCCCGACGCTCCCGCCGACGTTCCCGCCGGAGGTGGACGACGACGGCGCGGTGCCGGCCGTGCTGCAGCCGGCGAGGAGGACCGGCCCGAAGGCCGCGTAGTGCAGGTACCGGGCATCCTGGCCCGAGCGGGCCGGGACGTCGACGGACGAGGCGAGCTGCGACCACCGCTCCGCCTCACCCAGCGAGACGGCCCAGGCGGTGTAGCGGCCGAGCTGACCGGAGGCGATCGCCTCGTCGAGCGCCGTCGGCGGGGACGCGGCGAGGAACCGCCGCAGCGACTCGACCTGCAGCCACGCCGCGGAGCCGGCCGACGTGAGCACCCGCAACTCCCACCCGGCGACCGCGGTGGCCGCGCCCGCCCCGGCCAGTGCGCCACCGGCCGCCGCCAGCGCGAGCGGCAGCCCGACGTCCTGGATCGACAGGTAGCCGGCGAACAGGGCCCCGGCGACGCCGACGACGGCGCCCAGGCCGCCGAGCAGCCGAAGCCGGCCGGCGCGGCGGTCGGCGTCGCCGTCCCACAGGCCGCTGGTGCTCTGCCACGTGTCGAGATGCGTGCCGAGCTCCGCCCAGCCCGCGGCGAAGCCCTCGTCGTACTCGCCGAGCGGGAGCCGGTCCCGGTCGCGGAACAGCAGGTCCAGCAGCCGGCGGACCTCCCCGTCGCCCGGCTGCCGCCGCACCAGGACGACCTCCTCGGGCTGCCCGTCCGGTGACTCCAGGTCGATGGTGCCGGCCACGGCCTGGTCGATCAGCCAGGCCGTCTTGTGTGCCGGGGTGACGGAGCCGGCCAGCAGCACGCCGCCGTGCGCGGGGGGCAGGCTGCCGGGCAGGGAGGGCGAGGGGACGGCGTGGTCGGCGAGCGTGGCCAGGTCGATCCGCGCGTCCTCACCGGGCGCGGAGGTCACCGGGATGCCGACCGCCGGCACCCGCTCCCGGCCGGCGCGCCTGATCACGGCCAGCGCGCCAGCGGCCGCGAGCAGCATGGCGAGGCCGGCGACGGCTCCGGGCAGCAGCGGACCCGTGCCGCCCGCCGGAGGCGCGGTCGCCGGTGGTGCGGGCAGCGCCGGGGCGCCGTCGAGGGCGGCGCCCGTCGTGGCGGAGACCGTGACGCCCTCCCCGGCGTCCAGGGAGTCCACCCGGGCGGAGAGCCGGCCGGGCCCGGCCGGCTCGACGTCGCAGGGGTCGGTGGATCCCCCCTCGCCCGCGGCGCAGCGGCTCCCCGCCAGCTCGGCCGGTGCGCTCACGTGCATCTGGACCTCGTCGATGGGGATGTCCCAGCCGGTGCCCACGGCATCCCAGGCCAGCCGGTCGCCGGAGACGACGCCGTCCAGGGTGTAGCCGAGGACGTACCGGTGGCGCCCGGTCACCGTCCGGTCGGGGTCGCCGACGCGGATCTCGCCGTCCGCGCTGACGGTCACGTCGTCGGGGGCGTCCGGCGACGTCGCCTCGACCGGCTCAGCGGGGTCCAGGCCCGGGACCTGGCGGAGGATCCCGCGCCGGTCCTCTCCGCCGAAGTCGTAGTCGATCACCTCGGTGATCCGGGCGCTGCCGTCCTCCGCGACCGTCGCCGCGACCCACAGCAGACGCACCCGCTCGCCACCGCCGGCGAGGGCGACGACGCTCGTCAGCACGCCCACCGCGACGGCCAGGAGCACGCAGACCAGCAGGTCGGTCCGCCGTCTCCGGCGGACACGGTCGGTCCGTCGAGGGCTCGGCACGGTCTTCTCCTCATGCGTGGTCCCGGAGGGCGTCCCCGGCGTCGGGGTGATGATGCCTGTCCGCGCGGGTCCGACACAGGACCGCGCCCGCGATCGGGGGTTCACCGGGCGCAGGAGTGGGCGCTGGTCAGCACGACGCCGTAGTCACGATCGGGTGGCCGACCGTGCCGGCGGCCTCCGACGACGAGCCGATCAGCTGGGCGCGGCGGTCACAGGTGGGGCTGCGCGGCCGGGTCGTGCCGAGTGGACCCCGGAGGGGTCCGCGTAGGGACGGCGGACTCGCTCGTCGTAGCCGGGAACGGCAATTGGTCGCGGTGTCGTCCGGAGGACGGCGAAGAGTTACTGCGTCGGCGGACGCATGGCCCTCCCCGGGTCGTGCGCCTTCACCACGACGAGCACGTCCTCCGGCTGCAGCGTGCCGATCAGCGGGTCGTCGAAGCGCAGCGTGCGGCCGCCGCGGGTCACCGAGAGCACGATGTCGCGCAGCTGGCGTGGCCCCAGCCCCACCTCGTCGGTGGTGACCGTCCGCTGGTGCAGGTCCAGGCCCTGGCCCCCGGTGACGAGGTCCTCGACCACCGCGACCACCCGGGGGGCGTCGGTGGAGAGACCCAGCAGCCGGCCGGACGTCGCCGACGTGGTGATGACCGTGTCGGCACCGGACTGCCGCAGGAGGTTGGCGTTCTCCTCCTCGCGGACACTGGTGGTGATCGGCACGCTCGGGTTGAGCTGGCGGACGGTCAGGGTGATGAGCACCGACGCGTCGTCCCGGTTCGCCGCCACGATCACCGACCGGGCGCGTTCGACGGCCGCCCGGCGGAGCACCTCGGTGCGGCCGGCGTCGCCGACGATGCCGGTGAGCCCCACCGCGTTGGCCTCGTCGATCGCCCGGGGCTCGGGGTCGACCACGACGATCTTCTCCAGCGGTGTACCGCTGGCCTGCAGGGAGCGGATGGCGCTGCGGCCCTTGGTGCCGTAGCCGCACACGATGACGTGCTGGCGCACGCGGGACCTCCAGCGGTGGATGCGGAACTCCTCCCGGGAGCGCGCGGTCAGCGCCTCGAGGGTCGTTCCGATGAGGACGATCAGGAACATGATCCGCAGCGGCGTGATCAGCAGGACGTTGATCAGGCGCGCCTCGTCGGTGACCGGCGTGATGTCGCCGTAGCCGGTGGTGGAGAGGCTGACCGTCGCGTAGTAGAACGCGTCGAGCACCGAGATCTCGTCGCCGCGGCTGTCGGCGTAGCCGTCCCGGTCGATGTAGACGATGAGGACGACGACGAGCAGCACGGCGGCCGCGATGAGCACCCGGCGCCCGACCTGCCGGACGGGGGACTGCTCGACGTGCGCGATGCGCACACCGGTGTGCTCGGTCTCCAGACCGTTCCGCTGCTCGTCCACGCCGCGGACGATAGTGAGCGCGGACCGCGGATGCGCGCCGCCGCACCCGTTCGGGGTGCGGCGGCGCGCGTCGGCTCACCCGCCGACGGCCTCGCGCTCGCGAGCGGCGAGCTCCCGCTTGAGCACCTTGCCGGCCGCCGAGACCGGGATCGCGTCGATGAAGCGCACGTCGCGCAGCCGCTTGTACGGGGTCACCTTGTCGTTGACGGCGGCCATGACCGACTCGGCGGTCAGCGCGGCGCCGTCCGCGTCGTCCTTGCGCACGACGTACGCCACCGGCAGCTCCCCGACCTCGTCGTCGGGGCGGCCGACCACCGCCGCGCCGGCCACGCCGGGCACCCCGAACAGGATCTCCTCCAGCTCGCGGGGGAACACGTTGTAGCCCTTGTAGAGCAGCATGTCCTTGGTGCGGTCGACGATCGAGAGGTAGCCGTCGCCGTCGAGGATGCCCACGTCCCCGGAGTGGAACCAGCCGTCGGCGTCGATCGCGTCGGCCGTGGCCTCGGGGCGGTGCGCGTACCCGCGCATCACCTGCGGGCCGCGGATGCAGACCTCGCCCCGCTCACCGGTCGGCAGCGGGTCGCCGCCACCGATCGGGCGGATGGTGATCTCGGTGTCGAAGATCGGCACCCCGACCGTGCCCGGCTTGCGGGTGCCGGAGCGGAACGTCGGGTTGCCGGTGGCCATCATCGTGACCTCGGTGAGGCCGTAGCCCTCGCCGATCGTGGCGTTGGGCATCAGCGCCTGCATCCGCTCGATGAGCGAGACCGGCAGCGGCGCGGCGCCGCTGCTGATGCCGCGGACGTGCGACAGGTCCGCCTCGGTGAAGCCGGGCACCTGGAGCAGGGCCACGAAGACCGGCGGCGCGCCGCCGATCGTGGTGACCTCGTACCTGATCATGTCCTCGACGTACTTCACCGGGTCGAAGCGCATGTGGATGACGGTCATCGTGCCGCCCATGACCATGCCGTTGAGGTAGCCGATCGCACCCATGGCGTGGAACCACGGCGTGAGGTTGATGATCCGCGCCTCGCCCAGGCGGGTGGGGTACTCGTCGGGGCCGAGCACCTGCTCCAGCGTCACGTCGCCCTGCTCGTCGAGCAGGGGAACGGCGCCGGAGGTCCAGCAGCTGGACTGCAGCACGTTGGTGACGACGTTGCGGTGCGGCAGCTCCACGCCCTTGCTGACGCCCGTCGTCCCGCCGGTGTAGGCCAGGTGCGCGAGGTCGGTCGCGACGTCGAGGTCGGCGTCCAGGTGCCGGTCGGTGGGGTCGCCGGCCAGCAGGTCGGCGAGGTCGACGTCGCTGTCCTCGAGGCCGTCCAGCCGTGCGGCGAAGTCCAGGACGTGGGCCTCGCCGGTGACGACGACGGTCCGCACCGGGGTCTGGGCGAGCGCGCCGCGGACGAAGGGCAGCACCTGGTCCCAGGTCACCAGCACGGTCGCGCCGGCGTCGCTGAGCTGGGCGGCGAGGTCGGCCGCCGGGAGCAGCGGGTTGGTGGGGGAGAAGGTCGCGCCGGACAGCAGGATCCCGTAGTAGAGCGACGGGTACTGCCGGCAGTTGGGGATGTGGACGGCGACGACGTCACCCCGGCCGATCCCGTGGTCGGCCAGCCAGCCGGCGACCGCGTGCGCGCGAGCTCCCAACTCGGTGAAGGTCAGCGGCACGTCGTGGTCGACGAACGCCGTCCGGTCACCCCACCGGCGTACCGCGGCCCGCAGGATGGACCCCACCGGCACCGCCGGGTAGTCCAGGGACCGGGGCAGCCCGGGCGGCCAGCTGGCCGCGGTGGGTGTCGGGGCGGGCTGCACGGTCGTCATGCGTTTCCTCTCGTCGGGATGATCAGAGCCACAGGGTGGCCCAGCTCACAGCGCATGTCGAGGGGTCTGTGAGGATGAGTCGCATGAGCGACCAGCGCACCGCCCTCGTTCTCGGCGGCGGGGGCATCACCGGCATCGCCTGGGAGATCGGCGTGCTCGCCGGGCTGGCCGAGGCAGGGATCGACCTCACCGGCGCCGATCTCGTCGTCGGCACCTCGGCGGGCTCCGTCGTCGGCGCCCAGATCACCAGCGGGGCTCCGCTGGAGGAGATGTACGCCCGGCAGCTGGAGCCCCCGGTGCAGGAGAGGGTGGCCCGGATGACCCGCGGCAACCTGCTCCGCTACGGCTGGGCGATGGTCGCCAGCCGCGGCCGCGACGTGGAGTTCCGCCGCCGGATCGGCACCCTGGCGCTCGCGGCGGAGGCCGCCGGGGCGACGCCGACCGAGCAGGAGCGGCTGGACGTCATCGGTTCGCGGCTGGTCTCCCGCGACTGGCCGGACCGCGAGCTCGTCGTCACCGCGGTGGACGCCGCCACCGGCGAGTTCCGCACCTTCGACCGGAAGTCCGGCGTCCCGCTGGTGCAGGCCGTGGCCGCGAGCTGCGCGGTGCCCGGCGTCTACCCGCCGGTGACCATCGGCGATCGCCGGTACGTCGACGGCGGCATGCGCTCGGCCGCCAATGCCGACCTGGTGCAGGGATACGACCGGCTGGTCGTGCTCGCCCCCATCCCGCGCGGCGTCGGCCCGATGGCCAGCGTCGACGCGCAGGTCACCGGCATGGTGGCGCGGGTCGCTGTCGTCTCGCCGGACGAGGCCGCCCGCGCGGCGATCGGCCGCAACGTCCTCGACCCCGCCGCGCGGGAGCCCGCAGCGCGGGCCGGCCGGGCGCAGGCCGCGACCGTCGTGGCGCGCGTCGGCGAGGTCTGGGCCGGCTGAGCCGGCGACACGGGCACGCCACCAGCTCGTCACCCGGAGTTGTGGCGGGGGACCGCCTCCGGGCACCTGGCCTCGCTGGGATCACCTCGCGGAGCCGACGGCGACGGTCGCCGTCCGAGCCCGCGGGAGCCCCGATGTCCCGAGTACGCCGCCTGCGTGCCACGGTCGCCGCCGTCGCGGTCGCCGTCCCCCTGTCCCTCGCCGTCCCGGCGGCCGTCCCCGCGACCGCCGCGCCGAAGCCGCCGGCCCCCGAGCCCGCCACCGCCCTCGCCGACGACCTGCTCGTCGTGGGTCACCGCGGCGCCTCGGGCTACCGGCCGGAGCACACCCTCGCGGCCTACGAGCTCGCCGCCCGCATGGGTGCCGACTACATCGAGCCCGACGTGGTGAGCACCAAGGACGGTGTCCTCGTCGCCCGCCACGAGAACGAGATCTCCGGGACCACGGACGTCGCGAGCCGGCCGGAGTTCGCCGACCGCCGCACGACCAAGGTCATCGACGGGGCGGAGCTCACCGGCTGGTTCACCGAGGACTTCACCCTCGCCGAGCTGCGCACCCTCCGGGCTGTCGAGCGGCTGCCCGAGGTGCGTGAGGAGAACACCCTCTACGACGGCCTCTACCAGGTGCCGACCCTCGACGAGGTGCTCGAGCTGCGGGCGCGGCTCACGAAGGAGCTGCGCCGCGAGATCGGCGTCTACGTCGAGACCAAGCACCCCACCTACTTCGACTCCATCGGCCTCTCCCTCGAGGAGCCGCTGATGGCCGACCTGCGCGAGGCGCGGGTGCACAAGCACCACTCGCCGGTGTTCATCCAGTCCTTCGAGACGACGAACCTGCGCGAGCTGGAGGAGCAGGGGGTGCGGGTGCCGCTGGTGCAGCTGCTGTCGGGTTCCGGGCAGCCCTACGACCTCACCGTCGCCGGTGACCCGCGCACCTACGCCGACCTCACGACCGCCGAGGGGCTGCAGGAGATCGCCGAGTACGCCGAGGGCGTGGGCCCGGACAAGAACCTGGTCATCCCGCGCAACCCCGACGGCACGCTCGGCACCCCGACCGCGCTGGTCGACGACGCGCACCAGGCCGGCCTGCTGGTGCACCCGTACACGTTCCGCAACGAGAACGTCTTCCTGCCCCCGGCGCTGCGCGACGGCGTCGCGCCCGACGACTACGGCCGGGCGCTGGAGGAGCAGACCGCCTTCTGGGAGGCCGGCATCGACGGGATGTTCACCGACAACCCGGACACCGGCGTCGTCTCCCGCGAGCTGTTCGTGACCGGCGAGGCCCCCGCGGCCTGAGCCGGACCGTCGTGCCGCGAACCGGCCTCAGTGCCGGCGCCAGAGCCACACGCCGACGCCCGCGAACCAGAAGGCCATCAGGTAGGTGACCGCCCAGCCCACCGGGGGCAGCAGAAGACCCGCGGCGAAGACGGCGCTGACGATCGTCAGCGCACGGGAGGTGCCGCGGGCGGCCACCGCCACGGCGATGAGGAACCCTGCTCCCACCCAGGCGGCCATCGGGTGGACGACGTTCATCACGATCAGCCCTGTCTCCGCGCCCGTCGGGGTCACCCCTCCACCCAGCACCCGGGTGCCCACGACCACCGCCGCCGCCAGCGAGGTGAAGGTCGCGGCCAGCAGCAGCACGTGGCCGGCGCCGAGAACCGGCAGCAGCCGCACGGCCGCGGTTTCGCCGGAGCGCCCCAGCCGCCGGGCCAGTGCGCCGGCCACCGCGGTGGCGAGGAGCGCGTAACCGCCGAGCAGGGTCGCGGCGAGCGTGACCGGTGCGTTGCCGAGCGCCGCCGCGGCCTCCTGGGCGTTCCCGGCCCCCGCCAGCGGGTCGCCGAGGACGACGGCGGCCGCGGCGAAGGCGCCCAGCGCGCCGATGCCGGCCACGGCCGGGACGGGTGAGCCGTGCTGCACCCCGGCCGGGTCGCTGGTGGCCGTGGCGGTGGGGGTGGACGTGGTCATGGCGGTTCCTCCTGGTGGTGGGCGCGCGGTCCGCGCCGTCGGGCCCACGCTGGCGGCCGCGGCCCGGCACGCCGTCCCCCTCCGGGCCGATCCCGGGGTCGGGGCGTCGCCGGGGCATCCCCCGCGAGGCAGACCCCGCATCGGTCGTCGGAGGGACCCGCCGGGCGCCGGAACGGTCCTACGCTGCCCGCCATGCGAGGCGTGCTGAGCAGGTGGCGGGCCCTCCCGGTGCCGGTGCGCGACGGCGTGCTCGCCGTCGGGCTCACGGTCGCCGGTCAGGTCGAGCTGCTCGCGGCCGACGAGCTCGGCGGTCCGCGCGGCCTGCAGCACGTGGCCTTCGCCGTCATGACGGCGAGCCTGGTGGCGCGGCGTGCCAGGCCGGTGGGTGCCGCCGTCGTCGGCGCAGCGGGGCTCGCCTTCCAGACGGTCCTGGGGGAGGCGCCCGCCGTCGCCGGTTTCGTGGCCGTCCTCGTCCTGACCTACTCGGTGGCCCAGTACGCCGACCGCCGCCGGGACGCCGTCCTCGGGCTGCTCGCCGTCCTGGCCGCCGTGCAGGTCTACCCGTTCGTCGCCGACCGACCGGTGAACGCCGCGGACGAGGTGGCCAACATGGCGATCCCGGTCGTCGTCTGGGTGTTCGCCCGGCTGGCCCGCGAACGGCTGGACTGGGCGGTCGCGGCCGAGCGCGAGGCCGTCGCGGCGCGGGAACGCGAGCGCCGGCAGGAGGCCGAGCGGGCGGGTGCTCTGGCCGCCGAGCGCCGCCGGATCGCCCGCGAGATGCACGACGTCGTCGGGCACGGGGTCACGCTGATGCTCCTGCACGCCGAGGCCGCGCAGGCCAGCCTGGGCGCTCGGGAGCCGGCCACGGCCCGGGCGCTGGACGTCGTGCTCGCGTCCGGCCGCACGGCCCTCGACGACCTGCACCGGATGCTGCGCGTGCTGCGGGAGCACCCGGAGGAAGGGCCCGCGGACCCGTTGCCCGGCTCGATCGCCGCCATCGAAGAGCTCGTCGTGGCGGCGCGCGCGGCCGGGCGGGACGTCGAGATGACGGCGGACGGCGCCGTGCCCCCGCTGCCGGCCGCCGTGGAGGCGACCGCCTACCGGATCGTGCAGGAGTCGCTGACCAACGCGCTCCGCCACGCCCCCGGCGCGCCGATCAGCGTGGTGCTCGAGTTCGCCGCCGAGGCGCTGACGGTCGAGGTGTCCGACGACGGCCCGGGAGGCGGCGATCCCGGGCGGGCGGGGCACGGCCTGCTGGGTCTCCGGGAGCGCGTGGCCCTCTTCGACGGCTGCCTGACCGCCGGGCCGCGGGCCGACGGCACCGGCTGGACCATCCGCGCGGTGCTGCCGGTCCCGGTGCCGGAGCATGCGGCGGTATGAGCGTCCGGGTGCTGCTGGCCGACGACGAGGCCCTCGTGCGGGCCGGGCTGCGGATGATCCTGGAGGCCGAGGCCGGGCTGGAGGTCGTCGGGGAGGCCGGTGACGGGGTCGACGCCGTGGGCCTGTGCCGGCAGCTGCGCCCCGACGTCGCGCTGGTCGACGTCCGGATGCCCCGCCTGGACGGCATCCAGGCCGCCCGCCGCATCTGCGCCGACCCCGCGGCGGCGACGGCGGTGGTCATGCTGACGACGTTCGACGCCGACGAGCACCTGGTGGAGGCCCTGCGCGCCGGGGCGGCCGGGTTCCTGCTCAAGTCGATGCCGCGCGAGCAGCTGGTCGCCGCCGTCCGCTCGGCCGGTACCGGTGACGTGCTGCTCGCGCCCAGCCTGCTCCGCCGCCTGCTCGACGACCACGTGCGGCGGGTCGGTCCGACCCTGGCACGGGCACCCGGCCTCGACCGGCTGACCGCGCGCGAGGAGGAGGTCCTGCGGCTGGTCGCCCGGGGCCTGTCCAACGCCGAGATCGCCGACCGCCTCGTGCTGGGCGAGGGCACGGTGAAGACCCACGTGGCGCGCGTGCTCGCCAAGCTGGGGGTCCGGGACCGGGTGCAGGCGGTGGTGGTCGCCTACGAGTCGGGGCTGGTGCGTCCCGGGCAGGCCGACTGACTAGACGACCGGCTCGGCGACCAGGGAGCCCGCCGAGTGCTCCTGGCGCAGGGCGGTCTTGAGCACCTTGCCGCTCGGGTTGCGCGGCAGCGCCCCGACCACCGAGTACTCCCGCGGGTTCTTGTAGCGGGCCAGCCGCTCGCGGCACCAGGCGCCGAGCTCCTCGGAGGTGGGCGGGTCGGCCACGTCGCGCGGGGCGACGACGGCCAGCGGCGCCTCGCCGTACCGGCTGTCGGGGACGCCGATCAGCGCGACCTCCGCGACCTTCGGGTGGGCGGCCAGGACGTTCTCCACCTCGGCGCAGTAGATGTTCTCCCCGCCGGAGATGATCATGTCCTTCTTGCGGTCGACGACGTAGAAGTAGCCGTCCTCGTCCTGGCGCACCAGGTCGCCGGAGTGGAACCAGCCGCCGGCGAAGGCCTCGGCGGTCGCCTCCGGCTTGTTCCAGTACTCCTTCATCACCATCGGGCTGCGGTAGACGATCTCGCCGACCTCGCCCCGCGGGACGTCCTCCATCGCCTCGTCGACCACCCGGACCTCGACGTTGAGGATCGGCGTGCCGACCGAGCCGATCTTGCGCACCGAGTCCTCCCCGCGCAGCAGGCAGGTGACGGGGCTGCACTCGGTCTGGCCGAACGCGGTGATCACCTCCGCCTGCGGGAAGGCGTCGATCAGCGCGCGGAGCAGCGTCGTGGAGGCGGGGGCCGCGCCCCAGGAGACCCGCCGCAGCGACGAGAGGTCGCGGGAGGCGAGGTCGGGGACGGCGAGCACGGCGGCCCACATCGCGGGCACGAGGAAGATGCTGGAGACCTTCTCCCGCTCCATCATGTCCAGCGTCGCGGCCGGGTCGAAGGCGCCCGACTTGATGATCACGTGGACGCCGCCGAGGAGCAGCGGGGGCAGCCCGCCGGCGAGGCCCGCGATGTGGAACAGCGGCGCGCCGGGCACGCCCACCCGGTCGTCGGGGTCCCAGCCCAGCGTCGTGATCTGGCTGAACGCGTGCAGGAGCAGGTTCCGGTGGGTGAGCACCGCGCCCTTGGGGCGGCCGGTCGTGCCCGACGTGTACATGATGAACGCCGGCTCGTCCTCGTCGACCACGACGTCGAGCGGGTCGGTGCCGGCGGCGGCGAGCGCCGTCTCGTAGTCCTCGCTGCCCGGGCCGGCGTCCCCGCCGCCGACCACCAGGGCGGCGGCGACGTCCGGCGCCTGCTCGCGCGCCTTGGCGGCGACCTCCGCCAGCGGCGCGTCCACGACCAGCGCAACGGCGCCGGAGTCGGTGAGCACGTAGGCGACCTCGTCGGCCACCAGCCGGAAGTTCACCGGGACGACGATCGCGCCCAGCCGGACGCCGGCGAGGTAGGACTCCCACCCCTCCATGCCGTTGAGGGTCAGGACGGCGACGCGGTCACCGGTGCCGACCCCGCGCTGTCGCAGCGCCCGGGCCAGTCGGGTGACGCGTTCGTCCAGCTCCGCGTAGCTGCGCCCCGTCCCCTCGAAGCGCAGCGCCGTCGAGTCCGGTGTCGCGCGGGCCCAGCGGGCCAGCTGGTCGCTCAGGGTCATGCCCCGGCCCTGCAGGGGAGGGATCTCGACGGTCACGGGTTGCTCCTCGACGTCCGACGCGGGTGTGATCTGCGTCATGGTGGCGACCGAGGGCGGAGCGGTCAACCCTGACTGTCGAGGGCGAGCAGCCGCGCGGCGAGGCGCTTCCAGAGGGCCAGGTGCGGGTCCGTGGCGGCAGGCCGGTCCTCGAACGCGTAGACGAGCGCCACGCCCCGCATGCTCGTGAAGAGCAGCTCGCAGAGGTCGGCGTAGGTGGCGGCGCCGGCGATCTCCGGCCCCCAGATGCCGTCGGCCACCGCGGCGATGGACGCCCGCAGCCGCCGCTCCTCCCCGCGCAGGGCCGCGCGCAGCTCGGGGTCGGTGCGCGCCGCCGTCCAGAGCTCCATCGCCGCCCAGAACGGGGGCTCCTGGAACGTCGCCCACATCAGGTCGATCGCCCGATCCACCCGCTCCCGCCCGGTCGGCTCGTCCTCCATCAGCGCGGCGGCCCGGCGACGGACCTCGTCCAGTTGGGTCGTGGACAGGTGCTCGGCGGCGGCGACGAGCAGCTCGGCCCGGGAGGGGAAGTGGTGCAGCAGCCGGCCGCGCGAGACCCCCGCCCGGGCCTGGACGGCGAGCGTCGAGGCGCCCGTGAACCCGTCCTCCACCAGGCAGGCCACGGCCGCGTCGAGGATCAGCAGGCGGCTGTCGGCGGTCCGCTCCGAGCGCGAGCGGGGCCCGGCAGCGGCGCGGTCGGCGACGGGCTCGGCGCTCATCCGCGGAACAGTAGGCCGTGTGCGGGGCCCGGAACAGTCACCGTTGACCGTTCCGGGTGACGACTGTCACGCTGCGGCCGACCCACTCACCGACGAGAGGCGTGCCCGTGGACTTCGACGACAGCCCCGACGAGGCCGAGTACCGGGCGCGGGTGCGCGCCCTGCTCGAGGAGCACGCCGGCGAGCTGCTGCACCTCGCGCCGGGGCAGGAGGGGATCGACGCCCGCACCCACGAGGCCGAGATGCGCCGCACCCAGCGGGTGCTCGCCGAGGCCGGCCTGGTCGGCGTCACCTGGCCCCGGGAGTACGGCGGGCAGGGCGGCACGCTCGTGCAGCAGGCGATCGTCGGCCAGGAGCTCGCCCGGGCCCGGGTGCCGGGGCTGATCAACCACATCGGCATCGGCATGTGCGGGCCCACCGTCATCGCTCACGGCAGCCAGGAGCAGCGCGAGCGCTACCTCGCCCCGCTGCTGCGCGCCGACGAGGTGTGGTGCCAGCTGTTCAGCGAGCCGGCGTCGGGCTCGGACCTCGCCGCGCTGCGCACCACCGCCGTCCGCGACGGCGATGACTGGGTCGTCAACGGGCAGAAGGTGTGGACGACGCTGGCGCACGTCGCCGACTTCGGCATCCTGCTCACCCGCACCGACCCGGAGAAGCCCAAGCACGCCGGACTGACCATGTTCGTCGTCGACATGCACGCCCCGGGCGTGACGGTGCGCCCGCTGCGCCAGATGGGCGGCCAGGCGGACTTCAACGAGGTCTTCTTCGACGACGTCCGCATCCCCCACTCGGAGCGGCTCGGCGAGCCCGGCGAGGGGTGGCGGGTCGCGCTCACCACGCTGATGAACGAGCGGGTGGCCATCGGCGGAGCCGGTGGCGCCATCGGGGCGCCGGTGGAGGAGTTCGCCCAGCACGCGCGGGAGCGGCTGCCGCGGCTGGACCCCGAGCGGCAGGTGCTGGCCCGCCAGGCGGTCGGGCGGGCGGTGGTCGCGGCGCTCGCCGCCCGCTACACCGGGTACCGGCGGCTGACCGTGCTCAGCCAGGGCGGCATCCCGGGGCCCGAGGCCAGTGCCGGGAAGCTCGCCGGCACCGAGGCCGGTCTGCTGATGGCCGACGCCGGGGTGCGGCTGCTGGGCGACGAGGCCGTGTACGCCGCCACCGCCGACGGCGACGACCGCTGGCAGCGGACCCAGTCGTGGCTGCCCGGCATCAGCATCGCCGGGGGCACCGACCAGGTGCTGCGCAACATCCTCGGCGAGCGGGTGCTGGGCCTGCCGCCGGAGCCGCGCAGCGACAAGGCCGGGCCTTTCTCGGGAGGGACGCGATGAACTTCGACCTCGACGCCGACCAGCGCGACATCGCCGACGGCGCACGCGACTTCTACCGGGGCAACGCCTCGCCGGCCGCCGCGCGCGCCGGGCTGGAGGGCGGCGGGCTGGAACCCGGCCGCAAGGCGCTGGCCGACATCGGTTTCCTCGGCATCACGGTCCCGGAGTCCGCCGGGGGCTCCGGGCGCCCGCTGCTGGACCTCGCCGTCGTGGCCGAGCAGGGCGGCGCAGTCCTGGCCGCGCCCTCGCTGGTCACCGCCGCCCGCGCCGCGGTGCTGCTCGGCGACGCGCCCGACCTGGCCGCGCAGCTGGCCGACGGGTCGACGGGGTTCGCCGTGCTGGACGGGGCCGTCGACGGCTCCGCGCCGTCGGTCGACGCCGCGGACGCCACCCTGTTCCTGGGGCTGGACGGTGCGGACCTGGTCGTCGGCGAGGGCGAGGTCGTGCCCGGCCGCCCGCTGGACGCCACCCGCGGGCTGGCCTCCGTCCGGCTGACCTCCCGCCGCGTGCTGACCCCGGACGCCGGCGGGCTGTGGGCCCGCGCCCGGCAGGTGGGCGCGGTCGTCATGGCCGCGGAGGACCTGGGCGGCGCCGAGCGGTGCGTGCAGCTCGGCGTGGCCTACGCCCAGGAGCGGGAGGCGTTCGGCCGCCGGATCGGCTCCTACCAGGCGATCAAGCACATGCTGGTCGACGCCTGGGTCGGCGTGGAGCAGCTGCGCTCGCTGGTCTGGTGGGCGGCGTGGGCGGCCGACTGCAACCCCGCGGAGCTGCCGCTCGCGGCGGCGGCGGCCAAGGCATGCGCGGCGGCGACCTTCGAGCGCGCCGCCAGCACCCTGATCCAGGTGCACGGCGGCATCGGGTTCACCTGGGAGCACGACGCGCACTTGTACTGGCGGCGGGCGAAGGTGGACCGGCTGCTGCTCGGGGACGAGGCCGAGCACCTCGACGCCGTCGCCCGGCTCGCCGTCACCGGAGCCCTGGGCGCGGGGCGATGACCGGCGACCTCACCGAGCTGCGGTACGAGGTGGCCGACGGCGTCGCGACGGTGACGCTGCACCGGCCGGACCGGCTCAACGCGTTCACCCTCACGATGGCCGACGAGCTCGCCCGCGTGGCGGCGGCCGCCGACGCCGACGACGACGTCCGCGTGGTGGTCGTGACCGGGTCGGGGCGGGCGTTCTGCGCCGGGGCCGACCTCGGCGGCGGAAAGGACACCTTCTCCGACCGGCGCACCCGGGAGCGGCCGCCGGGTCCGCTCAGCGAGGACATCGGTGGCTTCCCCCGGGACGCCGGGGGAGTGGCCTCGCTGCCCTTCGCCGCGCTGCGCAAGCCGGTGATCGCTGCGGTCAACGGCCCGGCCGTGGGCATCGGCGCGACGCTCACCCTGCCCATGGACGTCCGGATCGCCGCGAAGTCGGCGCGCTTCGGGTTCGTGTTCGGTCGCGTCGGCATCGTGCCCGAGGCGGCGTCCTCCTGGTTCCTGCCCCGGGTGGTGGGCATCAGCCAGGCCATGGAGTGGGTCGCGACCGGGCGGGTGTTCGACGCCGCGGAGGCGCTGCGCGGCCGGCTGGTGTCCCGCGTGGTGCCCGACGACGAGCTGCTGCCGACCGCCCACGCGCTGGCCCAGGAGATCGTGGCGAACACCAGCGGGGTCGCCGTCGGCGCGGCCCGGCAGCTGCTCTGGTCGATGCTCGGTGCGTCCTCGCCCTGGGACGCCCACCGCGCGGAGTCCCGGGCGCTGGTCGAGCTGGGGGAGGGGCCGGACCCGGCCGAGGGGGTGGCCGCCTTCCTGGAGAAGCGGCCGCCGCGCTTCCCCGGCCGCCTGCCCGACGGCGCCGTCGCGGGCGTGCTGCGCTGGCCGCTGCCCCCGGACGACGTCGGGCGCGCCTAGCAGGCCCGCCCACCTCGGTCGCTACTCGGTGGGCAGGGCCAGGTTCGGCCCGGCGATCTCCCAGCCAGGTCGGAGCTCGCCGTCGAAGTCGTCCGGCAACAGCGTCGCGGCGCCGCGCTCGACGTCCGCGCCGCCCACCTCGACCCAGACTCCTCGCTCGGCGAAGGTGTCGTCGTCCGTGCAGGACGAGCCGGTCACCCAGTTCTCGCCTTCGACGGAGCCCACGAGCACCACGACGCACCAGGGGTGGTCGGCCGAGCCCCGGCCGGCGTAGACCTGAGCGCCGTCCGCCTCGGCGACGTGACGCAGGTCGTCGACCCCCTCCGGCACCTCGACGCCGTCCGGGACGGCGTCCTCGGCCGTCGCCGACCGGTCGAGCACGGCGAGCTCGGGTGCTGCCGGGCCGCCGCATCCGGTGAGCAGCAGCACGGTGCCGGCGACGAGGGCGGTCCTCCTGCTGCGCGGTTCCATGAGGAGACCCTAGGGGCGTCGTGGGGTCGGCCGGTGCGACGAGGCCGGGCGCCTCAGGGCATCCGCATCGGGTCCAGGTGGCGCAGCAGCGTCTCGCCGAGGTCGCGCATGGCGACCACCTGCGCGGGGGAGAGCTGGTCGAACAGCTCGCGCCGGACGCCCTCGACGTGCACCGGCGCCGCACCCTCCAGGGCGGCGAACCCTTCGTCGGTGAGGACGGCGAGCTGGCCGCGCCCGTCCTCGGCGCACACCTGCCGGCGCACCCAGCCGCGTTCCTCCAGCCGCGAGACGGCGTGCGACAGCCGGCTCCGGGAGGAGAGGCACCGGTCGGCCAGCTCGCTCATCCGCATCATGCGCTCGGGCGCCTCGGAGAGGGCGACGAGGATCTCGTAGTAGGCGTGCGAGATGCCGGTGCGGTGGCTGAGCTCGCGGTCGAGCCGGTCCAGCAGGAGCTGGGCGCTGTAGAGCCAGGCGCGCCACGCCTTCTGCTCCTCGGGATCGAGCCAGCGCGGCTCACCCGTGGGGAGGGACTCCGACGACACCGACATGGTCATGGGCACAGGATACTGGCGGAATAGTTAAGCGCTCAACTACGCTGACGCCAGACATCGCACCGCCACGCAGGACCACCAGGGAGGCACCATGACCAGCAGCACCAGCGTCCAGATCCCCGGCTACATCGCCGGCACCTGGGACATCGACGCCAGCCACTCCACCGTCGGCTTCTCCGTCCGCCACATGATGGTGAGCAAGGTCCGCGGCTACTTCCGCGAGTTCTCCGGCGAGATCGTCACCGCCGAGGACCCGACGCAGTCCAGCGTCACCGCCACGGTGGACATGGACTCGATCGACACCCGGCAGGAGCAGCGGGACGCGCACATCAAGTCCGCCGACTTCTTCGACGTCGGCAACCACACCGTGATGACCTTCCGCTCCACCGCCGTGAAGACCGACGGTGCCGACTGGACCGTCGAGGGCGACCTCACCATCAAGGGCATCACCAAGCCGGTCGTCCTGGCGCTCGAGCTGAACGGCTTCGGCCCGGACGCCTACGGCGGCACCCGCGCCGGCTTCAGCGCCAAGACCGAGATCTCCCGCAAGGAGTACGGCGTCGACATCGACATGCCGATGGACGGCGGCGGTGTCGTCGTCGGCGACAAGATCAACGTCGAGCTCGAGATCGAGGCCGTGCTCCGCACCGCGTAAGGACCCCTCTGCCCCCGCGCAGGGGGCCGCTCCAGCACGTCGCGAGGGCCCCGGACGGTTCGCCGTCCGGGGCCCTCTGCGTCGGTCGGGGGGCTACGCCATCGCAGGGTTCAGCACCTGGAACAGGACGTGGTCCTGCCAGCGCCCGGCGATCCGGAGGTAGTGCGGTGCCACCCCGTACCGCTCGAACCCGTTGCGCTGGAGCACCCGCTGGGACGCCGCGTTGTGCAGCAGCGTGCCGGCCTCCACGCGGTGCAGGGCGAGGTCGGTGAACGCCCGGCGCAGCATCTCGGCGACGGCGCGGGTGGCCAGCCCGCGGCCGTTGGCGGCCGAGGCGACCCAGTAGCCGAGGCTGCCGGACTGGAAGGCCCCGCGCACGACGTTGTTCAGCGTGATCCGCCCGACCACCGCGCCGGAGTCGTCCAGGATGACGCAGGGGAGCGCGAGCCCGGCGTCGTGCCGCTCGAGGGCCGCCCGGACGTCGGTCCGCTGACCCGCCTCGGTGTACCACCGCTCGTCGCGGGCCGGTTCCCAGGGCGCCTGGAACTCCCGGTCCGCGCGGACGAGGTGGGTGAGGACCGGGGCGTCGTCGAGGGCCAGGAGGCGGGTCCGTGCGTACACCCCCGCGACCATGCCAGGCGGCCGGGCGGCGCCGCGGTCGACTCCTCGACAGGGACACTGGGGGACATGTCGACCTCCGCCCTCGCCCGGATCCCCGCCTCGCTCCTGGTCGCCGTCGGCCTCGCCGCCGGCTTCGGCATCGCCCAGGGCACCGGCGTCCGGGCGCTCGGCGGCGCGGTGTTCGCCGCCTGTGGGATCGGTGCCGCCTGGATCGCCGCCCGACGGCGGGGCCCCGCCGTCACCGCGGGGCTCGCCGCCCTCTACGTCGGCGCCTTCGTGCTCGCGCACGTGCTCGCCCTGGGCGCCGGTCTCCCCGCCTGGTTCGCGGTGAGTCTGGTCACTGTCGCCGCGGCCGGGGCCACCTACGGGGTGGTCGACAAGCAGCGAGAGGCGGTGTCCGCGCGCTGAGCACCTAGAGTGTAGGGAAGGTCGGGGCCCCGAAGGCTGTTGACCTGATGCCCGCGCGCGTCCGCGCGGCGCGCCCCCGAGCTCCCGAGGTGCCCTTCCGCATGCCCACCCGCAACGACCTGCGCAACGTGGCGATCGTCGCCCACGTCGACCACGGCAAGACGACCCTGGTCGACGCCCTCCTCCGCCAGGCCGGCGCGCTCGGCCGCGCCAAGGGCGAGGGGACGGACAACGACTCCACGCAGGACCGCGTGATGGACTCGATGGACCTCGAGCGCGAGCGCGGCATCACCATCCTCGCGAAGAACACCGCGATCCGCCTGGCGGACGAGGACGGCAACCCCGTCGTCGTCAACATCGTCGACACCCCCGGCCACGCCGACTTCGGTGGCGAGGTCGAGCGCGGCCTCTCCATGGTCGACGGAGTCGTGCTGCTGGTCGACGCCTCCGAGGGCCCGCTCCCGCAGACCCGCTTCGTGCTGCGCAAGGCGCTCGGCAAGGGGATGCCGGTCATCCTCGCGGTCAACAAGACCGACCGCTCCGACGCCCGCATCGAAGAGGTCGTCGACGAGTGCTACGAGCTGTTCATGGAGCTCATGGAGGACGCCGGCATGGACGCCGACGCCCTCGAGTTCCCGATCGTCTACTGCAACGGCCGCACCGGGCAGGCGTCGCTGACCAAGCCCGAGAACGGCACCGTGCCCGACAGTCCGGACCTCGGCCCGCTGGTGAAGACGCTGCTGGACACGATCCCGGCGCCGGAGTACGACGCCGAGGAGCCGCTGCGCGCGCAGGTCACCAACCTCGACGCCTCGCCGTTCCTGGGTCGCCTGGCGCTGCTGCGCATCCACTCCGGTGAGATGAAGCGCGGCCAGCAGGTCGCCTGGTGCAAGGTCGACGGCACGATCAAGAACGTCAAGATCACCGAGCTGCTGGTCACCGAGGGTCTCACCCGGACGCCGGCCGAGAGCGCCGGCCCCGGCGACCTGGTCGCCATCGCCGGCATCGAGGACATCATGATCGGCGACACCCTCGCCGACCCGAACGACCCGCGGCCGCTGCCCCCGCTGACCGTCGACGAGCCCTCGATCTCGATCACCATCGGGATCAACACCTCGCCGCTGTCGGGCAAGTCGGGCAAGAAGCTCACCGCCCGCCTGATCAAGAACCGCCTCGACCAGGAGCTGGTCGGCAACGTCAGCGTGCGCATGCTGCCCACCGACCGCCCCGACACCTGGGAGATGCAGGGCCGTGGCGAGCTGGCGCTGGCCATCCTCGTCGAGCAGCTGCGCCGCGAGGAGTTCGAGCTCACCGTCGGCCGGCCCACCGTCGTCACCAAGGAGATCGACGGCAAGCTGCACGAGCCCGTCGAGCGGGTCACCATCGACACCCCCGGCGAGTACGTCGGCACCCTGACCCAGGCTCTCGCGGTGCGCCGCGGCCGGCTGGAGAACCTGGTGCACCACGACACCGGCTGGGCGCGGATGGAGTACGTCGTCCCCTCCCGCGGCCTCATCGGGTTCCGCACCGAGTTCCTGACCGAGACCCGCGGCACCGGCGTGCTGAACAGCAACCTCGAGGGCTACGAGCCGTGGCTGGGCGACATGCGCGCCCGGCCGACCGGCTCGCTGGTCGCCGACCGCCAGGGCGTGGCGACGACCTACTCGATGTTCTCGCTGCAGGAGCGTGGCCAGCTCATGGTCCAGCCGGGCACCGAGGTCTACGAGGGCATGATCGTGGGTGAGAACTCCCGTCCGGACGACATGGACGTGAACATCACCAAGGAGAAGAAGCTCACCAACATGCGCAAGTCCACCTCCGAGGAGCTGGAGCGGCTGATCCCGCCGAGGATCCTCAACCTGGAGCAGGCGCTGGAGTTCTGTGCCGAGGACGAGTGCGTGGAGGTCACGCCGGCCGGCGTCCGCATCCGCAAGGTGGTGCTCGACCAGACCGAGCGCGGCAAGGCCAAGAACCGCAAGCCCAAGCCCAGCTGATCCGCCCATGACGCAGCGAGCCCCTGCCCGGTGATCCGGGCAGGGGCTCGCTGCGTCATGGGGCCGTTACGGCGCCGGCACGAAGGCCACGTGCGGGTGGTCCATGTGGTTGGCGGTGGGGGAGCCGCGGTCCTCCATGGGCTGCCAGGCCCAGCCCGTCCACGTCCCGGCGATCCGCTGCTGCCAGATCACGTACTCGACGCCGAGGCGCGCCGCGTTGTCGATGACGTACTGGCTGAGCGCGTCGCCCGTGGCCCGGTCGTCGTAGACCATGAAGTCGGCGGCGCGGCCCTCCGACGGGCTGTGGCCGGGGCGGGTGAGCACCGTCGGGATGCCGAACTCCGCGGCGACCTCCGCGACGGCGGGGCGCACGTGCGGTTCCCACGCGCCGTAGGCGGCGGTGTCGAGGGCCGGCCGGTCCGCGGCGCGGCTGGCACGCTCCGGGGCCGCCGACGGGCCGCCGACGAGGGTGAGTCGCTGCCCGACGCGCAGCACGTTCGGGTCCGCCCCGATGACCTCGAGGTTGAGGGCGTGCACGTCCTGCCAGGTGGTGCCGTGGCGGGCGGCGATGCCGCCCAGCGTGTCGCCCGGCTGCACCACGTACTCGCCGCCGGCGGGGGCGGGGGCGGCAGGGGCGGCGCCCGATCCGCCGATGACGAGGACCTGCCCGACGCGCAGGACGTTCGGGTCGGCGCCGATGGTGGCGAGGTTGTCGGCGTGGATGGTCTGCCACGAGGTGCCGTGGGCGGCCGCGAGCCCGCCCAGCGTGTCACCGGGGACGACCGTGTGCTCCCCGGGGTGGGCCTGTGCCGGACCGGCGATCGCGAGGGAGGCGGCCGCGGCGGCCGCGAGGACCACGGCCGGACGTGCCATGGCCGCCGCCGCCGCGGAGGTGCGGGTGGAGCGACCGGGTCGTGCCGTGCGGTGCTTGAGCATGGGGAAGCCTCTCGCCGCCTGCGGGGTTAGCTGTCGGGTTCGGGCGAGAGCTGCCCGGCCGCGTGCTGCGGCTTCACCCCGAGGCCGAGGGCCAGGATCTCGTGGGTTCCCCGCGCCTGCCCGTCGTGTGCACGGGTCCGGTGGCGGTGGGCAGGTTCGGCGGTCCGCCATCCGGGCCCACCCGTTGGTGGACGCAGCACGGTAGGCAGACCGCCGTCCCCGACGGCAAGGCCGCGGAGCCTCCATCGCGGGCGGCCCCGCGCGGACTGACTCGCCGTGGCCCGCCCCCGACTGCCCGTGTGCGGTGCTCGTACCGGCGGCGCACGGTCCGCGGCGCGGGCTCCGTGCTCGTCAGGTCACGAATCGTGATGACTGGCCGGAGCGGTCCGACGCGCCCGCCACGCCGTCGAGAAGTCTCGCCTCGCACCCGTCCTACGTTGACCTCGGAGCCGTCTCCCCGGCTCCCTGGGAAGAGGAAGGCGGCCGAACGCTCATGGCGACGATCACCCGTACGGTTCCGGCGATCGAGGGCTTCCGGGGTGGCATCGACGTCCGGGTGAGCCTGCGCGCCGACGCCGGATCGGGCGGTTCGGCGTTCGACGGTGCGTGGTTCCCGCGGAGCCGGGACCTCGCCGTGGAGCTGCCGGAGCTGATCGCGGCGCTGGAGCGGCGTGGTGTGCGGGTGGAGCGGTTCACCTACGCCCTCGACGCCTGGGAGCCGGCCCCCCGCAAGCTGGAGGTGCTGGGCCGCACGGTCCGCGCCGGCGGCTTCCGGAGCATGGACCCGCAGGTCGTCTGCCTCACCTGGGCTGGGGGGAACCGCCGGGCCGACCTGCTGGTCGTCCCGCCGGAGACCGACGTCCTCACCGGCGCCCGGGCGCTGCGGCTGTGCACCCGGCGGGGCCTGCCGTCCTCGCCCCAGATGGTGCTCGCCGCGGCCCGTTCCACGCCCCTTCCGCAGGTGCCCACGCTGCCGGTGTCCCGCGCGGTGTAGCGCTCGTCCGCCGACGGCGGATCCGCTGCCGGCGAACTCCCTGGACGCGCGGGCGCCGACCGGGCTGGAGTGCTCGGCATGAGACTCCTCGTCCTCGGCGGCACCCACTTCCTCGGCCGGCACGTGGTGGAGGCCGCGCTCGCTCGCGGGCACGACGTCGCCACCTTCACCCGGGGCCTGACGGGTCCGCCGCCGGAGGGCGCGCGGGCGCTGCACGGCGACCGCGACGACCCCGGCGCGCTGCCGCGCGCGCTGGGGGAGTGGGAGCCCGAGCTCGTCGTCGACACCTCCTGCCAGACCCGGGCCGCCGCCCGCAACGCCGCTGCGGCGCTGGGCCGGGTCCGCTCCTACGTCTTCGTGAGCAGCCTCAACGCGTACCGCAACTGGCCGCCGGGGCCGCTCGGCCCGGAGGACGGCGAGCCGACCTGGGACACCGAGGACGACGAGTACGGGCCGATCAAGGCCTTCGGCGAACGGGAGCTCGCCGCCGCCGTCGGTGGCCGCTTCCTCGCCGCCCGTGCCGGCCTGATCGTCGGCCCCTCCGACCCGATCCACCGCCTCGGCTGGTGGCTGGAGCGCATCGCGAGCGGCGGTCGGGTGGTCGTCCCGGCCGAGGGCGTCGCCCAGCCGATCGCGCTGGTCGACGCCCGTGACCTGGCCGCCTGGCTCGTGGACATGGCCGGGCAGGGCCGCACCGGTGCGGTCAACGCCACGGGGCCGGCGGGCATGACGACCCTGGGCGGCCTGCTCGAGCTCTGCCGGGTCGTCACCGGGAGCGCGGCGGAGTGGGTACCGGTGCCCGAGGCCGACCTCCTCGCCGCCGGCGTCCAGGAGTGGCTGCACCTGCCGCTGTGGCTGCGCCACGAGGTCGCCCGCACCGCCTGGGACGTCGACACCACCCGGGCCGCCGAGCTCGGGCTGGCCACGCGGGCGCTGGAGGCGACCGTCGCCGACACCTGGGCGTGGCTGCGCTCGCACGAGCGGCCGGTGCCGCCGGCGCACCGCCCCGCCGACCAGCCCGGACCCGGCCTCCCGGCCGAGCTGGAGGCCTTCCTGCTGGCCGGCCGCTAGGAGCAGCCGGCGGGTGCCGTGCGGCGCCCTGTCAGTCGCGGGGGGCGCTGGGTCGGCCCGCGCCGACCGGGACCTCGCGGGAGTCGGTGGCGTCGGCGGCCACGTTCTGCTCGGCCACCTCGGCGAGGGCGTCGGCCGACTCCAGCCGCGCGTCCCGCCGGTACTGGCGGTAGGAGTGGACGACGGCCAGCACCCAGACGACCGCGAGCACCGCGTAGACCAGGGCGCTGACGGCGTCGCCGGCGTCCACCCAGTCGCTGCGCAGCAGCGTGCGGGTGTTGGTGATCACGATCATCCCGCCGACCAGGGAGCCCAGCATGCGCGGCGGGATGTGCCGCACCAGCCACGCGGCGATCGGCGCGGCGACGAGGCCGCCGGCGAGCAGCCCGGCGACCCACAGGGGGTCGATGCCCGCCGAGCCCAGCGCCATCAGGAAGCCGAGGCTGGCCGCCAGCGCGACGAGGAACTCGGAGGTGTCGATCGAGCCGATGACCTTGCGCGGCTCCATGCGGCCGCTGGCCAGCAGCGCCGGCGTGCCGACCGGTCCCCAGCCGCCGCCACCGGTGGCGTCGACGAAGCCGGCCACCAGGCCCAGAGGCGTGAGGAAGCGCCGGCGGATGGGCTTGCCGACGTTCCGCCGGTCGATGCCGCGGAGCGTGAAGCGCACCAGGATGTAGACGCCCAGCGAGACCAGGATCAGCGACATGACCGGCGCCGCGACCGACGTCGAGAGGCCGGACAGGAAGTGGGCGCCGGCGAACGCCCCGACCGCACCGGGCACCCCCACCTTGGCGACGACCTTCCAGTCGACGTTGCCGAACTTCCAGTGCGAGAGCCCGGAGGCGAGCGTGGTGCCGATCTCGGCGAGGTGGATGGTCGCCGACGCCGCGGCCGGGTTGGTGCCGATGGCCAGCAGCAGGGTCGTCGAGGTGACGCCGTAGGCCATGCCGAGGCTGCCGTCGACGAGCTGGGCACCGAGCCCGGCGAGGGCGAGCAGGATCAGGGTCTTCACGGGCACTGGCTCCGGGGTCTCAGGACGCGGGCGCGCAGCGGCGACCGCGTGAGGCGAGGGTGAGACGTGGTGGCGCCGGGGAGGCGCGGGGGCTCAGCAGCCCGGACAGGCGGCGGTGCAGACGCGCAACAGGTCGACGTGTCGGCGGCTCACCAGGAGCAGCATCGTCGTCCGCGTCACGGCGCAATGTCTACCAGATCGATGCACTTAGGCGCAGTGCTGGTCCCGACGCGTGGGACGGCGGTGGCGGGTGCGCGCGATGGGCCCGTTGTGGCACGGCGAGGTGCGGGTGCCGGCGCCGCGCGGTCAGCTGAGCGCGGCCTCGCCCGGGCCGGCCTCCTCGCGCACCGCAGCGAGGGACTCCACGAGGTCGGCCCGGGCCCGCGCCACCCGGGAGCGGATGGTGCCGACGGGGCACCCGGCGACCTCCGCGGCCTCGGCGTAGGGCAGTCCCAGCAGCTGCGTCAGCACGAACGCCTCGCGCCGGTCGGGGGCCAGCCGGGCCAGCAGGTCGGCGACCGCGGCGCCCTCGCCGACGGCGTCCGCGGCGCCCGGCGGGGCCAGCAGTTCCAGGTCGGCGGACTCCCGGACCAGGGTCAGCCGGCGCCGGCGGCGGGACTTCAGCGCGTCGGCGCAGACCCGGCGGGCGATGGCCAGCAGCCAGGTGCGGACCGAGGACCGGCCCTCGAAGCGGTGCAGGGAGCCGAACGCCCGCAGGTAGGTCTCCTGCGTCAGGTCGTCGGCGGAGGCCCGGTCGCCGAGCGCGGCGCAGAGCCGCCAGACGTCGGACTGCGTCTCCCGCACGAGGGTGGCCGCAGCCAGCGGGTCGCCGTCGGCGGCGTCCGCGGC
This sequence comes from Blastococcus sp. SYSU DS0753, assembly GCF_054051175.1. Lineage (NCBI taxonomy): Bacteria > Bacillati > Actinomycetota > Actinomycetes > Geodermatophilales > Geodermatophilaceae > Blastococcus > Blastococcus sp. SYSU DS0753. Next base: position 121,575 of record NZ_JBJHAT010000006.1, on the reverse strand, counting down.
CAGGCGTGCCAGGTCGTCCATGTCCTCGTCAGCGTGTCGCAGGTCACCCGGGAGGCCCGGAACCGGGCGATGCCCGGCGGCGACTAATCAACCATGTCCTGCCACACCTGCCGCGAGGCGCTCTCCGCGCGGCTCGACGGCGAGCCGCTCGGGATGCCCGCCGACGAGCTCGACGCGCACCTCGCCACGTGCCGCGGGTGCGCGGCCTGGGCCGCCGCCGCCGAGCGCGTGACCCGCCGAGCGCGGCTGGCGCCGGCCCCGTCGGTGCCCGACCTCACTGCGAGCGTCCTCTCGGCGCTGCCGCGCGAGCTCCCGGGTGCGCGGGCGGCCGCGCGCGCCCGGCTGGCGGACACGGCGGTGCGGCTGGCGCTGCTCGCCGTCGGGGTGGCGCAGGCGACGCTGGCCTGGCCGGTGCTCGCCTCCGGCGCCGGCGCGATGAGCGCCCCGGTGCACATGGCCCGGGAGAGCGGCGCCTGGAACCTGGCGCTGGCCGCGGCGTTCCTGGCCGTCGCGGCCGGTCCGCGGCTGGCGGCCGGCGGGCTGCCCTTCCTGGGTTCCTTCGTGGCCCTGCTGCTCCCGGTGACGGTCGCCGACCTGCAGGCCGGGCACGTGCACACCGACCGGGCGCTGGCCCACCTGCTGCTCGTGGCCGGCACGGCGCTGGTGGCGACCGTCGCGTGGCGGGGCCGCCGGCATCGTTCCGTCCCCGCGGTCGCCGACCGGCGGGTGACCGCGTGAGGCGCACCGCCCTTCTGCTCGCGCTGCTGGTTCTCGGCTGGTTCGGTGCGGGCATCGGCACGGCCGGTCCTGCGGCCGCGCACGCCACGCTGGTCTCCACGACCCCGGGGGAGGGCGCGCGGCTCGACGCCGCGCCCGACGAGGTGACCCTGCGGTTCTCCGAGGGCGTCTCGCTGGGCGCCGGGTACGCCCGGGTCCTCGGCGCCGACCAGCAGCGGGTGGACTCCGGGAACGCCTCCGTCGACGGCGACGTCGTCACCGTCCCGTTGCGCGGGGACCTGCCCGACGGCGGCTACCTCGTCACCTACCGGGTGGTCTCGGCCGACTCGCACCCGGTCTCCGGTGCCTTCTCCTTCGTCGTCGGCGACGGCGAGCTGCTGGGCGCCGACGCGGCGGACGCGGCGCCGGCGACCGACCCGGTCGTCGGACTGCTGCTGCCCGTGGCGCGCTGGGTGGGCTACGCCGGGCTGGCGCTGGCGCTCGGGGTGCCCGTGCTGGTCGCCACCTGCTGGCCGACCGGGCGGGGCACCGCGCGGCTGCGGCGCATGGCCCTCGGCGGGGCCGCCGCGGTCGCCCTCTCCGCGGCCACCGGGTTCCTCCTGCAGGGCCCCTATGCCGCGGGCGCGGGGCTCGGCGCGATCGCCGACCCCGCGCTGCTCGGCGCCACGGCGCGGACGGGCGCGGGCTGGTCCGCCCTCGCACGCGCCGCCCTGGCCGTCGCCCTGGTGCTGGCGCTGCGCCGTGCCTGGCGGGCTGCCGCACCACCGGGGCGGGGGACCGCCGTCGGGGTGGCGGCCCTGGGCGGCGGACTGGTCCTGGCGACCGCGGCGGTCGGCCACCCGGTCGCCGGGCCGTGGCCGGTCCTGGCCGTGCTGGTCGCGGCGGTGCACGCGGGGGCGATGGCGGTCTGGTTGGGCGGGCTCGCCGGCCTGCTCGCCGCCGCGGTGCGGCCGGGCGCCGCACCGGGCGACGTGGCCGCCGCCCTCCCACGGTTCTCCCGGCTGGCGTTCGGCGCGGTCGTGGCGCTCGTCGTGTCCGGGATCGTGCAGTCGGTGCGGGAGGTCGCGTCCCCCACCGCACTGGTGGAGACGACGTACGGCCGTCTGCTCGCGGTCAAGCTGCTGCTCGTGGTGGTCGTCCTCGCCGCGGCCGGGATCTCCCGGGTGTGGGTGCAGCAGCGGCTGGGTGTCCGCCGTCCTCCGCGACGCCGGACGACGACCGTGCACGCGTTCGCCGCCGCGACCGCCGCCGCGGGCCGGGCCGAGCCCGCCCCTGCGGCGGTGGCGGCCGCGGGGGAGCGGGAACAGGCGCAGGCGGAGGCCGCGGTCGAGCACCTGCCGGCGTTGCGGCGCTCACTGCTCGTGGAAGCGGTGCTGGCCGCCGTCGTCCTCGCGCTGTCGGCGGTGCTGGTCGCGACGCCGCCGGCCCGGACGGCGCTGGCCCAGCCGGTGGAGGTCGTGCTCCCCCTGCAGAGCGGCTCCGGCGCCACCTCGGGCAGCGTGCAGATGACGGTCGAGCCCGCGCGCCCCGGCCCGAACACGCTGCACCTCTACCTCTTCGACGACGACGGCCGGCTCACGCAGCCGGCCGAGATCCGGGTGGCCCTCACCGAGCGGAGCCAGGAGATCGGTCCGCTGGACATCGCCCTGCAGCCCGCCGGCCCCGGTCACTTCGTCGGCGACGGCATGTCGATCCCGGGCGCCGGCACCTGGACGCTCACCGCCACCGTCCGGCTCGACGAGTTCACCGCCCTCACCGCGGCCACGGACTTCCCCGTGCGCTGACCTCCCGACCCCCCGTCCGACCGCGTTCCTTCCCTTCCTTCCCGAGGAGTCCTGTGTCCCTGCCCCGTCCGCTCGCCCGGCTCGCCGTCCTGCTGCTGGCCACCCTGACCGCCCTGGTGGCGGCCGTGGGCCTCGCGACCATCGCGTCCGCCCACGTCACCGTCTCCTCCGCCGACGCGGAGCCCGGGGGGTACGGCAAGCTCACCTTCCGCGTGCCGAACGAGAGCGACACCGCCAGCACCGTCGCCCTGCGGATCCAGATCCCCGAGGAGGCCGCGATGGGCTCCCTCCGGGCGCAGCCGGTGCCGGGCTGGACGGTGACGATGACGACCGCCGAGCTGGCCGAGCCGGTCGAGGTGCACGGCCGGCAGATCAGCTCGTACGTCTCGGTGGTGGAGTACCGCGCCACCGACGGCGCCGGCATCGCGCCCGGCCAGTTCCAGGAGTTCGCCCTCTCCGGCGGACCGTTCCCGGAGGCCGAGCAGCTCAGCTTCCCGGCGGTGCAGAGTTACAGCGACGGTAGCGAATCGGCGTGGATCGAGCCCACGGTCGACGGGCAGGACGAGCCCGAGCGCCCTGCCCCGGTGCTGTCGCTGGCCGCCGAGGGCGAGCAGACGGGGCACGGCGCCGGCGACGAGACCGCGGGGCACACCGGCGACGAGGCCGCGGGGCACACCGGCGGCGACCCGGGCGCGATCGCGCTCTTCGTGTCGATCCTCGCGCTGCTCGTCGCGCTCGCCGGTGTCGTCCTCGGCGTGCGGGCCTCCCGACGTACCGTGTCCTCGTGACATCCGCCGTTCGACGTCCCCGCCGGGTCGCGCCGGCGCTGCTGCTCACCACGGGCCTGCTGCTGGCCGGCTGCGGGGGCTCGGCGGACGACGCCGCCGAGGAGCACGACCACTCCGCGGGTGCGCCGGCCGTGGTGGAGGCCCCCGACGACCGGTACGCCGGACTGGACCTGAACGAGGCGTACCGCCGCCCGTCCTTCACCCTCACGGACACGACCGGCGCCGAGTACGACTTCAAGGCGGCCACGTCGGGCCGGCCGACGTTGCTGTTCTTCGGCTTCACCAACTGCCCCGACGTCTGCCCCACGACCATGGCCGACGTCGCGGTGGCGCTGCGCGGGCTGGACCCGCAGCTGGCCGAGCAGGTCCAGGTGGTCTTCGTGACCACCGACCCGGCGACCGACACCCCCGAGGTGCTCGGGGAGTACCTGGGCCGGTTCGACGCCGACCTGCCCACCCCGTTCATCGGCCTCACCGGCGACCAGGACAGCATCGACCAGGCCCAGCTGGCGGCCGGAGTTCCGCAGGCCGAGGACAACGGACGGCTGCACTCGACGCTGCTGCTGCTGTACGGCGCCGACGACGAGGCGCACGTCGCCTTCGACGCCGGCAACACCCCGCAGGACATCGCCGCGGACCTCCAGGCGGTGGCGGGCGCGTGAGCCGGGGGCCCGGCCGGCTGCTGACCGTCCTGGCCGCGGTGCTGGCGTTGCTGGCCCTGGCCGGGCCGGCGTCGGCGCACGTCGGGGGCGGTGCGGCGGGGAGCGACTTCGACGCCCGCGTGCTGTCGGTGACCCCTCAGTTGCCGGGGGTGAGCGTGCGGTCGCTGCAGTTCGGTGACGAACTGGAGCTGGTGAACACCTCGGACGTCGAGGTGCTGGTTCCCGGGTACTCGGACGAGCCCTACCTGCGGATCGGCCCCGACGGGGTGTGGCGCAACGCGCACAGCCCGGCGACCTACATCAACCTCGACCGGTACGGGCGGACCGCGCTGCCGGCCTCCGCCGACGCCGACGCCGCGCCCGCATGGGAGCAGATCTCGACCGAACCGCACTACGTCTGGCACGACCACCGCACGCACTGGATGAGCGAGGGCGTCCTCCCGCCGCAGGTCGCGGCCGACCCCACCCGCGAGCACGTGGTCTCGGAGTGGGTCGTGCCCGTCCGGCACGGCGCCACCGAGGCGGAGATCGCCGGCGTGCTGACCTGGAGCCCGCCGCCGTCGCCGTGGGTCGTGTGGCCGCTCGTGGCCGCGCTGCTGCTCACCGCGGTGGCCGCGGGGCTGCTGGCGCGCACCCCCCTCCCGCTGGGCGCCCTGCTCGCCCTGGGCGCCCTGGCGTCGCTGTGGCACGCGGCGGCCACCCCCGAGCCCCCGGTGACCGCGGGCTCGCACACGGGCGCCGTCATCTCGGCGCTGCTGCCCGCCTCGGCCACTCTGCTGTGCGCCGTCCTCGGGCTGCGGGCCGCGCGGCGGGGCCGGGGTGCGCTGACCGGGCTGCTGGCGGTCGTCACCGGCTGGCTGCTGCTGGTGCAGGGTTTGCCCGACGTCGACGTGCTCTGGTCGGCGAACGTGCTCTCCGCCGGGCCGGAGCCGCTGGCGCGGCTGGCGGTGGGGGTGCTGGCCACCCTCGGTGCGGGGCTGCTCGTCGGTGGCATCGCGGCGGTGCGCCGCTTCCGGGAGACCCCGGCCCCGCCCGCGGGAACCGCCGCCGGCCTTCCGTTGCCGGCGGCCTGACGGCGGTTCCCGCGCGGATCAGGCGATGTCGGCGACGATGTTCGGCGCACCGCCGCCGAACAGGGTGTTCGCCCGCTGCAGGTCGCCCTCGAAGTCCACCTCGACCGCGGCGTACTGCGAGATGTCGACCGGCCGCACGCGCATGCCGCGCTCGGCGATCGCCGTCTCGATGCCCCGCTCGAAGTAGTCCTCGTGCGAGCAGCTCTCGAGGTGCTCGATCAGCGTTGCCTTGTCGGTCGAGGAGACGTAGTTGATCCCCACCGCCTCGCCCAGGCCGCCGCGGACGATCTTGGAGAGCTCGCGGATGCAGCCGTCGTCGTCGAGGGTGTACTTGACCTCCTCCTCGGCGACGGTGCTGGTGTCGACGCAGACGAAGCTCTCGTCCGCCGCGATGCTCGGCAGGGTCGCCTCGAGCACGGCCGGGTCGAAGACGACGTCCCCGTTGAGCCACAGCACGCCGCCCTCGCGGGTCGTGCGCAGCCCGCGCAACAGGCTCTTCGACGTGTTGGTCACCGCGAAGTCGGGGTTGTACGTGAACAGCAGGTCCGGGGCAGCCTTCATGATCCGCTTGCTGCGGTAGCCGACCACCGCGGTGATCGACACGTCGGCGCCGAGGACGGCACGCAGGCCGTCGAGCTGGCGCTGCATGATGCTGCGCCCGTCGTCGAGCCGGGTCAGCGGCTTGGGGTCCTGCCGCCCGAGCCGGGTGCCCATGCCCGCGGCCAGGATGACGACCTGCACCGACGACGTCAGCGGGCGCCGGCCCGTGGTGCGGGTGGCGGAGGGGGAGCTGCCCCGACGGACAGCGTTGAGGACGTGGTCACCGGTCCGCACGGACATCATCTCCCTCAGGGGTGGTGCTGGTGGTGTGCCCGGACGCGGGTGCGCCCGGGAGGAGCAGGTCGAGGACGCGCTGCGCGGCCGCGCCGTCCTCGAGGTGGCAGAACATCTCCTGGAAACGGGCGTAGCGCTCGGCGTACTCCGCCCTGATGCCGTCGACGTCGGCGATCGCCGAGACCAGCTCGCGGCTGTCGCGCACCAGCGGGCCCGGGGCGACGTCCTCCAGGTCGAAGTAGAAGCCGCGCAGCTGGTCGCGGTAGTTCTCCAGGTCGTAGGTGTAGAACAGCAGCGGCCGGCCGGTGATCGCGAAGTCGAACATCGTCGACGAGTAGTCGGTCACCATCAGGTCCGCCGCCAGGTACAGGTCGCGGATGTCGGGGTGGTTGCACACGTCGCGCACCGCGGACCCGTCGACGATCTCCAGCCGGTCCATGACCATGTTGTGCAGCCGCAGCAGCAGCACGTGGTCCTCGCCGAGGCGCGCGGAGAAGTCCTCCAGGTCGATGGCGAACTCGAAATCCTTCGACGCCGCCTTCTCGAACACCAGGTCGTCGCGCCAGGTCGGCGTGTAGAGCACCGCCGTCTGGCCCGGCTCGATGCCGAGGTCGGCGCGCACCTGCGTGCGCAGCTCCTCGCGCCGTGGGCTGCAGAGCAGGTCGTTGCGCGGCAGGCCCGTCTCGTGGATCGGACCGGTGAAGCCGAAGGCCTTGCGCAGCCGCTCGGTGGTGACCGCGTTCGGTGACAGCAGCAGGTCCCAGCGGGCGATGTCCTGGTCCAGGTAGGCCAGCCGGCCCTCCGGCGCCCACAGCACGTCGTTGTGGATGCGCTTGAGCATCGTGCCGTGCCAGGTCTGGAGGTACGTCGTGCCCGGCCGTTTCTGCCAGTCCAGCGGGATGTGGTCGTTGGAGATGACCAGGTCGGCCCCCTCCAGCGCGGCGATCGACTCGGGGCTGCCGAACGTCAGCGTCTCGACGTCGGCCGGGAAGGTGGCCTGGGTGTGCGGTGCCGACAGCCATGTGTGGGTGGCCTCGACCCCCCGCTCGAGGAGGGCCTCGTAGAGGGCGCGCGGACTGTCGGAGAAGTGCCCCCGGAAGGCGACGTAGACGATGTTCACCGGGCCGCTCCCGTCAGCGCGTCGCCGGTCGTCGGTCCGCCGGCCAGCACCGGGAGGACGAGGTCGGCCAGCTCCTGCCAGGACTCGACGACGGTCAGCGCGCCGGCCGCCAGCAGGGCCTCGGCGCGCGCCGCGCGCTCGTGGGGGAGCACGAAGAGCAGGTTGCCGACCGTGGGGCAGCCGGCACCCACGGCCGACCGGACCCCGGCGACGGCGTCCTCCACCGCGAGCCCCTGCTCGGGAGCGATGCCCAGGGCCGCGCAGGCATGGCGGTAGACGGCCGGGTCGGGCTTGCTGGTCGGGACGGGGAGCGAGTCCTCGGCGCTGTACCGGCGCGCGGGCGGGATCAGCTCGTCCAGCCCGGTGGCGGTGAAGCACGCGGCCAGCCGGGACAGCGCGCTGGAGCTGACCGCGGCGAGCTCCAGCCGGCCGGCCAGCGCCCTCAGCGCCGCCAGGGTCGGCTCGTGCGGTCGCAGCGTGGCACCGAGGTGCTCGGTCACCGCCCGCCGCTCCTCGGCGACCCAGGGCTCGACGTCGACGTCCGTGACGCCCGCCCCGGCGGCGAGCGCCAGCGCGGTCGACCGGAAGTTCATGCCGGTGGCCGCGTGGCGCAGCTCGTCGGCGCCGTACCGGCGGTCGACGCCGACGGAGGCGAGGAAGGCGTTGGTGACCTCGGCGGAGGCCTCGAACGCCGGCTCCTCGGAGGGGAAGAGGTTGCCGTCGGCGTCGCAGAGCAGGTACTGCACCCGCTCGATCAGCGTCGGCGGAACGGTCGGCACCAGCTGGGCTCCCTTCGGGGACGGGGTGGAGGAGGAGGCGCCGGTCACCGCGGCAGACCCGCGGGGCCGGGTGTCCGGGCGGCCACGGTGGCCCGGACCCCGTCGCGGTCGAGGGCGGTCAGTACCTCCCGCAGCTCGGCCACGAACGCGGAGTCCTCCCCGAGGTCCCCGAACAGCGCGGTCTCGCCCAGGAGCGGCCGCGGGTCGTCGCCCCCGGCGCGGGCCAGCGACTGCAGGCGCTCGGCGAGCGCGTCCTCGACGGTGAGCGGCCGGCCGGCCTCGTCGGTGCCCCGCAGGAACCGGAACCAGCCGGCGACGGCGAGGGTGAGCAGGCCGTGCGGCCGCCCTTCCGCGAGCGCCTGGCGCAGGGACGGCAGCAGGTGGTGCGGCATCTTGGTCGAGCCGCGGCGGCACAGCCGGGGGAGGCCGTCGGCGATCGCCGGGTTGGCGAAGCGCTGGAGCAGCGTGCGCTTGTACTCGGCGAGGTCGATGCCGTCGGGCGGCGGCAGCAGGGGAGTGACCTCGTCGTCCATGAGCCGGGTCACGTAGCCGGCGAACACCGGGTCGGCCATCACCTCGTCCAGGCTCGCGTGCCCGGCGAGCGAGCCCAGGTAGCCCAGGGCGCAGTGGCTGGCGTTGAGCAGCCGGGTCTTCATCAGCTCGTAGCGGCCCACGTCGGGGACGAACCGCACGCCGACGGCGTCCAGCGGAGGCCGGCCGGCGGAGAAGTTGTCCTCGATCACCCACTGCGAGAACGGCTCGGTGATGACCGGCCACCGGTCGTCCACGCCGTAGCGCTGCGCCACCGCGGCCCGTTCCTCGGGGCTGGTGTGCGGTGTGATCCGGTCGACCATGCTGCTGGGGAAGGCCACGCGGTCGGCGATCCAGCGGGCCAGCACCTCGTCGCGCAACTGGGCGAACCCGACCACGGCCGCCCGGGCGGCGTCGCCGTTGCGGTGCATGTTGTCGCAGGAGACCACGGAGAACGGCTCGAGACCGGCCCGCCGGCGGCGGTCGAGCGCCTCCACGAGGTAGCCGAAGACCGTGCGGGGGGAGGTGGGCCGACGCACGTCCCACCGGATGTCGGGATCGTCGGCGTCGAAGAGCCCGGTCCGGGGGTCGAGCCGGTAGCCGCTGTCGGTGATGGTGAGCGACACCATGCGCGTGCGCTCGTCGGTGAGCAGGTCCAGCACGGCGACGGGGTCGTCGGGTGCGAAGTGGTAGCCGACCATGACGCCGACGACGCGGGCGCGCTCGCCGTCGGGGCTGCGCTCGACGACCGTGTAGAGGTGGTCCTGCGGGGCCAGGGCGTCCTTCATCGTGCGGCTGTGCAGCCCGACACCGACGACGCCCCAGTCGTCGCTGATCCGCCGCTCGGCGAGCTCGTCGAAGTAGAGCAGCTGGTGGGCGCGGTGGAAGCCGCCGACGCTGAAGTGGACGACCGCCGGGGTGAGCGCCGACCGGTCGTAGGTCGGCACGCTGAGCTGGGCCTCGTGGAGCGGCAGGGTGGCGTCGGTCAGCGGGTGGATGTCGGCTGCCGCCACCACGTTCGGGGCGCCGGGATCGGGCACGAGGGCGGGCGCTGGATGCCCGGCCGCCGCCGCCCCGGCGGTCGTCTGCAGGTGCAGGAGCTCGGCCTGTGACATCGCGTCCCTCCTTCTCGGTCCGTAGCGCGGCGGATGCGACCCGCCCCGGTTCCGGGGGCGGGTGGATCAGCAGTACACGGGTGAAACTCGGTGCCGCGCAAGGCCGGGCGCCGCGTAGCGGGAGCGGTGCGCACCGGGGCGGCGCGGATGCTTCACGCCAGAAGGAGGCAATGCCCGTTTCCGGCGCGGCGCAAACTGCTGGCAGTGTGCCGTGGGCGTCCATGATCGCCGATCACTGATCCGTCCTCGCGCCCGGGGTCGAATCACACGGTTGTCACTCGAAAACGGGGCTGCTGTGGCGCCCGGGGCGTGTGGTGCGGCTCGTCGCGGCGTGTCGCGGACGACGCGCCGAACGCCTGGTCACGGATGCGTCACGGAGTGTTTCGATGGAGGTGCCCGATCGGGGGCGCGCACATCCAGGAACGCGAGACGGACAGGGTGCATGGACGCTGGTATCGGCCCGGAGGCCCGCACGGAGCTGCTGGCGGCGGTGCGGCCTCGAGCCGATAGAGCGGCCGGCGGCCGTGGCCGCCGGCGCGCACCCCGCGCGCAGGCCCGGCGCAGCCCGGCGCTGCTGCTGGGGTCGCTCCTCCTCGGCGGCGTCGTCGCGGCCGGGGTGAGCCTGCAGGGCGCCCCCGCGGCCGAAGCCACCTCCGTGCTCGCCGCCCAGACCTCGCTGCTGACGGCCGAGGAGGGTGTCGAGGTGCTGCCGCAGGCCTCGATCACCGTCGCCGAGGCGCAGGCGCGTCTCGAGGAGGTCGCCGCCTCGCGCGCCGAGCGGCAGGCGGCCGAGGAGGCCGCAGCGGCCGCAGCGGCCGCAGCTGCGGAGGCCGCGCGACCCAAGGCCGTCCTGCCGGTCGCCGGCGCCCGGCTGACCAGCGGCTACGGCAGCCGGTGGGGGACCTTCCACTACGGCATCGACCTCGCGGCCCCCATGCGCACCCCCGAGTACGCCGCCGTCGACGGCGTGGTGCTGCGCGCAGGATCGGCCAGCGGCTTCGGCCTGGCGGTCTACATCCTCCACGATAACGGCGACGTCACCGTCTACGGCCACATGGACAAGATCCTCGTGGAGCCGGGCCAGTACGTGGAGGCGGGGGAGACCATCGCGCTGCTGGGCAACCGCGGGCAGTCGACGGGGCCGCACCTGCACTTCGAGGTGCACAAGGGTGGCCTGGAGGGCAAGCGGGTGGATCCGATCGCGTGGCTGGCCGCGCGCGGCGTCCACGTCTGAACCACGGGCGGCCGTGGTCTGATCGCGGCGTGGCCGACGCCGTCGAGGACACCAACCGGCGGCTGCTGCGCGCGCGGGACGCCATGGACCGCGACTACGCCGAGCCGCTGGACGTCCCGACGCTGGCCCGCCTGGCCCACGTCTCACCGGCCCACTTCATCCGCACCTTCCGGGCGGCGTTCGGGGAGACCCCGCACCGCTACCTGCAGCGGCGACGGGTGGAGCGGGCGATGTTCCTGCTGCGCGCCACCGACCGCAGCGTGACCGAGATCTGCATGGACGTCGGGTGCTCGAGCCTGGGCACCTTCAGCCGCGTCTTCCGCGACATCGTGGGGGAGTCGCCGAGCGCCCATCGCCGGCGCGGGCCGCTCCCGCCGGTGCCCACCTGCTTCGCGATGGCGTGGGCCCGGCCGGCGACGGATCGAGCAGTTTCGGAGAAGCGGTCGCCGGTGCCGGCTCCCTAGCGTCCAGCCCATGCTGACGACCATCTCCATCACCCAGATCTACGTCCCCGACCAGGACGCCGCCCTCGACTTCTACGTCGGGAAGCTCGGGTTCGAGGTGCAGACCGACATGCACTTCGGGCCCATGCGTTTCCTCACCGTCGCGCTGCCCGGCGATCCCGGGCGGGCGGTGCTGCTGGAGAAGCCCGGGCCCCCGGCGATGAGCGAGGAGACGGCCGCGCAGGTGCGCGAGCTGGTGAGCAAGGGGGCGGCCGGCGGTCACCTCTTCTTCACCTGCGACGACGCCTGGAAGACCCACGCCGAGCTGAAGGAGCGCGGCGTCGAGATCACCGAGGACCCGGTCGAGCAGCCGTACGGCATCGACTTCGGCCTCCGTGACCCGTTCGGCAACCACATCCGCGTCGCCCAGATGACGCAGGGCTGAACGCGGCCCGCCACGCGGTACACCGCGCCGACCCCCTCCGTCGGCCCCGCCGCCCGGCCCTGTACAGTCGTTCCCGGCCCGGAGGAAGTCGCCGGGCCGGGATCGGGGCTGTGGCGCAGCTGGTAGCGCACCACACTGGCAGTGTGGGGGTCAGGGGTTCGAGTCCCCTCAGCTCCACCCCGATGACCAGGCCGTTCCCCTTCTGGGGAGCGGCCTGAGTCGTCTCTGGTTGCAGTTGTGGTTGCAGTTTGCCCACCCTTACCTGGCAGCAGCAGGGCGCTCATCCGGTCGGCGGCCTCGCGGGCCAGGGCCGGCATGACATGGCTGTAGATGTCCATGGTCGTGCGCATCTGGCTGTGGCCGAGCAGCTCCATGACCACCCTCGGGTGGACGTTCTCGCTCAGCAGCAGGGTGGCCGCGGTGTGCCGGCCGTCGTGCAGCCGGACGTGCCGGACGCCGGCGGCCCGGAGCAGCCGGGTCCAGTCGTCGTGGTCGGTCTTCTTGTCGATCGGGCGGCCGTTGGGCTGGGCGAAGACCAGGTCCTCGTCGTGCCACTCGGAGCCGGCCAGCATCTGCTCGCCGAGCTGCGCGGCCTTGTGGCGGTGCAGCTCGGCGGCCAGGGGGATCGGGGGGGCCAAGGTGCGCTGACTGCGCCGGGTCTTGGGCTCCTCGTAGATCAGCCCGCCGCCGCGGACGCGGTGGATGCTGCGCCGCACCGTGAGCGTGCCGGTGAGGAGGTCGATGTCCTTCCACTGCAGGGCCAGGGCCTCGGACTGCCGCAGGCCGAGCGCGAGAGCCACCGTCCAGCGCGCGGAGTTGCGCACGTCAGCCGCGGCCTTGAGGACGGCGCGGGCCTCACCGAGGTCGAGGGCGGTGGCGATGTCGCTCTGCTTCTGGGCCGGTGGATCGACCAGCCCGGCCACGTTGCGGGCGACGTGGCCCCGTTGCATGGCAACGGTGAGCGCTCGGGACAGGATGCGGTGGTGGCGCAGCACGGTGGCGGGGGAGTAGCCGGCGTCGAGGAGCGCGGTGTAGAGCTGGTCGAGATGCTCGGGGCGCAGCCGGTCGAGGCGGTGCCGCCCGAGTCCGGGGATCAGGTGCTTGCGGACGGCGGACTCGTAGCTCTCCAATGTCCGCTGCCGCACCCGGCGCGGGGCGATGGTGGTGAGCCAGTGCTCCAGCCACTCGGCGACGGTCGGGGTGGAGACGGCGCTGAGGGTGCCCGCGTCACGCTTGCGCTCCAGGTCGCGGACCTTCGCGACGACCACGGCCCGGGTCTTGCCGGTGACGTGCCGGCGGTCGGGCTTGCCGGTGAGGGTGAAGCCGACGGAGACGTAGCCGTGCCAGCGCCCGTCGGCGGCCTGGTAGATCGTCGACTCGCCGTTCGAGGCGCGTCCCGCCATAGGTCACCCCTGGGTCGTGGGCTGGACTGTCAGTCTCTCCGAGCGGTCCGACACCGGCGGAGCGGTTGTGGACTCCGCGGCATCGGGCGACGTCGGGTCCAGTTCGAAGAGTTCGCGCTGGTGCGTGGTGGTCCCGGACCGGCGCAGCGCGCGAGAAGCGGTGCGGGGAGCGTCCAAGCCGCGAACGTAACGTTCGAGCTCGCTGCGGGAGAGACGGCAGCTCCGGCCGATGTGGACGGGGCGCAGGTTGCCGGCCTTCATCAGCGCGTAGACCGTCGTCCGCCCGATGCGGAGCACCGTGGCGGCCTCCTCGGGGGTGAGGAGCAGCGGGTCGCTGGAGACCGGCTCCCGAGGTCGCTGCGCGTCGCTCATCTCGCCCTCCTCGTCGCGTGGCCTTGTGCGCACGCGTCCGGCGTCGCACGCCCACATGAAGAAGGCGCCATTTCCGGCCGCTTGCTGACAGTGCCCGGCTGACTTCCTGTCTTTCTCCGGTTCTCCGGCAGCCCGGGTCTCCGTGTGCCGGCGGGGGAGGTCCGTCGAGCTGACGCACTCCCGACCTGCTCCGGCGGTCCCCGGTTCTCCTCCAGTACGGCGACCGATCAAGTCGGTTAGTCGGTCGCAGGCCGCCTACGACCCTCGCTGCCCCGTGAGCGACTGCAGGGTCGAAAGCCCAAATGAACGGCCGAGACCAAGGTCCTTGGCAGGAGCCCGGCAGCGACGGCGTCCCGTCACCCCTCAGCGGTTCTTCGCACGGTGAACCGTCGTCCACGTGCACGCGTCCTGGCCTGACCGCTCCCCGCGGCCATCTCGACTGCGCAACCGGAGAGGTCCACGACCTGACACACCTCATGCATCCAGGCCTCAGCGACCGTTGTGTCGGCAAAGGGCGGTGGGGTGACAGGGTGAGAGCGACAGCGCTCGGCAAGTTGCGCGAGGGTGACCGAGCGCCTGAGACCGCCCGCCGGGGACCTGAGCCTGGCGTGCTGCCGCTCAGTGGCGCGCCGGGTCGGGGTGACATCAGAGACGGCTTGGTCGTCGCCGGCGTCCCCCCGCCTTGTCATCGTCTGTAGCCACCTGCTCTACGGAGAACGGTTCCGACGTCACCGACGACGCCGATGCCTAAGAAGGAACGCCTCGGTGCGGCTCACGGCCCTGATGACAGGTCGGGAGCACCACCTCAGCGGCAACCAGCACCACAAGTCCTCGAGCCCGAGATGCAAGACGTGTGTGGCACTTGATCTTGCGAGCCTGCAGTAGGGATCGACCGGCATTGGGTCGCTCTGCGGAGTGGGGCGTAGGGAGGGGGCTGGCTGAGCTCCCGTCGCAGGCAGCCGTGGAGGTGTCCCTGAAGGCGGCTTCAGGGACACCCAGCTGCCCGAAGCCATACGACGCCGGCGAGACCGCCGATCGGCAGAAACGCGGATGCCTTGCCTCAGCCAGACGCGGACGCAATCGCCCACGCACGTCTCGTCGGTCAGAGACAATGCCCGCAATGTCGGTTCACACCCGACGCGACCGCAGGGGGTGCTGTCGTCGGATCGACGCTGAGAGCCCAGAACACCGCAGCTGCCGGCCGAGCTAGGCATACGCTCGTACTACGCTGCAGACAGGACGGTGCCGGTGCTTGACATCGCGAGGGACGTAGCCCTCCGTAGCCCGGCTGAACTGCAAAGACTCGTCGAGGCTGTCGTCGCCGCCGAGCCTAACGACGAGAGTCGCTCCGTTGAGTGGAAGGGCACGCTCGACCTCAGTCACAGGGACGGTGCCTTCGCCGTTGCTCGCTGCATTCTCGGGCTGGCCAACCGGTACCCGCCGCAGGTCGAGAACGACTTCGGTGGTCTCGGCTACATGGTCGTCGGTGCTGAGCCAGGCAATCTGGCCGGTCTAACCCCGATCGACCCCGTCGACCTGGACAATAAAATGAGCCAGTATCTGGGCACGCGACATCCGCAGTGGTCGCCGCAATACATCACCGTGGATGGCAAGCAGGTGCTCGTCGTCTTAGTGGAGCCCCCGCAGTGGGGTGACTTTATCTGGCTGCTCCGCAAAGAGTGGAGCGACGGCAAGCGGGTTGTGCCGGTGGGGACGGTGTTCGTCCGTGGGACTGCCAAGACTGCGCCAGCCACGGATGCAGATTTCGACAAGCTTCAGGAGCGGATCGTGCGGCGCGTGGTCGAGGCGCCTTCACTCGACCTAGACGTCAGCGTCACGGCTCCGCCGCTGATTCGCGTTGTCGCCGATGACGAGACGGTGGCCTCTTGGCTGACGGAACATGAGCGGATGCTGCTTGACCACAGCAGCCGAGCGAGCTATCGCTACCGAGTAAGCAGTCATATGACTGAACTTTCCGAGCGACTAGTCGATGTCTTCTTTTCGCGGCTCATCTCGCGGGACGACCCAGCGTACGTGGTCATGGTACAAAATCCGTCCTTGAAGAATTATCCCAACGTTGAGATGGTGCTCCGATGCTCGGACGGCACCAAAATGTGGGCCTTTGCCGACCCTGACGAGTTGCATGATGAGTTCCCGAGTCCGCCTGCCCTCGGGCTCGGACTAGAGGTGCCCGCCTACCTTCCTGTAATGCCAACAATTCCGGCGTTGAGCACCGGGGTTGAGATCGAACTAGGCGACGACGAACCGCCGATCATTACGCTGAGGATGAACGATGTGCGCCCGCGAGGGAAGGCAACGTCAGAGCCCTTTTATCTATTTGTCGACGCCAATGCCGGAGAAACGGTCACCTTCCAGTACGTGCTGACATCAACGCGCGTAGATGCCATTGCGGAAGGTGTTATAACCGTCAACGTATCCGACAGGCTGGTGAACCTCCGAGATGTCGTTGCAGTGGCCGAAAACATGCCATCCCAGCGGTGATTCTCTCACTGTCTAAGGTCCCGTCCCCTCTCGTCGATGCCCACCCCTGGAGCAGAGGCAGACCCAGGTGGATCGGTCGCCTTCTCGACCGCCGCGCCGGCACGTCAGCTTTTCCGTATTGGGCCGCTTTGGGCGATGCGCAGGGGCGGCCCTCGGCCGTGCGGCTCCGAGCGGCGCGCCATGCCGCCGGTCCCCGCCTCCAGCCAGACACTGGCCGGCGTGCCTGTAGCCGCCGCCCTCGGACTCGCCTGTGCCGTTACCGGACTGATCGTCGGAGGAGCCGGCCTTCGGCTCGTCATCCGCGACCAGCAGAACGCCCGCCAGTCCCTGGCACGGCTAGCCAACCCGGTCGACGAGGACCCGATCATGGCGGTGTTCCGTCGGCGCGACGTCGGACTTGCGCACCACCAGCTCGAGGTCGATGGGCAAGAGCTGCGCCGCCTGCTCGCCGCTCGAGCGGATCAGCGCCAGTCAGTGTCGTTGGTGGCCGCTGGGCTTGTCCTCAGCTTCGCCGGGACCTTGGTGACTCTGCCGTGGTGATTCGGACGGTTCGCCGGCTGCACTGGCAGCCTGATGCCTGTGTCCCATAGTGGGCCGCATAGGACACGCAGCCCGACGCCCGTGGTGCATGAGCAGGGCGAACGTTGATGGCCGAGGTACTAGGCCATGCGCTCGTGCAGGTCGTCGAAGAACGTGGCGACCGTTCGCTCGGCGTCGGCCGCTCCAAGCTCGTAGCCGCCGAACCGGTAGACGTCGTAACCAGCAAGCTGGAGCCGACGGTCCTCGGCGACCATCTCGCCGTACAGCCGGGGGCTGGCCAGGCCCGTTTGCTCGTCTGCATAGTGCTGCCGGCCGTCCACCTCGATTACGACGCGGCTGCGGTCGGAGTAGAGGAGCAAGAAGTCCATCCGCTGGCGGGCCAAGGGGGAGCCGCTTGCGCCGCGTGCTCGGCGGGTCAAGGGGTCGTAGTGCAGGTACACCTGCGGGATCAGCGCCGGGATGTCGAACCGGCCACCGGCGTAACGCTTGAGGTAGGTGTTGAAGACAAGCTCCTCGACGGGGTTGTTGTCGAGGCTGGCTCGGAGGCGAGCGCACAGCTGGAGGCCCACCCCACGGTCGTCCATGGAGGCGTCGATCGACTCACGGTCCCGCCACCAGTCGATCAACGCCTGAAAGCTCAGTCCCGCGGCCCCGATGGGCCGGCCGTAGATGAGGCAGAACTCGGCGTTGCGGGTGATCTCGACGTCGTTGCTGACGGCGTCGCGGAGCACCAACTCGGGCTTCGGCCCGTTGGCCGCGAAGATGAGGTTCTTGACCGCGCCAGACACGCCACCGGACGACCGGCGGTACGCCGCGACCAGCGCCGAAAGGTCGTCGGCCAACGTGCGGAGAACATCCGGTCGCTCGACGACGCGCTGCCCCAGGTCGACGAGCTGTGCCAGCGACCAGTCCTGCGTGACGTGCCTGATGTGCTCCCGCTTGGACCACTCCTCCGGCGGGAGTTCATCTCGGAGGACGAGGCGCAGCTCCTCGGTGAGCACGATCCTCAGGTCGGCCTTCGTGTAGGTGTACATCAAAGCCGCCTCGACGGCCGCCCTGACCGTCCGCTCGGAGACGACGAGAGGCACGTCGTCCTGCGGGACGATGTCTATGGACCACGGCCAACCGCTCACGGGGGGCTCAGTTCTCCCAGGCGGGGGGAAGGGCAGCGGCGGCCGCAGCGATCTTGGTGGCCACGTCGTCCAGCGAGGACTCGGCGGTATCGAGACCAGCGTGCGAGGCGAGCATGGGGCTCACGTCTAAGAGCTGCTCGTAGGTGACCCCGTGCGTGACCGGAATGACGCGCTTGGTGTTCAGCAGCACGGCCAGCTCCTTCTCGGCGATGCCCTCCTTCTCGATGCTGTCGAGCAGCGCGGGCGTCACCAACACGATGCCGATGCGGGAATTGCGGAGCCCCTTGTCGATCTCGCGGATCATCAACGACCCGAGAGGGAGGTCTTCCTCGCTAAACCACACCGTCGCGCCGTTCACCTTCAGGTGGCCGTGGAGCTCGGCGGCGCTGCCCTGCCGGTCGGGCCATGCGTGGCAGAGGAAGAGGTCCCGGCGGTCCGGGTTGACGCGCGCCTGCTCCACCGCCTTCTCGGCGTAAGGCTGAACCGTCCCCCACTCCTGAGGGGTGTACGAGACCATCCGGCCAGCCCTGGTCCGACGCGAGCTCCCACCACTGGACGAGCTGCTGTAGCTCGACCCGCCGCTGTAGGACCGGCCGCCGTAGGACGGGTACGACGAGTAAGACGAGCGGCGAGACCGCCCACCCCTACACGCTGGGCAGTTTGCAGCACCACTCGCGGTGCGGTGGCCTTCACGCGGAGCTGTGCATTGCGCCATACGGGCACGTTAGAGGAGACATCCGACACATCGTGGTCGATGCGTCACACATCGCGGTCACTGTGTCGCCTTGCCTTCTGACGCCTCGGGCCCGGTGGAGTGCGGAGCGAACAGCAACCCTCAACCAGGATGCCGCGACGGTCCTCCATGCGCTGAGCCTCGTCCGCTGAAGAGCAAGCCGGGAGCATTGCTGTCCCTGAGCGGCCCACTATGGGACACCGTGGACGTCCCAGGTCCAGGGTCCTCCGGCCCCGGGACTGAGGCGGGACGGCACAATTCCGGCCATGCGGCTGCGCTTCTGGGAACCTGTCCCCACCCCGGTGTACGTCACGCCGATGCCCTTCGGGGGCGTGCGAACCGAGCTGCCAGCGCGGCGCCTGAACCTGACTCACCTGGCCCGCTTTGGGCGCGAGATGGCTGTCGCTGTGGACGCACGGGAGGACACCTTCGGATTCTTCCGCTGGGGCCTCGTGGAAGACAGCACCTCGGTTGAGATTCAAGTCGAGCCGACTCAGCTCGCCGGGATGCTGTCCGACGAACGCCAGCAGGTCTACCTGCGTGCTCGCGGATCCGAGCGCACGAAGTCGTTGGACGATGGCATGACCATCACTCAGACCGCCGAGCTGCAGCTGCTCCTCGGCGACGGACTCGGCCAACCAGCCACGCTGACTGGCAATGGTGTGGACAACGCCGCTGGCCTCGTGGCTCTGTGGGAGTCGCTCGGAATGAGCCGCCGCACCTACGCGTGGGTGTACCCGGCCCTCTTCGTCTTCGCCGTCACCGCAACCTTGACCCCGCTCGCCGTCCTGTGGGCGCGCGGGGACCTGACCCGGTGGCTGGTCCCAGCGGCCGTTGCGCTCTTGGCGCTCACGCTTGCGGTCGTCTCCCCGCTGATCCAGGAGCGAGTCCGAGCTCACCGCCAGGCGCGTGCGGGCCTCGACATCGACTACCGACTGCTGCAGGCGGTTCGAACGGACCGGGCGGTCCATAGGCGCAACCTCCAGTCGGGCCTACTCGGTGCCCTTGTGGGCGCGCTGGTGACGGCCGCTGGCGTGTGGGCCACGCTCAAGGCGGGCGGGAGCTGACGCCAGCAGCGACGGCGGCATCGGCGCCCTCCGCTGATTCGGGGGGCACGACTTCTCGGACGTCGCAGCGCCCTGAGCGGCCCACTAAGAGACACCGACGGACGCCCGACTCTCCTGGAGCTGTGTGCTCGCTCTTGGCGGGGTGGGCGCCTTCGGACTTCTTCGGTGAACCGTCGCCGCCGCGCGTTGATCTTCCGAGGCGGGTGCGGCACCGTTCGCCTTCCTTGGTTCCTCGGGTCGGCCGGCCGATGGTCGGCTGAAAGCGGTGGAGGTGCGTTGCGTGCGCGCTGTGCTTGCTCGTGGAGGAGCTGCGGCCATGACGCTGGCGGTTGCAGCAGTCGGCACTGCTGCCGTTCTGATGCTGAGCGGCTGCGGGGGCCCGGCAGATGGACCAGGCAGCGCGCCACGGGCCTGCCCGGCGGTGGACTACGGCCGGACCCTCGTCGTCCGGCTGGCCAACGACTGGCCACCTATGGAGGGGCGGACTGTCGTCGCGCGGTGCTCGTCCCCGTGCGGCTCGGTGCAGCGGGACCGTGACGGGTTGACCCTCGTGGTGAGCGGTGCACTGACCGGCTCTTCGGCTGCCGTGTTCATGATGGACATGCCGGACTTCATGGTGGTGTCCGTGCTTGAGCCCGAGGGTCAAGTTGCCGAGGTTGAGCAGGCCCTCGTTTGGGAGCGCGTGGGCGGCACCGAGGAATGCGGCGGCCCCATGGAAGCCGTCGTGGTCGTCCCCGCCCCCTGACGTCTGCACAACCTCGACGCGACGCAGAGCACGTCGCTGCTGCCGCTGCTGCTGTTCGGAATCCTTACGCTGGTTGCCGGTAGGCGATGGCCGCGCCTCGCTCGGGAGCGCGGCTGGCTGGACCCGCCGAACGTTGCGCGCCTGAGCTGAGGCCACGCAGGGGCCAACCCCGCGCGGAGCGACCGAGAGCCAAGTCGTGTCCCCAAGCGGCCCACTAAGGGATACCAACGTCTAGGGCGCTACTGGAGCCGGCACCGCCGAAGGCGACTGTCCTCGGGCGTCCCTAGCGTGACCTCATGACCACCGCTGTCTGGGTCTCACTCGTCGCCATCCTCGTGTCGGTCGTGTCCGCCGCGTTCAGCGGCTTGACCTATCGAGCCAATCGGCGGTCGGAGCGAGAGGCGTACATCGCCAATGTCGCCGTCCATCATCGCCCGGTGCACAACTACGCGGGCCCGGTGGACGGGAGGCCGAGGGACAAGATCGTCGTCAGGAACGATAGCCCCGCTGCCATCGTCGTTGCCGGAGTCGGTCTGGCCTACGGTCGGTGGGACGTCCTCCCCAGCGAGTACGGGGTGCGGCGACCGTGGAATCTCCGGCCAGCTCACGACTTCCCGATCTCCGGGCACAAGTACCTGGGGCCCGGAGAGCAGGTCGAGCTAGAGCTGGCCGACGAGGGCCTGTGGCGCGCAGCAATCGGAGACCACCGGACGTCCTGGGGCGGACCCATCACCGCGGTCGCGTTCATCACCGACGTCCGGGGTCGGCCCTGGCAACGAACCGAGCGAGGCTGGACGGACCTCACTCACGAGAACCATGGAGGCGTCACCGGCCGCAAGCTCCGCCGGCACGTCTGGATGGAGCAGCGGGCCTGGGTCAACCGCCTCGCCCTCCTCCTAGGCCGCTGGGTCATCCACCTCTCGCGCGAGCGTCCCGGCAAGCTGCCGTGGGAGTTCTACGTCCTGGAGTGGGCCTACGGCTGGCGCGCCGGCGGGCGGGTCCTGTCGCTGCTCCCGCGCAACGCCCCCAAGACGTGGCAGTGGCAGGAGCTGCTCCCCTCGGAGCCCCCGGGCAACTTCTAGGGCCTGTCTTGCGGCTCACAGGGCGCGGCCCATACTGCCGGTGATCCTAAGCGGCCCAGGCTGCCAGATGTCCCAGAGCGGCCCACTCAGGGACAGGCGTCTTGGCCCTATAGAAGGCTGCGGCTGACGCAGTCCTGGCATCGCCTGCGCGCTTCAAGTCCGACTCGCTCTCCTGCATCGGCAGCGACGACGTCTCCGTTCCCAAGCCTTTCCCATGCCTGGGATGGGTTCTTTCGAATCTCCCCCCACTGACTGCGGTCGGGGTCGTCGCCCTTGTGCCAGCATTCGGGGATGTGGGCGTAATTGGTGGGGGAAACCTCCAGCAATTCGACCCGGATCGCCCTCGGGGCATGGCGGTTTGGCTTGCAATGGTCGCAGTGGGCGACCAGCAGGTCGGTCTTCTCGCACCGGGTGTCCACGGGCAGATCGTAAGAAGGTGCAGGGTCACTTAGGTGCAGAGTTCGCCCATCCGGTGGTCGTCGGGCGTGTCGGCGCAGACGCTCGCCGTTCGGTAGGTCTCCGGCTCGTCCGGAACGTCCCGTAGGCCGCCTTCAGGGACACGCGGTCGCGGTCGTGCCCGTGGCCTCAGGCACACCGTCGGGATCGGCCACAGCCAAGCGAAACCAGCTCCTTCTGGTGGCATTTTTGGTTGCAGTTGGTCTAACTTGATCTTGGTTCGCAGGCGTTCGCCGTCGTTCCGCGACGTGGTGAACCCGCTGCTCACCAGGCCTTTTGGGACGTTCGCGAACGGCAGCGAACGCGATCATGACGGCCTGGCAGTGTGGGGGTCAGGGGTTCGAGTCCCCTCAGCTCCACCCGATCGAGCAGGCCGCTCCTCCCACTGGGAGGGGCGGCCTGCTGCGTGTGGGGCGGCGGGCGCGCGGAGACGTGTGACGCGCGTAACCCCTGGTGAGGTCGCGCGTTGTTCCGCGCACACACCCCTCCCACCCGATCTGGAGGAGACGTGCGCCGTCTCGCTACCTGCATCCTCGCCGCCGTCGCGGTTCTCGCCGGCGTCCTCGTCGCGCCCACGGCGCAGGCCGCGCCGGCCCCGCTGAGGTACGTCGCCCTCGGCGACTCCTACAGCGCGGCCTCCGGCGTCCTGCCGCCGGACCTCACCGCGCCACCGCAGTGCCTGCGCTCGACCCGCAACTACCCGCACGTCATCGCCGGCGCGATCGGTGCCCGGCTCACCGACGTCACCTGCGGCGGCGCGGACACCGGCGACTTCTTCGCCGGGCAGTACCCGGGGGTCGCCCCGCAGCTCGAGGCGCTGAGCCGGGACACCCAGCTGGTCACCATGACCATCGGCGGCAACGACAGCGGGGTCTTCATCAACTCGATCATCGCCTGCAGCACGGCGGGCCTGTCCACGCTCGGCAAGGGCAGCCCGTGCAAGGACCGGTACGGCAGCTCGTTCGCCGACACCGTGCGCACCACGACGTTCCCGGCGCTCGTGGAGACGCTGCGGGCGGTCCGGCAGGCGGCGCCGGGCGCCCGGGTCGCCATCCTCGGGTACCCCTGGATCGTGCCGGCCAGCGGCAGCTGCTTCGACCGGATGACCCTCGCCGAGGGTGACATCCCCTACCTGCGCGAGCTCCAGGCCACCCTCAACGACGCGGTGAAGCGTGCGGCATCGATGTCCGGCGTCACCTACGTCGACCTGAGCCGGGTCTCCGACGGGCACGACGCCTGCCAGCCGATCGGCGTCCGCTGGGTCGAGCCGGTGCTGCAGGGGACCAACGCGGTCATCGTGCACCCGAACGCGCGGGGCGAGGCGGCGATGGCCGCGCGCACCATGGAGGTGCTGCGGCTCGACCGCCGCTGAGCCCGGCGTCCGGCGGCCCGGGCGGGAGCGGTCCCGGCCGGGCCGCCGGCGTCAGCTCGGGAGGGCGCCCAGCTCCGGCTCGGGCGCCCGGCCGGTGCCGTGCCGGCGGGCGAGCCGCGCGGCCGTCGGCATGGCGGCGTAGCCGTTGGTCAGCCGCGCCCGGGCGACCAGCGTGCCGGCCCGGTGCTCGGCGATGCTGCGCAGCACCTCCTCGAACTCCGTCGTCACCACGTAGTGGGTGCCGTCGACCAGGTGCACCACAGTGTCGGCGTGGTGCTCGATCCGCTCGATGTGGTCGGGGTCGACGGCGAAGTGCTCACCGTTGCGGCAGGTCACAGCGATCACGAGGTGGTCCTTTCGCACCCGTCGGCCCGGGGACCGGTGGGCCGGCCCGGAAGTCGGTCCGGCACCGAGGTCATCGGCACACCGGGGGCGCTCCTGGAGCGCGGGCCGCGTGGTACGTCCCAACGGGTGAAGCCGCAACCGGTCAGAAGCCGAAGAGCAGACCGAGCCCGCCGAGGGTGACCAGCACCATGACGGACACGAGGGAGAGCTGGACACCGGCCGGTGATGGGGTGTCGGACGGGAGAGCTCAGTCGGAGCCGCGGCCCTCGCGCCAGTACCCCATGAAGGCGACCGACCGGCGGTCGACACCGACCTCCTGGACGAGGTGCCGCCGCAGCCCCCTCACCACCCCGGCCTCTCCGGCGAGCCAGGCGTAGACGCCGGAGGAGCCCGGCGCCGCGGTGTCCTCGGCCGGGACCTCCCACAGGATCCCGGCGTCGACGTCGACGTCGGCCAGCTCGGGAGCCGGGGCGGGGGAGAGCAGGTCGCCCAGCTCGCGCACCGCGTCCAGGACGGCTCCGGTGAGCAGCTGTCCCCGCGGCGCGGCGGGGGCGCCGTCGGCGGGCCAGCGGGGGAGCCAGGTGATCTGCACGCCGGCCGGCGCGACGACGTTCAGGGCGTCACCGGCCGTCGGCACCTCCAGCAGGACCTTGGCGCGCCGGCCCGCGGGCAGGCTCTCCACGATCGCGCAGATGGCCGGCACCGCGGTCTCGTCGCCGGCGATCAGCAGGCAGGAGGCGTCGGCCGGCGGGTGCCACTCGAAGCCGCCGGTCTCGCCGGGGAACCGGGCGTTCGGCGCGACCAGGACGACCTCGTCGCCGGCGGTGGCCTGCTCGGCCCAGGCCGACGCCGGGCCGGTGGCGCCGTGCAGCACGAAGTCGACGTCGACCTCGCCGCTCTCGCTGCGCAGCGCCCGGATCGTGTACGTGCGGATGGGCATCTGTCGCTCCGGCGGCAACGCCCGCCAGGCGCCGTACCAGTCGTCACCGGCCGGGCAGTCGAGGATGCCCCGGCCCGGCAGCGGCAGCATGACCTTGATCCGCTGGTCGAAGCCGTTGGACGCGAAGGCGGCCATCTCCGGACCCGTGAAGGTGACCCGGTGGAAGCTCGGGCTCAGCCGCTGCACCCGCGCCACGCGCACCGGGAAGGTGCGGTAGGCGGGGATCTGCGCGGTCTCGACGGTCACGGCGTCTCCCGGGCTGGGCAGGTAGGGGCGTCTTTCGACTTAGGCTAGCCTCACCTGGCTTCCGGCAGTCTTGCACACGAGCGCCGGTCGATCCAGACGCGCGTCCACCCGGGCGTGCGCGGCAGTTCGAAGGAGAACGATGACGACTCGAGTCCTGCGGGCCACCGCCCTCACCGTGGCGGCGGCCCTGACCCTCGCCGCCTGCGGGAACGACTCCGAGCCCGAGGCCGGCTCGACCGGGCAGGCCGCGGCCGGCGATGCCGCGTTCCCGCGCACCGTCGAGCACGCCATGGGCAGCACCGAGATCCCCGAGGAGCCCGAGCGGGTCGTCGTCCTCGACACCGGCGAGCTCGACTCGGTGCTGTCGCTCGGCGTGACACCGGTCGGCGCGGTCACCACGGCCGTGGACACCGACTTCCTCAGCTACCTGGCCGAGGACGCCGAGGGGGTGGAGGTCGTCGGCACGATCGCCGAGCCCGACCTGGAGGCGATCGCCGCCCTGGAGCCCGACCTCATCCTCTCCAACCAGGTGCGCCACGAGGACATCTACGACCAGCTGAGGCAGATCGCACCCACGGTCTTCGCCGCGGACCTCGGCGACACGTGGAAGGAGAACCTCCTCCTGGACGCGGAGGCGCTGGGCAAGGAGGAGGAGGCCGAGCAGCTGCTGGCGGACTACGAGGAGCAGGCCGCGCAGCTCGGCGAGGACATCGGTGACGCGGCCGGGACGACGGTCAGCCCGATCCGGTTCGTCGGTGGCACGATCCGCGCCTACCGGCCGGACTCGTTCATCGGCACGGTGCTGGCCGACATCGGCCTCGACCACGTCGACCTGCCGGAGGGCGACAACCCCACGTTCGCCGAGCTGAGCGCCGAGCAGATCACGCAGGCCGACGCCGACGTCGTCCTGTACTCGTCCTACGGCGGCGCCGACGAGTCCGGCGAGGCGGCGGTCGTCGGCGGTCCGCTGTGGCCCCGGCTCAGCGCGGTGCAGAACGGGCAGGCCCACCAGGTCGAGGACGACGTCTTCTACACCGGCATCGGGCTGCGCGCGGCGACCCTCCAGCTGGAGGAGCTGCGCGAGTTGCTCGCCGGCTGACGCACCGAGGGCCGCTCCCCGGTGATCGGGAGGCGGCCCTCGGTGTTCGGCCCCTCTGCAGGGTCCCGCGCCGAGCCTGCGAGGCGTGGGGGGCAGAGGGGTCCTTCGTCAGGGGGTCTCGGTGGCGAGCTGGGCGGCCAGGTACTGCGGCGCACCCACCCGCTCGATGGCCGCGATCTGCGCCTCGAACCAGTCGGCGTGCTTCTCCTCGTCCAGGACCATCTCCTCGAACACCGACGCGGTGCCGTGGTCGCCGAGGTCGTGGCACTCCTTCGCGGAGGCGTTGAACTGGGCGACGGCGGCCTTCTCGCTGTCGAGGGCCAGCACCAGCATCTCCTCGGCACTCTCGCCGACCCGGATGGCGCCGAGGCGCTGCAGGTTGGGGTGGCCGTCGAAGAGCAGGACGCGCTGGATGAGGGCGTCGGCGTCGCGCATCTCGTCGATGGAGAGGTCGTAGAAGACCTTGCCCAGCTTGGGCAGACCCCAGGCGTCGAGCATGCGCGCGTTGAGGAAGTACGTGTTGGTGACCGTGAGTTCGAAGGTCAGCGCGTCGTTCAGCAGTTCGACCACGCGGGGGCTAACGGGCTGCACCGGATACTCCCAGCTCTCGCTCGGCCGGGCGCTCGGTGGTGCGCTCGGCTCGCACCGGGCAATGCTGACACACGAGGTCGCGGAGCGAGTCGACGCAGTTGCCGCAGGTCCGTCCCGCACCGGTGGCCCGGGCGACGTCGGCGATGCAGGTCGCGCCGTTGGCGATCGCCTCGAGGATGTCGCGGTCGGTCACCACGTTGCAGTGGCACACGTACATGCAGTGGTCGCCTAACGGGAGACGGCGGGCGGGCGGGCCCCGGTGCGGACACCAGGGCGTCGTGTGGAGGTTAGCCTCTCCTAACCGCTGCGCGCCAGACCGCTGGTCAAGAACAGCGGGTGACCCCTAGGTTGCCGTCATGCCCGACCTGGCGTCCCGCGCCCGCGCGCTCCTGCGGCTCCAGACCGGGCCCCGGATCCTCGTCCTGGCCAACGTCTGGGACGTGACCTCGGCCAGGGTCGTCGCCGCGACGGCCGGGACCGGCGCCCTGGCCACCGCCAGCCACTCCATCGCCGCGTCCCTGGGGTTCGAGGACGGCGAGCGCATCCCGCTGGACCTGCACCTGGACGTGGTGCAGCGGATCACCGCGGCCGTGGATCTCCCGGTGTCCATGGACATGGAGGCCGGCTACGGCGACCCGGGGGAGACCACCCGGCGCGCGATCGCGGCCGGCGCGGTGGGCGGCAACCTCGAGGACGGGCAGCGCCCCCTGGACGAGGCCGTGGCCGCGGTGGGGGAGGTGGTCGCCGCCGGCCGCGCCGCGGGCGTCGACTTCGTGCTCAACGCGCGGACCGACGTCGTCCTGCTCGCGCCGGCCGGGGCCGACCGGGCGGCGCTGCTGGCGGAGGCGGCCGACCGGGGCCGGGCCTACCTGGCGGCCGGGGCCGCCGCGGTCTTCGTGCCGGGCGTGGTGGCGGCGGACGAGATCGCCGCGCTGGCCGGGGCGCTGGGGCGCGGCCGGCTCAGCGTGCTCGCCGTGCCGGGTGCCACGCCGCCGGTCGCCGAGCTGGAGCGGCTGGGCGTCGCGCGGGTCTCCACCGGCCCGAACGCGCAGCGGGTGGCACTCACGGCGCTGCAGGACGCGACGGCGGCGCTGCTCGCGGGCGGGGTGCTCCCGCCCGGCACCCGGATGCTGAGCTGAGCTCCCGTGGCGGCGTCCGAGCGGCTGTCCTGGGCGGCCGGGCTGGTGGACCCCGCACCCGGGGAGCGGGTGCTCGAAGTGGGGTGCGGGCACGGCGTGCTGGCCGACCTGCTCGCCCGGCGGCCGGGGGTCGGCCACGTGACCGCCGTCGACCGCTCGGCGACCATGGTGGCCGCGGCGACCCGGCGGAACCGCGTCGCGGTCGAGGACGGGCGGGTGACCCTGCAGACCGCGCCGCTGGTCGGGGCCGAGCTGCCGGAGCGCTGGTTCGACGCCGTCGTGTCGTTCGACGTCCGCGCCTTCTGGACCCCGCCGGCACCGGAGTGGGACGTCGTCCGGCGGGTGCTGGCACCCGGCGGGCGGGTCGTCGTCGCCTTCTCGGTGATGGCCCCCGGCGCCGACGACCGGATACGGACGGCGGTGCTCCGGTCCGCCGGGGAGCGCGGCCTGATCGAGCACGCCGTCCACCGGGCCGCCACGGCGCCGGTCCCGTCGGCGGCCGTCGAGTTGCGGTCGGGGCAGGACGGGTAGGAGGCGGGACGCCACCGACGAGAGGACATCCGCATGACCGACGACCTGGTACCCGGTGACCTGTACGCCTACGAGTCGCTGCTGTCGGCGGAGGAGCGGGAAGAGCTCGCCGGCATCCGCACCTTCCTGCAGGAGGAGGTCCGGCCGCTGGTGAACGACTCCTGGGAGGCGGCCACCTTCCCGATGGAGCTGATCCCGCGCTTCGCCGAGGCGGGGCTGGTCGGCCGCAGCTACGACACCGAGGGGTCACCGCGCGCCTCGCGGCTGTTCACCGGCTTCATCGCCCTGGAGACCGCCCGCGTCGACCCGTCGATGGCCACCTTCCTCGGGGTGCACAACGGCCTGGCGATGGGGTCGATCGTCAACCTCGGCTCGGAGGAGCAGAAGCAGCGCTGGCTGCCCGGCATGCTGGCCCTGGAGACGATCGGCTGCTTCGCGCTCACCGAACCGCACGGCGGCTCCGACGTCGCCCTGGGGCTGGAGACCACGGCGCGCCGCGACGGGGACCACTGGGTGCTCGACGGGGCCAAGCGGTGGATCGGCAACGGGACCTTCGCCGATCTCGTGGTCGTCTTCGCCCGGGACGTCGCCGACGACTCCGTGAAGACCTTCGTCGTGGAGAAGGGCACGCCCGGCTTCAGCGCGACCAAGATGGAGGGCAAGTACGCGCTGCGCACGGTGCAGAACGCCGACCTGACCTTCGAGGGGTGTCGGATCCCGGCCGAGAACAAGCTCGAGGGCGGCAACACCTTCAAGGACGTCAACCGGGTGCTGAAGCTGACCCGCGGCGGGGTCGCCTGGAGCGCCGTCGGCTGCCAGATGGGTGCCTTCGAGGCCGCGCTGGCCTACGCCAAGGAGCGGGAGCAGTTCGGCCGCCCGATCGCCGGGTTCCAGCTCATCCAGGACCTGCTGGCCCGCATGGCCGGAAACGTCACCGCGAGCCTCGGCATGGCCGTCCGGGTGGCGCAGCTGCAGGAGGAGGGCGTGTTCCGCGACGACCACGCCGCGCTGGCCAAGAGCTACGTGACCAGCCGGGCGCGGGAGACGGTCGGCTGGGCCCGGGAGCTGCTCGGGGGCAACGGCATCCTGCTCGAGCGCGACGTCGTCCGGTTCTTCAACGACGCGGAGGCCCTCTACTCCTACGAGGGGACCCGGGAGATCAACCAGCTCATCGTCGGGCGGGCGCTGACCGGGATCAGCGCCTTCGTCTGAGCCCGGCCGAGGTGCTGCGGCCCGGCCGCCCCGGGGTCAGGGGGACGGCCGGGTCGCAGATCTCAGGCGCCGAGGACGGCGGTGCGCACCAGGTACAGCAGGACCACGACGGAGACCGCGACGGCGAGCCCCACCCACAGCCGGCGTTCGCGCACCCGGTCGGCCTCGGTCTCGTCGGCCAGGGCCACCGGATCGGCCCACACCGGGGTGCGGCCGCCGCAGCGGGCGAGCACCTCCTCGGTGAGCACCACCGGGGGGCTCACCCGGAACGGCTGCCCGGCTCCGACCAGCTGGTGGAGGTTGCTCATACCGTGACCCTCCCGGTCTTCTCGGTCTTGTCCCAGGTCATGGCCGCCCCGCGGAACTCCTTGACGTAGGCGTCCACGGTGATCGCGCACATCAGCGGCCCGAAGCCGACCAGGTAGAGCGCCAGCGGCACGAGCGGCCGGCCCCAGCGGGTGCCCTCGAGCTTCCGGACCCCGTAGGCCAGCGGGATGCAGAGCACCAGCCAGCTGTAGACGAACAGCGTCCAGAACGTCTCCACGCCGTCGGACATGGGGACCACCCCGGGGAACGCGGCCGACAGCAGGATGACGAAGGAGATGGCGCCCGGGAACAGCAGTGCCTCCCGCCAGACCTTGAGGCCGGTGCGCGGATCGACCGACATGGTCAGCGTGATCATGAAGACGAAGGTCGCGATCGGCACGAACACCGCCGCCCCGAACACCTCCGAGGCCAGCTCGCTGTCGAGCAGGTAGAGCCCGATCAGGCCGATCGAGGTCAGCAGCATCGCGACCGGCAGCAGCAGGATGGCGAACCAGAAGACGCCGAAGAAGAAGCCGCCCAGCCCCGGGTGCACCGACCTGCGGAACCAAAGGTGCCGGTACATCGAGGTGATCTGCACGTTGCCGCGGGCCCAGCGCAGCCGCTGCTTCCACAGCGCGTCCACGCCGGCCGGCTCCTCGGCCAGCACGCGGGCGTGCGGCTCGAAGACGACCCGGCGCCCGGCGAGCTGGGTGCGGAAGGTCGTGACCGTGTCCTCGGCCAGCGAGGAGGTGTCGATCTGCCCGCCGATCGCCACGAGGTTCTCCCGCGAGTGCAGCTGCGCGCCACCGGCGAGGCAGGCCATCGCACCGGCGACGTTCTGCGCCCGGCGGGAGGCGGCCTGCGCGGCCAGGTAGTCGAACCCGATGAACCGGGTGATCCCCTCCGGGTCGCCGCTGCCCTCGCGGATGTAGGCGGTCACCGCGCCGACCGTGGGATCGGCCAGGTGGCGGGTCATCTTGCGCAGCGACGCCGGCTCGTAGATGACGTCGGCGTCCATGATCAGGAGCGCCTCCATCCAGTCGTCGGCGAGGACCTCGCGCAGCCCGTGGTTGAGGGTGTGCGCCTTGCCCTCGCCGCCCTTCTCGCGGCGCAGGTGCACGACCCGGCCGGGGAAGCGCTCGGCACAGGCGGCCAGCACGGCGGGGGTGTCGTCGGTGCTGGCGTCGTCCACGACGTAGACGCGCAGCCGGTCCGGCGGGTAGTCCAGCCCCATCAGCCGCTCGATCGAGCTGGTGAGGACGGCGGCCTCGTTCCACGCCGGGACGAGGACCGCGACGTTGGGCAGGTACGGGCCCGTCTCGCGGTAGTGGTTGCGGACCGCGTGGAACGGGATCACGAGGAACTGCGCCAGCCCGGCGACGACCGGGATCGCGCCGGTGGCCACCAGGGCCAGCAGGAACCAGGTCAGCACGGTCTCGCCGATGCCGGCCACGTCGGTGTCGACGGCGAGGACGGTCACCGGGCACCCACCAGCCGGGTCGCCGACGCCGCGTCGGCCACCCAGGAGTAGCGGCCCACGGTGGCGGCCTCGTGGCTGTCGGTGGAGCCGACGAGGGTCACGCCGGCGGCCGCGAGGGCCAGCACGACGCGGGGCCCGGGGCAGCGCCACTTCTCGTTGACCTCGACCGTCGTGCCGGTCCGGAGGGCGGCGTCGGCGATCGCGGCGACGTGCTCGTCGAGCAGCTCGCTCTCGTGCATGCCGACCTTGGGCAGCAGCGAGAACAGGTGGGCCAGCTGGCCCCGCCCGGCGCGCTCCATCGCCCGCACCGTTGCGTCGACGAGGATCGACAGCGCGTCCTGGGTGGACAGCCCGCCCGCGATCTCCTCCAGGGTGCGGCGCGGGCTCCACGGGCCGTCCGGCCCGGGGAACTGGTGGTCGGCGATGAGGATGCGGTCCACCCCGCCCGGCCCGACCACGAGGCCCTCGGGCACGTCGAGGCGGCCGGAGGCGTCCAGGATCTTCGCCTCGACGCCGGTGAGCACCTCCAGCCCCTCGATCCGGGGGAGGGCGGCCACCTCGGCGAGGAAGCCCGGCACCCAGGTCGTCGTCGTCCGGACGTGGTCGACCATGCGGATGCTGGCCAGCCCCGTGTCGCGGGCGGCGACGAGGTTCTCCATCGGCGCGCTCACGGCGTCGTCGGACCAGGTGGAGTGCACGTGGTGGTCGGTGAGCAGCAGGTCGAGCTCACCCAGGGCGGCGGTCATCGGGCGGCCTCCTCGGCGACGACGTCGGACGGGGCGAGGAAGACGTCCTCGAGGTAGCGCACCACCGCGAGCTCCCGGAAGGGCACCTCGGCCGGTAGCGGGCGGCCCAGCGCCAGGTCCAG
Source organism: Blastococcus sp. SYSU DS0753 (assembly GCF_054051175.1). NCBI lineage: Bacteria > Bacillati > Actinomycetota > Actinomycetes > Geodermatophilales > Geodermatophilaceae > Blastococcus > Blastococcus sp. SYSU DS0753. The sequence goes on along the minus strand of NZ_JBJHAT010000006.1, from coordinate 89,867 downwards.
GGCGAGGGAGGGCATGTCGACGCCGGCCGCGACGGTCAGCGGCATCGCGCCGGGGAAGCGCGGGTTGACCTCCAGCAGGGCCGGGCGGCCCTCGGCGTCGCGGCGCAGCTGCACGTTGGCCACCCCGACCAGCCCGATGGCGCGGGCCACCCGGCGGGCGGTCTCCACCAGCTCCGGGTCGGCCACCGTGGCGCCGGCGACCGAGACCCCGGAGTCGACCCGTAGCCGGGACCGCGGCACGGCGGCGACCACGTGCCCGTCGGCGTCGGCGAGCGTGTCGACGGAGTACTCGTCGCCGGGCAGGTGGGCCTGCACGAGGGTGTCCTCGTCGCTGCCGAGGGCGGTCAGCGCGGCGGCGTCCTCGACCAGGTGCACGCCGCGGGAGCCGGCCCCCCGCCGCGGCTTGACGATCACCGGGTAGTCCCAGCTGCCCGGGTCGGTCTCGCCGAGCAGCGCGGTGCGGGGGGTCGGCAGGACCTCGGTGCAGCGCTGCGCGAGGGCGTACTTGTCCAGGCAGACCTCGAGGGTCTCGAGGCTCGGTGCGGCCAGCGTGGTGCCGACGGCGTCCAGGCGCTTGCGCTCGGCGGCCAGCCGCGGCAGCTCGACGTCGACGGTGGAGAACAGCACGTCCACGCGCTCCCGCTCGCACAGGGCGACGAGGGAGTCGACGAACTCCTCGCTGAGGCCGGGGCGGACCAGGTGCCGCGCACCGGCGTCCACCAGGTACAGGCCGCTGGCGTAGCGATCCATGTCCGCAGCCAGCAGTTCGACGTCGTCGCGGCGGGCCAGTGAGCGGAGCACGGCGATGCCGGCCGGTCCGCCGGCGCCGGTCACCAGGACGCGGGTGGGGGAAGAGTCAGACACCGAAGCGCTCCGGGGTGGTCGAGGTGGCGGGGGAGGACTGCTGGAAGGCCGAGTCGCTGGTGGCGCCCACGACGCCCCCGGCGTCCCGGACGATCTCCAGCGGTTCGCAGTACTGGCCGCCGCTGCCGTAGCGCGACCAGTAGCGGGCGGTCGCCAGGACGAAGTCGTCCTGCAGGTAGCTGCGGATGCCGGCCTGCGAGCGGAAGCTGGCGAGCAGGTCGAGCTTCGTGCGGGTGAACCCGTCGATGGAGACGAAGCGGGACGGCCGGAAGTCGATGGTGGCCGAGGGGCTCTGGAAGCAGGCGACGGTCGGCACGGTGCGGGTCGCGACGCTCGCGGCCTGGTGCACGGCCCGGTGGTCCTGGTGCCGGTCGTTGGCCGAGTGGGTGTAGACGATGGTCGGACGGACCTCCTGCACGACCCGCTCGATGATCGACATGGTCGGGTCCATCGGGCTGATCCGGGTGTCCTCGAGGTCTTCGAGGAACAGCCGGGCGCCGATCAGCTCGGCCGCGGCCAGCGACTCGTCCTGCCGGTCGCCCGCCTCGCCGCCGCGTGCGCCGCGGGAGAGGGTCAGGATCACCACCTGGTCACCGGCGGAGCGGTGCGCGGCGAGCGTGCCGCCGACCCCGATCTCCACGTCGTCGGGGTGAGCGCCGACGGCCAGGACGGTCTGGCGCTGCGGAGCGGCGGCCCGCTTGGCCTGCGCGGCCTCCGCCAGCCGGCGGATCGTGGCGGCCAGGGTGTCCTTGGGCACCGGCTTGACGAGGAACTCGTCGGCCTGGCGGCGCAGCGCGTCCACGGCGTAGTCGACCGACGCGTGCGCGGTCATCACGGTGACCGGCAGGTCGGCGCGCAGCTGACGCAGGCGGTCGAGGAACTCCAGCCCGGTCATGCCCGGCATCTCGATGTCGGTGATAGCGGCGTCGAACTCGACGCGCGACGCCAGCGCCAGGGCCTCGAGCGGGTCGGCGCACGTGGTCACGGTCATGCCGCCCCGCTGCAGCACGGTACGCACGAAGAGTGCGGTGTCGGGGTCGTCGTCGACGACCAGGACGTGCAGAGCACCGTCCACGGTTCCGGCTCCCGTCGGTGGATTCCCCCGGCTGCCCGGGAGGGGGACGGGTGTCCCCGCGGGAGTTGACGGCCGTTTCCGCTGGTCGCATGAGCCGGGCGCCCCGTGTCTCACCCCTCCGGGTGGGCCCGCCCGACCGGGCGACCGGTGCACCGCTCAAGCCGCGCCGCCGCCGTGCCGATCACCCGGTCAGGTGACCGGAGGACCACCCTCCGCACCCTCAGCGAGCAGTGAGGAGGAGGCGTCGTGGCGGATCAGTCCGTGCTCGTGGTCGAGGACACCCAGGAGATCCGCGAGCTGGTGACCACGGTGCTCGAGCGGGCCGGGTTCGCCGTGCGCGCCGTGGGCACCGGTGCCGAGGCGATCGCGGAGGTGCGGCGGGAGCCGCCGGACCTCATCGTCCTCGATCTCGGGCTCCCGGACGCCGACGGCACCGAGGTGTGCCGGCAGATCCGTGCCGAGACGCCCTGCTACGTCCTCATGCTGACCGCCCGCGCCGAGGAGGTCGACCTGCTCATCGGGCTGGCCGTCGGCGCCGACGGGTACATGGCCAAGCCGTTCTCCCCGCGTGAGCTCGTGGCGCGTGTGCAGGCGATGCTCCGCTTCCCGCGGACCGCGCCGCAGCCGGCCGCCGAGCCGGCCGCCGCGGGGGAGTCGGTGCGCCGGCTCGCCGAGCTGGAGGTCGACGAGGACAGCCGGGAGGTCCGGGTCGACGGCGACGTGGTCGACCTGACCCGCACCGAGTTCGACCTGCTCGCCGCGCTGGCGTCGCGCCCGGGCCGGGTGCTGCAGCGGGAGACGCTGCTGCGCGAGGTCTGGCACACCGACTGGGAGGGCAACCTGCGCCTGGTCGAGGCGCACATGTCGAACCTGCGCCGCAAGCTCGTGGCCGCCGGCCTGAACTCGCCGGAGATCAAGACCGTCCGCGGCGTCGGCTACCGCCTCGTCGCCGCATAGCCGTCGTCTCGAGGCATAGGAAGCTATCCACCCGTATCGGGGGCGCGCACCACCGGTGAGCTTCCTATGCCTGGCCGGGCCGGACTAGACGCCGGCGAGCTCCTGGAGCCGGGCGACCCGGGAGTGGGCGAGCACGCCACGGCGGGCATCGGCGGCGATCTCCCGGCAGAGGGAGGCGACCTCCGGGTGGCCCAGCTGGCCGCTCGTGCCGGCCAGGGTGTGCGCGGCGAACGCGACCGCGGTGGCGTCACCGGCGCGGGTGTGCAGGTCGATGGCCGACAGCCGGGTGGGCAGCGCATCGGCGTACATGCCCTGGAGCCGGGTCATCAGCTCGGCGTCCACCAGCTCGGCATCGCTGGGACCGCCCGTGTCCCCGGCCTGCGCCGCGACCGTGGTCCGGCCGCGGAGGAAGTCCAGGAGCGACCGCGCCGTCACCGGCTGGGCGAGGGTGACCAGTGCGCCGGCGGTGGCCGCCTCCGCGCGGTCCTCGGCGGTCGGGTCCGCGGTGACGACCACGAAGCGGGCGCGGGACCCGTTGCGCCGGATCCGGCGGAGCATCGCGGCCCCCGAGCCGCCCGGCATCGCCAGGTCGGTCACGACCAGGTCGACGTCGGTGACCAGGGCGTGCCGGACGGCGTCCTCGGGGCCGGCGGCGTGCTGCACGTGCCAGCCACCGAGGCAGAGCAGGTCCGCGACCTGGTCGCGGACGGCGGCGTCGGCGTGGACGACGAGGGCGGTCAGCACGTCAGCACCGCCGAGCGGGGCGTCTCCGCGGTCCAGCCGTAGCTGGTGAGGGTGATGACCGAGATACGGGGCTGGTAGTCCAGGTAGGCGCGGTCCACCCGGGCGCTCACGGTCCGGTTCGCCGCGCTCGTCTCGGCCATGACGAGCGACTGGCCGTTGTTCAGGTGGGCCATGACGCGGTAGCCGACGACCCCGCTGGGCGTCGTGCTCGCCGGCCAGCTGATCGTGGCCTCGTACCAGTAGCTGTAGGTGGGGACCCACATCCCGTACCAGGTCCAGGAGCCTCCGCTGACGGTGCGGGTGCACCGGTCGTCGATGGTGACGGTGGCCGGCGCGGTCACGGTGGTGGTCGAGACCGTCGTCGAGACGGTGGCGCTGTCGGCATAGGTGGCCGAGGCGGGGACCGCGGCTCCCACGGCGAGGGCGAGGGCGAGGCCGGTGACGGCCAGGGGGCGGCGGACGGCGTTCATGCCCGGTCCTCCTCGATCGCGGGGGTGGGGCGCCAGATGGCCAGGAGCAGCCAGCCGGCGAGCAGCGCGGGAGCCCCGTAGAGCAGCACCTGGCTGATCACCGGAGTGCGCAGCAGTTGGACCACGTGACCGAACTCCGGGATCACGGCGCGCACCTGGTAGACGGTGTCGCCGGTGAGACCGGCCGTCCACGGGTCGATCGCCTCGTTGGCGTCGCCCTTGGTCTGCACGATGACGCCGCCGTCGGCGGCCCGGTCGACCGAGACGACGCGGTGGGTGACGAGGCTGTGGTCGCCCACCGGCATGTGGTACGTGATCACCATGCCCTCGGTGAGGTCCGTGACGTCGATCGGGGTGGCGATGGTGATGTCGCCCGGCTCGATCTCCGGCGCCATGCTCGCGGTCAGCATGGTCATCGTGCGGTAGCCGAGCACGTGCGGTCCGACGGCCAGGACGGCGAAGGCCAGGACGGCGACCCCCATGACTCCGCGGACCAGCCACGGGGCCGTGCGGCCCACGATGCGGCGGGCCCGGGCGGCCGGGTGGCCGGCCGTGGAGCGCTCGTCCTCGCTCGGGGGCAGCTGGGGAGCTGCCCCCGCGGCGCGGACGGGGAGGACGGTGGTCATGGCGTGATCTCCGGGAGGTCGTCGGACGGGGCTCAGCGGGCGGTGCCGGTGCGCTGCGTGCCGGTGAAGGTCAGCGTCAGGGCGGCGGTCTTGCCCTGGAACGTGTTGTCGGCGGCGGTCGGCAGGCCGATGGAGAAGGCGAGGAAGTCCGAGCCGCCGACGTTCAGCGAGTTCACCGCGCCGAGGTCGATGGGGGCGAGCACGGCACCCGAGCCGAGGATCTTCTCGCCGCTGGCGCAGGTGTAGGTCGGCGCCGCGGGGGTGCCCCCCTCGGTCCAGGCCACGGCGCAGGACCGCAGGGACAGCTGCAGCCCCCGGGTGGCGTCGCTGGTGAGGACGCTCGACGCGGCGGCGGTGGCGCTCAGGTTGACCGCGGCCAGGCCGGTGTCCCCGTCGTTGACCAGCGTCACCGGGCGGGTGAGCGTGTCGCCGGGGACGAAGCCGGCGGTGGTCACCGGGATGGTGACGGGCTTGGCGAGATCGATGGAGACGCTGCCCGAGCTGATGGTCGTGTCGACCGAGGTGGAGTCGGTGAAGCTGCCGAACGTCCCCAGGCCGGCCACGGCGGCGGCCGCGCCGATCACGCCGAGCGAGCCGACGACCTTGCGGGCGGTGGAGCCGGTGGCGGTGGTGGCGGTCTTGGTGCTCATGTCCCTGCTTCTCCTGTGTCCGTGTGACCGCCGGCGTTCCGGCGACAACCAGGACTCTGGACGGCGAACCGCAGGCCACCCGCCAGCGATCCGCAAGGAAGCCGCAAGAAGCGACGGGCACTCCTGCCTGCCCCTCGGCGGCCGCGGACGGGGCCGGCCGTACGCACCGCGCCCCCCGTCCCGGGCAGGAACGGGGGGCGCGGTGGGGCAGGCTCCGTCAGCCCGCGGGAGTCGCCGGCAGGGTCATGGTGAAGGTGGTGCCGACGCCCTCGGTGCTCACCAGGTCCAGCGTGCCGCCGTGCGCGGTGGTGATGGCCTTGGTGATCGTGAGCCCCAGCCCCACCCCGGGAACGGCGTTGCGCTGGGCGGTCGAGGAGCGGAAGAACCGGGTGAACAGCTGGCCCTGCTCACCGGCGGGGATCCCCATGCCGGTGTCGCTGACCGACAGCTGCGCGACCGGCTCCGCGCCGGGCGCCGGATGTGCACGGACCTCGCCGTCGGCAGAGCGCCACATCGACCGGAGGACGAGCCGCACCTCACCGCCGGCTGGCGTGAACTTCACGGCGTTGGAGACCAGGTTGTCGCACGCCTGCCCGAGCCGGACGGCGTCACCGGAGACCACCATCCCCTCCCCGGGGACGTCGACGACGATCCGCACGCCGGCGTTGCCGGCGGCGACCCGGGCCGTCTCCTCGGCGGCCCGGACAACGCCGGCCAGGTCGACGTCGGCGGGCTGCAGGGTGAACCGGCCGCTCTCCACCTGCGCGGTGAAGAGCAGGTCCCCGACCAGTCGCAGCAGCCGCTGGGCGTTGCGCTCCACGGTGGACAGGTACTGCCGCTGCTCGTCGGTGAGGGGTGAGTCCTCGTCGTCCATGACGAGCTCGAGGTAGCCGAGGATCGAGCTCAGCGGCGTGCGGAGCTCGTGGCTGATCAGGCTGACGAACTGGTCCTTCATCCGCTCGGTGGCGCGCGCCTCGGTCATGTCGGTGCCGACGAAGTTCCAGCCGGCGTGCACCCCGCGGTCGTCCGAGCGCGGGGTGATGGCGACCGACACGGTGCGGTGGCTGCCGTCGGCGGCGACGTAGGTCCAGTCGCGGACGTCGCTGCCGTGCTCCCGGGCGACGCGCACCAGGGCCTCGAGCCCGGTGCCGCAGCCGCCGTCCGCCGCTGCGGCGTCGAGCTCCTCCGGCAGGTGGAAGTCGAGGATCGACCGGGTGCGGACCACGTCGGGGCGCGGCACGCCGAGCATCTTCTCGGCGCCGGGATTCCACACGCGGATGGTGCCGTCGCGGTCCGTGCCGATGATCGACTGCTCGGTGACCGCGTCGATCACGCTGGTCATCGTCTGGGCACGGGCGGCGAGGATGCGCGAGGCGGTGTCGAGTTCGTCCGCGCGGCTGCGCACCTGCGTCAGCAGCACCGCCTGCTCCTGCTGCAGCCGTGCGATGTGCCGCGCCTGGGCGGCCGCGCGGCGGGTGCTCTCGTTGACCGCGAGGCTGCCGACGGCGACCGCCAGCGGGCCGACCAACAGCGCGCCGGGCAGGTCGTCGGCGCCGCCGAGCGGGCCCACGAGCGAGGGCCCGGCCAGCACGGCCGTGGTCCCGGCCACCGCGAGCAGCACTCCCCGGCGGTCGGCGTGCGTGGCGAGCGCCCAGAGCGGGCCGAGCAGGAGGACGAGGGTCGTGGCCGACGCGGTGCCGGCGTACAGGAGGCCCGCGGCGCCCAGCTGCGCGACCGGTACGGCGAACGAGCCGGGCAGGGAACGCGACCGGGAGAACCAGGCGGCGCCCGTGGCGGCGACGGCGACGGCGAGGCCGGCGTGCACGAGGGCCTGGTGGACGACCGGGACGTCACCGGTCAGCAGCAGCAGGGCGACCGCGGTGAGCAGGACGGTGCACGGCAGCGGCCCGCGGACGGCGGCCTGCCAGGCGGATGCCTGGGTGAGCCGGCGGGTCCACGGCGGGGGGTTGTCCCGTGGCCGGTCGAGGACGGCGAGGGTCATGCCACCGGCTCCCGCGTGGTCAGCGCCCGCACCTGGTGCACGAGACCGGCCACGCTGAACGGCTTCGCCAGGTACGCGTCCGCCCCGGCGGCCAGGCCACGGGCCACCTCGTCCGGGGAGGCGCCGGCGGACAGCAGCAGGATCCGGGTGCCGGCGGTGGCGGGGTCGGCGCGCAGCGCCGCGCAGATCTCCAGACCGGTCACGCCCGGCATGGAGATGTCCAGGACGGCCAGGTCGGGCAGCTCGGCCCGTGCTGCGGCGAGGGCGACCGCGCCGTCGGGCGCCGAGACGACCACCTGGCAGCCGGCCTTGCGCACGGCCAGGCACACCAGGCCGCGGATGTCGTCCTCGTCGTCGGCCACGAGCACCCGGACGGTGCCGCCCGGGGCCGGCCCGGCGGGGCCGCCGCCGGGGGAGTGCAGGGCCGGGTCCACGGGAGCTCCCGTCGGTCGTGGTCCCGCCCCGCGGGTGCGGTGGGACCGGTAGCGTCGTCCTGAGGAGGAACGGCGCCCCGACGGAAGGCCTGCAGCGCGGGCACCGGCGGCTCACCCCTTGGGGTGGCGGTCCGGACAGCACTGCGCCCCGCCGGGAGGACCCGGCGGGGCGCAGGCGAACGGAGCGGGTCGGTGGGCCCGCGAGGTGTCAGGAGCCGGACTGGCTCTGCACCGACTGCTTGGACTGCTGGGCCTGGCCCTGCACCGACTGCTTGGACTGCTCGGCCTGGCCCTGCACCGACTGCTTGGACTGCTGGGCCTGCCCCTGCACGTCCTGAGCTGCCGACTGGCCCTCCTGCTTGACGGTCCCGGCCGCGTCCTGGGCGGTGGACTTGACCTCCTCCATCGCGTGCTGGGCGGCCGGCTTGAGCTGCTCGCCCATCTCCTGCGCGGCATCCTTCGCCGGCTGGAGCAGCGCGTCCTTGTTCTCGCGCAGCGTGGACTCGGCCTGCTGGGCCAGCTGCTGCTCCTTCTGCGAGGCAGGGAGCAGGCTGGAGATCAGCCAGCCGGTACCGAAGGCGATGAGCCCGGCGGCGAGCGGGTTGCCCTGTGCCTGGCGCGAAATCGTGTCCGGTGCCTGCTGGACGGCGCCGACCGCGGACGAGGCCGCGTTCTGCACGCTGTCGGCCGCGTTCGAGGCCGCGCCCTGGACCGAGCCCGCCGCGTTGTGCGCCGCGCCCTGCACGGAGCCCGCCGCGTCGGAGGCCCGGTGCTGGGCCGCCGAGGTGGTGTCCTGGGCGGAACCCATGACCTTCTCCTTGAGGGTGGTCATGCGGCCCTTGGCCGCGGTCACCCGCCGGTCCATGACGCGGGACGGGTTGACCTTCTCGTTGAGGGCGTCGACGTCGTAGCTGAGCTCGCGCCGGGTGTCCTCGATCTGCCGCCGGATGACGTCCGGGTCACTGCTGGTCATTGGTATCGGCTCCTGCCGTTCAAGAGACCTCAGCGGTCTGGTGGTCAGTTGGGCTTGAGGGCATCGGGCACCTGCTGCAGGGTGTCCACGGTCCGTTCGGGCTTCGGGTGGACCTGCTCGAACTTCTTGCGGCCCATCACGTACGCGACGGCCCCGACGGCGCCCCAGAGGACGGCCACGATGAGGGCGGCCAGCCCGGCGTCCATCACGTTCTCCAACGCCCACCACAGGGCGAAGGACAGGAACATCAGCACCATGTAGCCGGCGAAGCCGGCGGCGCCGAACATGCCGGCACCCTGCCCGGCCTTCTTGGCCTCGCTCTTCAGCTCGACCTTGGCCAGCTCGAGCTCCTGGCGCATCAGGGTGGAGAGGTCCTTGGTGACCTCCCCGATGAGCGCGCCGACCGAGACGCCTTCGACGTCGGGGTGACCGGAGTCGGTGGTGGGGGTGCCCATGGCGCCGCTGTGCTGCTGGCCCTGGGAGTAGTCCGCCGCGTAGTTCTGCGGCGTCGGCTCCGCATAGCCCTGCGACCCGGCCGGGGTGGCCCCGGAGTAGGGGGTGCTCATGTCAGCGCACCTCACCGGGCCGGCGGGACGGGTCGTCCCAGCCAGCGGGCGTCGCCGGGGGCACCATGCTGCCGGCGGGCGGCACCGTGCCGTACGGCGGCGGCGGGAGCGGGGCGCCGGTCCCCGCGCCGGTGGTGGCGCTGGAGTAGTCCGAGTACGTCGGCGCAGGGTCGACGTAGTTCGTCGGCGTGCTGCGGTGACCGTTGCCCGACCCGGAGTCGCTGTGCGCGGCCTTGGCCCCGCTGGTCAGCCGACCGGCGACGATCCCGGCGGCCGCGGCGCCGAGCAGGAACAGGCCCGGCTTGCGGCGGGCGAAGCTGCGCACCTCGTCGAGGAGCTGCGCCGGCTCGCGGTTCTGCAGCTTGTCGGCGAAACCCTCGACGACGCCGGAGGCCTGGTGCAGCAGGTCGCGCGCCGGGCCGGGGGCGCCGTCGCTCGTGCCGTCGGCGAGGCCCCGCAGCTCCTGCGCGAGGGACGACAGGCCGGTCGCGGCCTTCTGCTGCTGGCTGATGGCCTGTTCCTTGAGCTGGGTGCGCCCCTGCTCGATGAGGTCCATGGCCTGGCGCTGGGTCTCGTTCGCCACGTTCATGGCCTGGTCGGCGGCGGTCGAGGCGACCTGGCTGCCGGCCTGGGCCGCGGTCTGCCCGACGTTGCGGGCCTCGTCCTTGGCGACGTCCTTGGTCTGCTGGGCCTCGTGCTTGGCGACGTTCTTGGCGTTCTGCGCCTCGTGCTTGGCTGCGTCCTTGGTCGACGAGCTCTCGGTCGTGGTGCCCGTCGTGGTGCCCGTCGTCGCGCCGCTCGTCGGCGGAACCGGTGGCGGGAACGGGGCATCGATGGAGTGAGTCATCGGTCCTCCTCGGCATGCTTGCTGGTCGGTGGGAGCGCTACCCCGACGCCGTTGCGGCACACATCCGGGCGCTGCACGGGCCCGGGGTGCCGCGACGACGTCGGCTCGGCGCCCTGGTGGGGCGGGAAGAGCTGACCGAAGTCCACCCGGCGCATCCGTGCGTCTCGGGGCGGGATCGGGGGTGGCAGGGGGTGGCCAGCGTCGTCGCTGCGCCATCCGCCTGCCGCTCGTGAAGAGCGCCGTTCCGCGCAACGGGTGGGGTACCCCTGGTGAGGGGTGGGTGAAACCGCCGGACGCCCCCGGCGTCAGCCGGACCAGGGGAAGCGCGGGGCGCGGCGCTCCGCGAAGGCCCGTACGCCCTCGGCCAGCTCCCCGGCGGCGATCGTCTCCCGGTACCGCGCCGCGGCGAGCGCCTCGCCGTCCCCGCCCTCGGCCAGCGCGGCCACGGTCTCCTTGGTGGCGCGCTGGGTGAGCGCGGAGCGGGACGCCAGCACCCCGGCGAACCGGTGCGCCTCGGCAGCCAGGTCCTCGGCGTCGACGAGCCGGTCGACCAGCCCGGTGCGCAGGGCGGTGGGGGCGTCGATCAGCTCGCCGCTGTACAGCAGGTACTTCGTCGTCGCCGGCCCCACCAGATCCACCAGGGCCTTGGTGGAGGAGGGCGTGTAGACGATGCCGACCTTGGCGGGGGTGACCCCGAAGACCGCCGTCGGGTCGGCGAAGCGGAGATCGCAGCAGGTGGCGAGCTCCACCCCGCCCCCGATGCAGTGCCCGCGCACGACCGCGACGGTGGGTTTGGGGAAGGTGCGCAGCGCCGCCTGCGCGGCGAGGTTGTGCCGCCGGACGTCGGCCATCGGGTCCGCGGGGTCGTCGCCGCCGAGCAGATCGGAGATGTCGGCGCCCGCGCAGAAGCTGGGGCCCGCGCCGGTGACCAGCAGCACCCGGACCCCGGGGTCGTCGGCGAGCGGGGCCAGCACGGCGGGCAGCGCCGCCCACATCCCCACGGTCATCGCGTTGCGCTTCTGCGGCCGGTCGATGGTGAGGACGGCGACGGAGCCGTCCCGGGTCACGCGGAGGTGGTCGGTCATTCCTCAGCCCAGGTCGTCGGTGGCGAAGGTGTCGCAGCGGCTGGGGTCACCGGTCTCGTACCCGGTGCGGAACCAGCGCTGCCGCTGGCCGACGACACGGTGCCATCGGGGCCCGGGCACCCGCGACCCGGGTCGGCGGGCAGCCGCGCCGCGGCGCCCCTAGATTCGGGAGCATGCCGCTGGAGGGTGAGTACGAACCGAGTCCGCAGCAGTGGGTGCGCGAGCAGGTCGAGCGCTACGAGGCGACCGGGGGGCGGGAGGCGAACACGCTCCTGGACACCGGGCTGCCGGTGGTCATCTTCAGCACCCGCGGCGCGAAGAGCGGCAAGGTGCGCAAGCAGCCGCTGATGCGCGTGGAGCACGACGGGGTGTACGCGATGGTGGGCTCGCAGGGCGGGGCGCCGACCGATCCCGCGTGGGTCGCCAACCTGCGGGCGCACCCCGACCAGGTCACCGTGCAGGACGGCCCCGAGCCGTGGGACGGCGTCGCCCGGGAGATCTCCGGTGCGGAGCGGGACGAGTGGTGGGAGCGGGCCGTGGCGGCCTACCCGCCCTATGCCGAGTACCAGCAGAAGACCGACCGGCAGATCCCCGTGTTCCTCGTCGAGCGCCGCTGAGGAGCAGCGGGGCGGCGCCCGTCAGGGCCAGGCGTCCGCGAGCCGGGTGATGGCTGCCTGGACGTCGGCGTCCCAGGCGGTGAACGGCTCGGCCTCGACGGTGCGCGCGGTGCCCCGGCCGGTGAGCCGCCAGGTGCCGGCGATCCGGCCGTCGACGACCACGGTCGGGCGGAAGACGCCGTTGCGCCCGGGCACGATGCGCTGGGCGTCGGCCGGGTCCAGGACGGCGCCGCGGTCGGCGTAGCCGAGCACGAACTCGTCGAAGCCGGGCAGCAGCAGCGGTGCCCGGGCGGCCTCCCGGTGCGCCGCGCAGCGGTCGAGGGTGTCCGGGTCGAGGAAGTGCTCGGTCCCGTCCACCTCGATGCGCGCCAGCCGGTCGCGGACCGCGTCGAGCCCGGTGCGGACGTCACGCACCGTCGTCCCCGCCCAGCGGACCAGGTCGTGCACCGTGGCCGGGCCGTGGCCGAGGAAGTACCGCAGCACCAGCTCCGCGAGCGCCTCGTCGCGGGCGGGCCGACGCGGTGCGCGCACCCACTCGTCCAGCAGCACGAACGCCTGCTCGCCGTCCTCGGTCGGCCCCAGGCAGAGAGTGCCGGTCTGGGCGAGGAACCACAGCAGGTGGTAGCCGCGCTGGCCGGTGGTGGGCACGCCGCCCTCGTCCAGCACCCCCAGCAGGGCGCGGCGGGAGAGCCGCAGGCCACCCGAGAGGGCCGCCCGAGCGAGGTCCCGGGCGCGCTCGGCATCGGCATCGGTCAGGCCCAGGGCCGCCCGCCGGCCGGCCAGCCCGGCCAGCGCCCGGGGGCCCAGCAGCTCGAGCAGCCATGGCAGGTCCTCCCCGGGCACCAGGTGCAGCGTGCCGCGCATCGGCCAGGACCGGACGACGGCCCCGCTGTCGAGCGCCCGCAGCACGTCATCCCGGCTCCGGCTGCGGGTGCGCAGGGCCACCGACGTCACCGCGCCCGGGAAGTCCTGCCCCTGCACCGCCACCAGCCGGCGGACGGCCGCGGCGGCGTCCTCCGCCGGCGGCCCGGCGAGCCGCTGCGCGACCAGCCGCAGCAGGGCCACGTCGTGCGGGGTCGTCATGGGCACACCCTCGCAGAGGGGTACGACGGCTCCCGGGCTCAGCGCCGGCGCTCGACGACCTCGACCGGAGGCGTCGCGGCGTGCCAGGCGCGGGACCGCTCGCTGGCCTGGTCGCCCTCGTCGCCGTGCAGCCGGTCGGTGATGTCGTCGAGGATCGCCTGCCGCCCGTAGAGCACCACGACGTCGCCCGTGCGCAGCCGGAGGTCCTCCCTGGGCGCGCCCATCCACGTGCCGTCGTCCCGCTCGACGCCGAGCACGGCGACCCCTTCCTCGGGCAGGCGGAGCCGGCCCAGCGGCCGGGAGGAGATCCAGTCGTCGTCCTTGACCGGCAGCGAGACGACCCGCCACTGGCCCCGCAGGTGCAGCAGCGCGGCGTAGTCGCGGAGGTCGAGGTCGGCGACCCGCCGCAGCACCCGCTCGATCACCCGCCGCAGCACGCGGTCGACGCGCTCGTTGCGCGAGAGCCACAGCAGCGCGGTCATCGAGCCGACGATGGCGACCGTCCGGCGCACCCCGCCCACGGTGGAGTCCACGCCCGCGTACGTGAGGATCAGCGTGCCCAGCACCGACACGGCGCCGGCGCCGCTGACCAGCATCAGCACCATCACGATCCGCCGGCGCACCGGGTGGGAGACCACGGCCTCGGCCTCCGACGTCGTGAAGCCCGTCCCGGTGAAGGCGGAGCGGGCCTGGAAGCGGGCGTGCTGCAACGACATGCCGGTCATGGTCAGCGCGACCGTGGCGACCCGGGTGACGAGCAGGCCCAGCGTGACGATGACGACCAGGGAGACGACGGCGGCCACGCACCACCACTACCCCGTCCGGGCGCGGGCAGCGACTCCGGCTGCGAGACTGCCGGCGTGCGGGCGGAGGACTGGGACCGGCGCTACGCCGAGCACGCCCAGTGGCCGGCCGAGCCGAACTCGCTCGTGGCGGAGCTGCTCGGTGACCTACCACCCGGTCCCGCGGTCGACCTCGCCGCCGGGGAGGGGCGGCACGCCCTCTGGTTGGCCGCCCGGGGGTGGGCGGTGACCGCGGTCGACTTCTCCGCCGTCGGCCTCGCCCGCGGCCGGGGAAGCCCCGGCGCCGAGCGGGTCCGCTGGGTCACCGCCGACGTGCTGACCTGGTCGGCGCCGCCGGGATCGCTGGACCTGGTGCTGGTCGCCTACCTCCACCTGCCCGAGGAGGAGATGACCGCGCTGCTCACCCGGGCCGTCGGCTGGCTGCGGCCCGGTGGCCGGCTGCTGCTCCTCGGGCACGACGTGGAGAACCTCACCGCGGGTGTCGGCGGGCCGCAGGAGCCGGCGATCCTGCACAGCATCGACCGCCTCGCGCCGGTCGCGCGCCTCCTCGACGTCGACCGGCTGGAGCAGGTCCGCCGGGCCACCCCGCACGGCACCGCCCTCGACACCCTGCTGTGGGGACGGCGACCGGTTCGGTCTCCCGACGGCCGGTAGCGTCGGCCGGTGTGATGGGGATGGGTGGCGCCGGCGGGCGTGACGCGGAGCGGCGCCGGCGACTGGTCGCCGCGCTGGTGGTCCTGGCGATGCTGCTCGCCGCCGGTGCGACGGTGCTCTCGATCGTGGTGGGCTGACCGCGGGTCCTTGGACCCTGGTGCCGGCCACCGCGGAACGGAACCGTATGGAACCGCCGCGTCCGCTCCGGCCCGGCACCGCCCCGGAACGAAGGACCGCCGATGACCCAGGTCGTCCCGCCGAGCTCCTCCGGCCCCGCCGCCGACGAACCCACCGGTGCGGGAGGGCTGCCCACCGGCGGTGAAGCGTTCCCCCGGGACGCCGGCGCCCTCCCGGGCGACGAGGCCGTCAGCGCGGCGGTCAGCCGGCTCAGCGGGGAGTTCTCCGGCCGGGTCGGGCGACGGGTGGTCGTGCGGATCGTCCGGGACTGCCGCCGCGAGCTCGGCGGGTCACCGGTGGGCGCGCTGCCCGAGCTGGTCGAGCGGCTGGCGCGCTACCGCCTGGACCGGCACATCGGCTGACCCCGGGAACCCGGTTGCCCGGCGGGGCAGGATGACGGCGTGGGCTACGTCGACGTGACCGGGATCCGGCACACCCTCTCCGACGGGCGGGTGCTGCTGGACGACGTCTCCTTCCGCGTCGGCGAGGGTGCGCGCGCGGCGCTCGTGGGGGAGAACGGTGCGGGGAAGACGACGCTGCTGCGGATCATCGCCGGGGACCTGACGCCGGAGGCGGGCTCGGTCGCCCGCACCGGCGGACTCGGGGTGATGCGCCAGTTCATCGGGGCGGTGCGGGACGGCACGACCGTCCAGCGGTTCCTCGTGGATCTGTCGCCCCCCGCGGTGCGGGCCGCCTGGGACGCGGTGGAGGCCGCCGAGCTGACGCTCATGGAGACCGACGACGAGCGGTCGCAGATGGCCTACGCCGACGCGCTGGCGCAGTGGGGCGATGCCGGCGGCTACGACGCCGAGGTCACCTGGGACACGGTGACCGTCGCGGCGCTGGGTGTGCCCTACGAACGCTGCAAGTACCGCGAACTGGCCTCCCTGTCGGGCGGGGAGCAGAAGCGGCTGGCGCTGGAGGCGCTGCTGCGCGGGCCCGACCAGGTGCTGCTGCTCGACGAGCCGGACAACTACCTCGACGTCCCGGGCAAGCGGTGGCTGGAGCAACGCCTGCTCGAGACCCGCAAGACCGTGCTCTTCGTCAGCCACGACCGGGAGCTGCTGGCCCGCGTCGCCGACCGGGTGGTGACCGTCGAGGGCGGGACGGCCTGGGTGCACGGTGGTGGCTTCGCCTCCTACCCGGAGGCGCGCACCGCCCGCCACGAGCGGCTGGCCGAGGTGCGGCGGCGGTGGGACGAGGAGCACCAGCGCCTGATCGACCTGGTGCGCACGCTCCAGCAGCAGGCCGCCAACTCACCCGACATGGCCAACCGGTACCACGCGATGCAGACCCGGCTGGCGAAGTTCGAGGCGGCCGGGCCGCCGCCGGACCGCCCGCCGGAGCAGAAGGTGGCCATGCGCCTGCGCGGTGGCCGGACCGGGGTGCGCGCGGTCGTCGCCGAGCAGCTGGAGCTGACCGGCCTGATGCAGCCGTTCGACCTCGAGGTCTGGTACGGCGACCGGGTCGGCGTCCTCGGTGCCAACGGTGCGGGCAAGTCGCACTTCCTGCGGCTGCTCGCCGGCCAGGAGGTCGCGCACACCGGGGAGTGGCGGCTCGGGGCGCGCGTCGTCCCCGGCTTCTTCGCCCAGACCCACGCGCACCCGGAGTGGCAGGACCGGACCCCGGTCGACCTGCTCTGGCACGGCGAGCCGGGCCGGCCGGGCGTCGACCGCGGTCGGGCGATGGCCGTGCTGCGGCGCTACGGGCTCACCGACGCCGCCGACCGGCCCTTCCGCACCATGTCGGGCGGTCAGCAGGCGCGCTTCCAGGTCCTCGTGCTGGAGCTGTCCGGTGCGACCCTGCTGCTGCTCGACGAGCCGACGGACAACCTCGACGTGCTCTCCGCGGAGGCGCTGGAGGAGGCGCTCGCGGCCTTCGACGGCACGGTGCTCGCCGTCACCCACGACCGCTGGTTCGCCCGCTCCTTCGACCGCTTCCTGGTCTTCGGCGCCGACGGCCGGGTCTACGAGTCCGCCGAGCCGGTCTTCGACGAGACGCGGGTCGCCCGCGCCCGCTGATCAGCCGAAGGCCTTGCCCTCGCCGCGGTAGGTGGGCAGCGCGTCGACGACGGTGTCGCCCGCGACCGCGTGCAGGGCGCCGACGTGCTCGCAGACCTCTCCGGCCTTGGCGTGGCGGAACCACACCCGGTCACCGATGCGCAGACCCGCGGTGCCCGGTCCGCGCAGCGGCGTCTGCACCTCGCCGGCCCCCTCGCCGGGCAACCGGCGCAGCCCGGCCGGGAAGGTCGGCACCGGCAGCCGGTCGGCCCCCGGCGGCCCCGAGGCGATCCAGCCGCCACCGGCCACGGTCACCACACCGGGCGCCGGGACGCGCGTCACGGGGACGGCGAAGAAGGCGGCCGGGTGCCCCGTGAATGCGCGGTAGCCGTCGAACAGGGTGGGGGAGTAGAGGCCCGAGCCCGCAGCCACCTCGGTCACGGCCGGTTCGGCGGCGGTCCGCTCCAGGCTCCCGGTGCCGCCGCCGTTGACGAACCGCAGGGGCGCGACCGGGGAGACGGCGGCCACGACCGCGGCGCGCCGGGCGGCGAGCTCCCGGGCGGAGAGCGCCTGCAGCCCGCGTACCGCGAGCCCACGCAGGGGCCGGCCGGCGGGCGCGTCCTGCAGGCCGGCGATCTGCGCCTCGTACGCCATGAGGCCCACCAGCTCGACGCCGCGCCGGGCGAGCACCGCCCGCGCCAGGGCGACGGCGTCCTGGGGGGTGTGCACCGGTGACCGCCGGACGCCCACGTGCACCCGGCCACCGGCGGCGCGCAGCGAGGCGTCGACGTCGAGGCAGACCCGCAGCACCGGCCCTCCTGGCGGGGCCACCGCGTCGATGAGCTCCAGGTGCTCGACGGAGTCGACCATCAGCGTCACCCGGCCGGCCGCCTGCTCGTCCCCGGCGAGCTGCCGGAGCGCGACGGAGTCGACCGACGGGTAGCCGACGACGACGTCGGTGCTGATCGGCTCCTCGCCACCGGCCAGCCAGAGCGCCTCGCGCAGCGTGTAGGCGAGAACGCCGGAGAAACCCGGCCGGGCCAGCACCCGGCGCAGCACGCCGCGGCAGCGCACGGACTTGCTGGCCACACGGATCGGCTTGCCGGCGGCGCGGGCGACCAGGTCCGCCGCGTTCGCGTCCAGCGCGGCGAGGTCCAGCACGGCGAACGGCGGGTCGAGCCCCGCGGTGGCGCGGTCGAGGGCCGCGTGCCGGGCGGCGGGTGGGTCCGCGGTCATGACGCCGCAGCGTGCCCCGCGCGGTCGGCCGGGGCAAGAGCCCCGGAGCGGTTGACCGGCCGGTGCCGCACCCGCCAGAGTCCCCGCTCGACGGAGGGAGACCAGGTGAGCGAGCCGCTGGACCGGCCGCACGACCGCACCCGCTGGCGCAACTGGGCGGGCAACCAGCGTGCCCAGGTGACTGCGGTGCACCCGGGCTCCGCGGACGAGGTCGCGCAGCTGCTGACGACGGCGGCCGCCGCCGGCCGACGTGTCCGTCCGATCGGCAGCGGCCACTCCTTCTCCGGCATCGGGCTGCCCGAGGACGTCCAGCTCGTGTGCGACCGGCTGACCGGCGTCCGCGCCGTCACCGCGGACGGCCTGGTCACCGTGGGCGCCGGGACGACGCTGCACCGGCTGGGCGTCGAGCTGCTGCGCCGGGGGTGGGCGCTCACCAACCTCGGCGACATCGACCGGCAGACGGTCGCGGGCGCCCTGGCCACCGGGACGCACGGCACCGGGGCCCGGTTCGGCGGGCTCGCCACGCAGGTCCGCGCGCTCGAGCTCGTGCTGCCCTCCGGCGAGGTGCTCGTCTGCGACGCGCAGCGGATCCCGGAGGTGTTCTCCGCTGCCCGCGTGGGCCTGGGCGCGCTGGGGGTGGTGACGGCGGTGACGCTGCAGGCGGAGCGGGCGTTCGCGCTCCGGGCGGTGGAGGGACCGGGCACCCTCACCGCTGCCCTGGAGGGCTTCGACGAGCTGATGACCGCCACCGACCACGTCGAGTTCTACTGGTTCCCGCACACCGACGCGACACTGGTGAAGCGCCACACCCGCGTCCCGCTGGCCGACGGCCTGGCGCCGCTCCCGCGCTGGCGGGCGGTCTGGGACGACGAGGTGATCGCCAACGCGGCGTTCGCCGGGGTGGTGGCGGCGGGTCGCCGGGTGCCGTCGCTGGTGCCCTCGCTGGCGCGGGTGTCGGCGCGGGCCCTGGGCCCGCGCGCGTGGACCGACCACTCCCACCGCGTCTTCGTCAGCCGCCGGCGGGTGCGTCTCCTGGAGATGGAGTACGCCGTCCCCCGGGCCGACGCACCGGCGGTGCTGGCCGAGCTGCGGCGGGTGCACGAGGCCGGCGACTGGCGCGCGGCCTTCCCCGTCGAGGTGCGGCTGGCCGCGGCCGACGACGTCCCCCTGTCGACGGCGTCCGGCCGCGACACGGCCTACATCGCCGCCCACGTCCCCGCGGGCAGCGAGCCGGGCTGCTGGTTCGCCGCGCTCGAGCGGATCGCCGGTGAGGTGGGCGGCCGGCCGCACTGGGGCAAGCTGCACGGCCTGGACGCGGCGACGCTGAGCCGGCGCTACCCCCGGTTCGCCGAGTTCGTCGCGGTGCGCGACCGGGTGGACCCGGCGGGCGTGCTGTCGAACGGGTACCTGGACCGGGTGCTGGGGCCGGTGGCTCGCGGCTGAGGCGCACCACCGGCCACCGGTCAGTCGGCCGGGTCGGGGTCGCCGGTGCCGCCGATCCGGTCGAGCTCGGCGAGCTCCTCCGGGCCGAGCACCCGGGCGGCCGCCTGCAGGTTCTCCTCGAGGTGGGCCACCGACGAGGTGCCGGGGATGAGCAGCAGGTTGGGGGAGCGGGCGAGCAGCCAGGCGAGCGCCACCTGCATGGGCGTCGTCTCCAGCCTGCGGGCGACCGTCTCGAGGGCTGCGGACTGCAGCGGGCTGAACCCGCCCAGGGGGAAGAAGGGCGTGTAGGCGATGCCCTCGCGGGCGAGGGCATCGATCAGTGGGTCGTCGGCGCGGTGCACCAGGTTGTAGTGGTTCTGCACGCACACGACGGGGGCGATGGCCCGGGCCTCGGCGAACATCTGCGGCGTCACGTTGCTCACGCCGAGGTGCCGGATCAGGCCCTCCTGCTGCATGGCCGCCAGCGCCTCGAAGGGCTCGGCGAGTGAGCGCTGCACCGGCTCGGCGAAGCCGGGCATGCGGAGGTTCACCACGTCGAGCGCCTCGACGCCGAGGTGGTCGATGTTCTCCTGCACCGCCCGGCGGAGGTCGTCGGGGTCCAGGGCCTCCGGCCAGCCGCCGTCGGCGTCGCGGCGGGCGCCGACCTTGGTGACGATGACCAGCTCGTCGGGGTAGGGGTGCAGCGCGTCGCGGATGAGCTCGTTGACGACGGTGGGGCCGTAGTAGTCGCTCGTGTCGATGTGGTCGACGCCGAGCTCGACGGCGCGCCGCAGGACGGCGATGGCGGCGTCCCGGTCGGCCGGTGGGCCCATGACGTGGGGGCCGGTCAGCTGCATGGCGCCGTAGCCGAGGCGGCGCACCTCCCGGTCGCCGAGGCGGTAGGTGCCGGACTGCTCTGCGGTGCCGATGGTCATGCGGGCTCCCTACCCGTCGCGGCGGGGGTATGCGCGCCGCTCACGTCGCGACGGCCGGTTCGGCGGCCTCCGCGCCGACGGGCGTCGCGGGGAGCACCGTGGCCGGGTGGCGCCGGGCGTCGGCGCGGATGGCCAGCGCGATCCCCGCGCCGACCAGGGCCAGCCCTGCCCCCACCCACATCGGCGCGGTGAGCCCGAGCCCCTGCGCGATGACGAGCGCGCCGAGGGCGGCGCCGATCGCATTGGCGATGTTGAACGCGCCCTGGTTGGCCGCCGACACCAGGCTGCCACCGGGCACCTGCGCGGCGTCGATGACGGCGTTCTGGACGACCGGCCCCATTGCGAAGGACAGGGTTCCGAACAGCACCAGCAGCGCGACGGCGGCCACGGTGGACCGGGCGAGGAAGGAGAACGCGACCAGGATGCCGGCCATCGCCACCAGCCCGACCGCGACGAAGGAGAAGCCGTAGCGGTCG
This sequence comes from Blastococcus sp. SYSU DS0753, assembly GCF_054051175.1. Classification (NCBI taxonomy): domain Bacteria; kingdom Bacillati; phylum Actinomycetota; class Actinomycetes; order Geodermatophilales; family Geodermatophilaceae; genus Blastococcus; species Blastococcus sp. SYSU DS0753. Next base: position 69,171 of record NZ_JBJHAT010000006.1, on the reverse strand, counting down.
CCCAATCGTCCGCCGGCGAGCGTGCCGACCGTCGTCCCGACGCCGAAGAGCGCGAGAACCGGCGTCACCCACTGCGTCGGGATGCCGCCGAGCTCGGTGAGGATCGGGCTGACGTAGCTGTAGACGGCGAACAGCGCCGAGAAGCCGATCATGGTGAGCGCGAGGACGAGCCAGACCTGTCGACGCCGGAACGCGTGCAGCTCCGCGCGCAGATCGGTGGGCTCGCCGGCGTCGGCGGGCATCCACGCCAGCAGGCCGGCGATCGTCGCGACGCCGATCAGCGCGATCGCCGCCAGGACGATCCGCCAGCCGGCGTGCTGGGCGACGAACGTGCCCAGGGGGACGCCGACCACGTTGGCCAGCGTGAGGCCGGTGATCATCAGCGAGATGGCCCGGGTGGCGCGGTCGGGCGGGACCAGCCGGCGGGCGGCGACCGCCCCGACCCCGAAGAAGGAGCCGTGCGCCAGCGCGGTGAACACCCGGGCGGCGACGAGCAGTCCGTAGCTCGGTGCCACCGCGGACAGGGTGTTGCCGACCACGAACACGACCATCAGCGCGACGAGGGTCTGCCGCGGGGTGAACCGCAGCCCGAGCGCGGTGAGCGTCGGTGCGCCGACGACGACGCCGATCGCGTAGGCCGAGATGAGCAGGCCGACCGCGGACACCGAGACGTCGAGGCCGGCGGCGATCTCGGGCAGCATGCCCATCACGACGAACTCGGTGGTGCCGATGCCGAAGGCGCCGATGGCGAGGGCGAGCAGTCCACGAGGCACGCGAAGAACTCCGGGGGACACGGTGGGGAGCCGGCGGGCCGGGTGATCCCGGTCTGCCGATCAGCGGGGTGCTTGCGTGGTGCAGCGCGGGATCGCTGAGGTTGATGCCGGACCGGGGCGGTGGGACTGCTCACAGCGGGCGGGCGCGAGTGCGCCCGCCCGACTGCGGTCAGGGCTGGAGCAGCACCTTCACGGCGCCGTCCTTCTTCTGCCGGAAGTTCGCGTAGGCCTCCGGCGCCTGCTCGAGCGGCACCCGGTGGGTGGCGAACTCGTCCACGCCCAGCGGGTCGCCCTCCAGGAGCAGCGGCAGGATGTCGGGCACCCAGCGCCACACGTTGGCCTGCCCCATGCGCAGCTGGATCTGCTTGTCGAACATGCGCATGAGCGGGAGCGGGTCGGTGGCGCCGCCGTAGACACCCGACAGCGAGATGGTGCCGCCACGGCGGACCGCCTCGATCGCGGTGTTCAGGGCCGCCAGCCGGTCGATGCCGGCCACGGTCATGACCTTCTCCATGATCGCGTCGGGGACCAGGGCGCTGGCCTTCTGCGCCATCGTCGCCAGCGGCGAGCCGTGCGCCTCCATGCCGACGGCGTCGATCACCGAGTCCGGTCCGCGGCCGTCGGTCAGGTCGCGGACGCGGGCGACGACCTCGGCCTGCTCCGTGGAGTCGATGACGGTGATGCCGTTGCGCCGGGCCCGGGCCAGGCGCTCGGGCACGACGTCGGAGGCGATGACCTGTCCCGCGCCGAGGTGCTTGGCGATGCGCGTGGCCATGTCGCCGATCGGGCCGAGGCCCAGCACCAGCACGCTGCCGCCCTGTGGGATGCCGGCGTACTGCACGGCCTGCCAGGCGGTGGGCAGGACGTCGGAGAGGTAGACGAACCGGTCGTCCAGCGGGGCATCGGGCACCTTGATCGGCAGCGTGTTGCCGAAGGGCACCCGCAGGTACTCGGCCTGCCCGCCGGGGACCTGCCCGTAGAGCTTGGTGTAGCCGAACAGGGAGGCACCCATGCCCTGCTCGCGGTTCTGCGTGGTCTCGCACTGGGAGTGGAGGCCTTCGGAGCACATCCAGCAGGTGCCGCACGAGATGTTGAACGGCACCACGACGCGGTCGCCGGGCTTCACCGCGGTCACCTCGCGTCCGACCTCGCGGACGACCCCCATGGGCTCGTGGCCCATCACGTCACCCACCGACATGAACGGCGCCATGACCTCGATGAGGTGCAGATCGGACCCGCAGATACCGCTGGACGTGATCTCGACGATGACGTCGGTCTGCTCCTGGATCGTGGGGTCGGGGACGGTCTCCACCCGGACGTCTCCTCGGCCGTGCCAGGTCACTGCGCGCATACGACTTCTCCCTCGATCGGGCTGCGGAAAACGGGCTCCTGCCCGTACGTGAGCCGGATCGCGCCACTCTCAACCATCCACGGCGCGCCCCTTACGTTCCGTAAAGACGCCCTCACGCAACGACGAGAATGCGCGCCGCATCGCGGTGATCCGGTTCACAGAACTGCAGGTCAGTACCCCGGTCGTCAGATCACGAACCCATCACGCCGTGTTTACATGGGCCCCGCTCCTCTCCCCGGGAGTCGCTGTGCAATGTCCGCCGACGGAAGTCAGGTGCATGAGTTCGCTCCACCACGACCGCCTCCCCGAGGGGGGTGCGGTGCCGGCCGGAACGGTCGACGCCACGCTCGCCCCGGCCCGCTCCACCAGCGGGACGATCGAGGAGAAGGCCGCGTCCACGGTTCCGCCGCAGCGCCAGGGGAAGGCGCGCCGGGCGGGGGCCGGCCGGACGACCGATCCCACCGCCCGCCGGCGGGCCCGAGCCGCCACCGTCAAGGTCGCCGGCGCGACCGCGGCCACCGCCGCAGCGGCGACCCGGAAGGCGACCACGGCGGCGCGCGCTGCTGCCGCCGCCCGCAAGACCGCGAAGGCGCGCGGCCCGGAGACCCCGGCCCCGGGTGCGTCCGGGCCGCAGGCGGGAACGGTCGACCGGGCCTCGACGCCGGTCGCGGACGGGTCCACCACGGCGGAGGCCCAGGGCGTGCAGGCGATCGCCGCGACGGCGGCCGCCGAGACGCCGGTGCGGCGCCGCCCGACCCCCTACAAGCGGTCCGCCGTCGACCTCGCGGCACTGGCGCCGGTCACCGACGTCGCCGCGCTCACCGACGCCCCGGTGGTCGCACCCGACGCCGTCGTCGTCGTGAGGGACGCCCCGGCGCAGCCGGAGCGGTCCGCCCTGGCGCCGGTGCCCGCGGAGCCGGTCGTCCGGGTCGTCGGCACCCCGGGTGCCGACGCGGCCGAGGTCCTCGCGGCCGTCGCCACCGGCGGGCGTCGCTGGCTGGACCGCCGCCCGCCCGCGGTGCGGCGCCGCCCGGCGCTCTACCTCGCCGCGGTCCTCGTCGGCGCCCTCGGCCTCAGTGGCGCCTCGGTCGCCGGCCCGACGGAGGTCGCGACGGAGACGGTCAGCCAGTCGGTGAGCGTGGCCGAGCAGCTGGGCATCGACGGTTCCGCCGCGGCGCCGCGCGTCGACGAGGACGACACCTCCCGGCTGCGCGAGGTGGTCGCCAGCCGCAGCGCCCGCGAGACCGAGCGCACCGCCGCCGCGAACGCCCAGGCGGAGGCCGACCGGATCGCCCAGGAGGAGGCCGACCGCGCCGCCGCCGAGGCCGCCCGCCCCGCGGCGGTGCTCCCGGTCGAGGGTGGCCGGTTGACCAGCGGGTTCGGCGCGCGCTGGGGCACGCTGCACGCGGGCATCGACCTGGCCGCACCCATGCGCACGCCCGAGTACGCCGTGATGGACGGCGTCGTGCTCGAGGCCGGCCCGGCCGGCGGCTACGGGCTGGTGGTGTACATCCAGCACGGCAACGGTGACGTCACCGTCTACGGCCACATGGACGAGATCCTGGTGACCCCCGGCCAGGTGGTCCGCGCCGGCGACACCATCGCGCTGCTCGGCAACCGCGGTCAGTCCACCGGCCCGCACCTGCACTTCGAGGTGCACGTCGGCGGCATCGGCGGCGAGCCGATCGACCCGCTGCCCTGGCTCCGGGAGCGCGGCGTCCAGATCTGACCCGCGTCACTCCCGACGACGCCCCCTGCCGGAACTCCCGGCGGGGGGCGTCGTCGCGTGGGGAGGATCTCCGTGCTCCCCTCGGGGGAGCGCGGCGCGCGGTGGGACAGTGGGGTCGCACGACCGGCCGGCAGGAGGAGATCGCGGTGGAGCACGGGCACCACTCGGGCATGTGGGTCCCGGAGGACCCGCCGACCTGGGGGCGGATGTTCCTCCCGCACCTGGACGCCTGGTCGGTGCTCCCGGTGCTCAGCGTCATCGGGCTGGTCGTCTACCTGGCCGCTGTCGTCCGCCTGCGCCGGTCCGGGGTCAGCTGGCCGTGGTGGCGGACCCTCGCCTGGATCGCCGGCACCGCGTCGCTGTTCGCCGTCACCGGCACCTGGCTCAACGGCTACAGCATGGTGATCTTCAGCGTCCACATGACCCAGCACATGGTGCTGTCGCTCATCACGCCGCTGCTCCTGCTGCTCGCCGCCCCCGTGACGCTGGCGCTGCGCACCCTCCCGCGCGGCCGCGGGCCGGCCGGCGCCCCGCGGGCACTGCTCCTGGAGGCGCTGCACAGCCGGTTCGCCCGCGTCGTGGCCCACCCGCTGTTCAGCGTGCCGCTGTTCATCGCCAGCCTCTACGGCGTCTACTTCACCCCGCTGTTCGACTGGCTGATGTCGAGCCCGGTGGGCCACCAGTTCATGCTCGCCCACTTCGTCGTCACGGGGCTGCTCTTCTTCGGCCCGATCGTCGCGCAGGACCCGTGGCCGCGGACGCTCAGCCACCCGGGGCGGATGCTCGAGCTGTTCCTGCCCGTGCCGTTCCACGCCTTCTTCGGCGTGGCGATCATGATGGCCGGCTCGCTCGTCGTCGACACGTTCGCCGACCCGCCGGCGGGGTGGGGCGTGGACCCGCTCACCGACCAGGCGGTGGCCGGCGGCATCGTCTGGGCCTTCGGGGAGCTGCCCACCGTCCTGGTGCTCGCCGTCGTCTTCTTCTCCTGGGCCCGCTCGGACGACCGCCGGGCCCGCACGCTCGACCGCGCGGCCGACCGTGACGGCGACGCGGAGCTCGCGGCGTACAACGCCCGGCTCAAGGCGCTCGCCGAGCACCGGGCCTGACCGGTCCCCGGCGCGCAGCGGCCCGCGCCCGGAGGGGCGCGGGCCGCTGCGAGGGGCCGGGACGAGTTCCTTCTCAGCCGACGTGGACGACGGCATCGCCCTCGGCCGGCAGGTCCTCCTTGGTCGCCTTGATGAGCAACGCCGAGACGACGGCGCCCAGCAGCAGCAGCCCGGCGGCCCACGCGAAGGCCGTGGTGTAGCCCTCCACCTGCGCCGAGAGGCCCACCGACGGGTCTCGCGGGTCCGCACCCGAGGCGAGCACGTCGGCGGTGTAGGTGCTGATGGCGGCCACGGACAGCGAGGCGAGCACGGCGGTGCCGATGGAGGCGCCCACCTGCTGCGTGGCGTTCAGCATCGCGCTGGCCGCCCCGGCGTCGTGGACGCCGGCGCCCACCAGCGCCAGGTTCGACAGCGGCACGAACGTGAAGCCCAGGCCGAGCCCGAGCAGCAGCTGGCCGGGGAACGGCAGCTGCCAGAACCCGGTGTCCAGACCGACGAAGGACAGGGTGGCGAGACCGCCTGCGGCGAGCACGCCACCGAGGACCATGAGCGGCTTCGGCCCCACCCGGGGGACCAGCACGCTGGCCAGCCCCGCCGAGATGAAGACGCCGAGGGTGGTCGGCAGCGACGCCAAGCCCGCCATGACCGGCTCGTACCCGAGCACCTGCTGGAAGTAGAGGCTCAGGAAGAAGAACGCCCCCAGCAGCCCGGCTCCCACGAGCGTCGAGGTCAGGTAGGCGCCGCCCCGGTTGCGGTCGAGCACGATGCGCATCGGCAGCAGCGGGTTGCGCGTCCGCAGCTCCAGCAGGACGAACAGGGCGATCAGCACCAGGCCGCCGGCGATGAACAGCCACGCGAGACCGTCGGTCCAGCCGCTCTCCGGCGTCACCAGCGTCGGGATGCCCTGCGCCGCAGCCTCGGCGTTGGCGGCGGCAGCCTGGGCCGCGAAGGCCTGCGAGGCCTCGGCCACGCGGGTGAAGCCGTAGACGATCGACGCCAGGCCGAGGGTGACCAGGACGGCGCCGGGGATGTCGTAGCTGGTGTCGCCGGGAGCCTTGCTCTCCGGGACGATCGGGATGGCCAGCACGATGGCGAGGATCGCCACCGGCAGGTTCACCCAGAAGCACCAGCGCCAGTCGGCGTACTCGGTGAGGACACCGCCGAGCAGCAGGCCGATGGCCGAGCCGCCGCCGGCGATCGCGCCGTAGACGCCGAAGGCCTTGGCGCGCTCCTTCGGGTCGGTGAACAGGACGGTGAGCAGCGCGAGGGACGCCGGGGCCAGCAGTGCGCCGAAGACGCCCTGCAGGGCGCGGGCGCCGAAGAGCATCGTCTCGTTCTGCGCGACGCCGCCGAGCGCCGAGGCGACGGCGAAGCCCGCCGCGCCCACCAGGTAGGTGCGCTTGCGGCCCCAGAAGTCGGCGATGCGGCCGCCGAGCAGGAGGAAGCCGCCGAAGGTCAGGGTGTAGGCGGTCACGATCCACTGTTGGCTGGCCGCGCTGATGCCCAGGTCGGCGGTGACCGCGGGCAGCGCGATGTTGACGATCGTGGCGTCGAGGATGACCAGCAGGACGGTCATGGCGATGACGCCGAGCGCCAGCCACCGCTTCTCGTAGGGCTCATCAGCGGAGGTCGTCGCGCCGGTCGCGGCAGGGGAGGGCAGGGGTTCGGTCACGGGAAGTCCTCGGGTCGTGCGGAACGGGCCGGATCGCCGGCCGGGAGAGAAGGTAGCGGCCTGCAACGATGTCGTCGTGCCTGTTTCGCTGGTGTTCACCGCAGATACGCACGTCCCCAAGCGCGCGCGTGAGCTACCTCTCGGCCTGTGGTCGGCGATCGACTCCGCCGACGTGGTGGTGCACGCCGGTGACTGGGTGGACGTCGCCCTCCTCGACGAGCTGGAACGGCGGGCGCACCGCTTGGTCGCCGTCCACGGCAACAACGACCACGGGGCGCTGCGCGAGCGGCTGCCGGAGGTCGCCCGCGCCGAGATCGAGGGCATCCGGTTCGCCGTCGTGCACGAGACGGGGCAGGCCACCGGGCGCGAGGCGCGGTGCGCGGCGCGCTTCCCCGACGTCGACGTCCTGGTGTTCGGGCACAGCCACATCCCCTGGGACACCACGGCGCCCACCGGGCTGCGGCTGGTGAACCCGGGGTCGCCCACGGACCGGCGTCGCCAGCCGCACGGGACGTTCGTCACCGCGGTGGCCGACGCCGGCCGGCTGCGGGACGTGACCTTCCACGCGGTGCCCCCGCGGCGGTGAGCGCCGCACCGCTCGACCCCCGCGCGGTCGCCCTGCTCGCCTGCCCCGTGTGCGCCGCGCCGTTCACCGCGGAGCCGGACGGCTCGGGCCTGCGCTGCGCCGAAGGGCACCGCGTGGACCGCGCGCGGCAGGGGCACCTCACGCTGCTGCCCCCGGGGCGCCGCCCGCCGACCGGCGACTCCGCCGAGATGGTCGCCGACCGGGTGACCTTCCTCTCCGCCGGCCACTACGACGGCGTGACCGCGGCCCTGGCCGCAGCCGTCCGCCGGCCGGGGGAGCCCGCGACGCTGCTCGACCTGGGTGGCGGCACCGGCCACCACCTGGCCCGGTTGCTCGACGTCCTCCCGGACGCCACCGGCGTGGTGCTCGACGCCTCGCGCTACGCCGCCCGACGGGCGGCGAAGGCCCACCCGCGCGCGGTCGCCGTGGTCGGGGACACCTGGGCCCGGCTGCCGGTGCGCGACGCGGCGGTGGACCGGGTGCTGGTCGTCTTCGCCCCGCGCAACGGGCCCGAGATCGCCCGGGTGCTGCGCGCGGAGGGGCGGCTGGTCGTGGTGACGCCCGGCCGCGACCACCTCGCCGAGCTCGTCGGGCCGCTGGGCCTGCTCCGGGTCGACCCCGGAAAGGCCGAGCGGCTCAGCGCGACGCTGGAGCCGCACCTGGCGCGCGAGGACGCGCACCGCCACCGCCAGACCCTGGTGCTGGACCATCCCGCGGTGGCGACGCTGGTGGGCATGGGGCCGCACGCCCGGCACCTCACGGCCGCCGCTCTCGCGGCCTCGCTGGCGCGCTTGCCGGCCGCCGTGCCGGTCACGATCTCGGTCGACGTCGCCACCTACCGGCGGCCCGGATGATCCTCGCGGCGCGCCCTGCCCGCCCGACCTGAGGCGCCGTATCGCACGGTCTAAGCTGCCAGCCGTGACGATTGCACCGGCGCCCATCGTGAGCCGGCCCAGCCCGGCTCACGTGGTCGAAAAGGGCTCGCGGCTCTCGAACCTGCTGCGGACCACCGACCACAAGACCATCGGCCTGATGTACATGGCCACCTCGTTCACGTTCTTCGTGCTGGGTGGCCTGATGGCGCTGCTGATGCGTGGTGAGCTGGGGCGGCCGGGGCTGCAGTTCCTGTCCCCCGAGCAGTACAACCAGCTGGTCACGATGCACGGCACGATCATGCTGCTGATGTTCGCGACGCCGCTGTTCTTCGCGTTCGCGAACCTGATCATGCCGCTGCAGATCGGTGCGCCGGACGTCGCGTTCCCGCGCATGAACGCCTTCTCCTACTGGCTGTTCCTGTTCGGCAGCCTGATCGTGGTGGGGGGCTTCCTCACCCCCGGTGGGGCGGCGGACTTCGGCTGGTACGCCTACGCACCGCTGTCGAACGTCGTGAACTCCCCGGGCGCGGGCGCGAACATGTGGTTCGCCGGCCTGGCGGTCAGCGGCCTGGGCACGATCCTCGGTGGCGTCAACTTCATCGCCACGATCGTCTGCCTGCGGGCCCCGGGCATGACGCTGTTCCGGATGCCGATCTTCACCTGGAACACGCTGGTCACCAGCCTGCTCATCCTGCTGGCGTTCCCGATCCTCACCGCCGCGATCATGGGCATGCTGGCCGACCGCAACCTCGGTGCGCTGATCTACTCGGACGAGAACGGTGGCCCGATGCTGTGGCAGCACCTGTTCTGGTTCTTCGGCCACCCCGAGGTCTACATCATCGCGCTGCCGTTCTTCGGCATCGTCACCGAGGTCATCCCGGTGTTCGCCCGCAAGCCGTTGTTCGGCTACAAGGGCATGGTCTTCGCGACCATCGCGATCGGCGCGCTGTCGCTGGCGGTGTGGGCGCACCACATGTACGCGACCGGTGCGGTGCTCCTGCCGTTCTTCGCGTTCCTGACCTACCTCATCGCCGTGCCGACCGGCATCAAGTTCTTCAACTGGATCGGCACCATGTGGCGGGGTCAGATGACCTTCGAGACGCCGATGCTGTTCTCGATCGGCTTCATGATCACCTTCCTCCTCGGTGGTCTGACCGGTGTGCTGCTGGCCAGCCCGCCGCTGGACTGGCACGTCAACGACAGCTACTTCGTCGTCGCCCACTTCCACTACGTGGTCTTCGGCACCGTGGTGTTCGCGGCCTACGCCGGCATCTACTTCTGGTTCCCGAAGATGTGCGGCCGGATGATGGACGAGCGGCTGGGCAAGCTGCAGTTCTGGCTGACCTTCATCGGCTTCCACGCCACGTTCCTGGTGCAGCACTGGCTGGGCAACGAGGGCATGCCGCGCCGGTACGTGGACTACCTGGAGACCGACGCGTTCACCGTGCTCAACACGGTCTCGACGATCGGCTCCTTCATCCTCGGCGCCTCGGTGCTCCCGTTCATCTACAACGTGGTCAAGTCCTGGAAGTACGGCGAGCTCGCGCTGCGCGACGACCCGTGGGGCCATGGCAACAGCCTGGAGTGGGCCACCTCCTCCCCGCCGCCGCGGCACAACTTCGTCGAGATCCCCCGGATCCGCTCGGAGCGGCCCGCGTTCGAGGCCCACTACCCGCACCTCGTCGAGCGGCTGCAGGCCGAGGCCCACGTCGGCAAGCGGCACGAGCCCTACGCCGGTGTCAGCGAGCTGGGTGGTACCGGCGGTGCGCGCCAGGGCCCGAAGGACCCCGACCCGACCTGACGAAGGACCACCCTTCCCCCCGCGCCTCGCAGGCTCGGCGCGGGTCCCTGAAGGGTGGCCGTTCCAGAACGTCACGGACGCCCCGCCGGCCACTGGCCGGCGGGGCGTCCGTCGTCCACGGGTGGAAGACCCCGGGCGGCGGGCCGCCCCGCATCGCGGCGACCGGCGGGTCAGGGGTCCGGGCGGTCCCCGGGCGGACGTGCGGCACGATGACCGCGTGCCGCTCGACCCGACGCCCCGCCAGCTGCCCGAGCCCGACCCCACCGCGGCGCGGGCGCTGCTCACGGTCACCGGGGCGGACCGGCCGGGGGTGACCGCCCACCTCTTCGCCGCACTGGCCTCGGACGGGGACGGGCGCCCGGAGGTGGAGGTCCTCGACGTCGAGCAGGTCGTCGTGCACGGCCACCTGGTGCTCGGCGTCGTGGTCGGTGCCCTCGCCGGCGATCGGCGACCGGCGGTGGGCGAGGCGGAGCTGCTCGGCCACCTCCGGCGGGTGGCGGGTGAGGTCGAGACCGCCGTGGGCGTGCACGTGGCGGTGGAGTCGGCCAGCGGGCCCGACGCGCCCCTCGTGCAGGGGCGCCCGCACCACGTCATCGTGCTCGGGCGGCCGGTGCCACCCGAGGCCGTGGCCGGCGCCGCGCGGGCCGTCGCGGGCATCGGCGGGAACATCGACGCGATCCGCCGGCTCTCCGACCACCCGGTCACCAGCTTCGAGCTCACCGTCTCCGGGGCGGAGGCCACGGCGCTGCGCACCGCGCTCGCCTCGGTGGCGGCGTCGACAGGTGCCGACATCGCCGTCGAGCAGGTCGGGATCGCCCGGCGCAGCAAGCGGCTGATCGTGCTGGACGTCGACTCGACCCTGGTGCGCGGCGAGGTGATCGACGAGCTGGCGGCGCGCGCCGGGCGGGCGGCGGAGGTCGCCCGCATCACCGCCGCGGCCATGAACGGCGAGCTGGACTTCGCCGAGTCGCTGCGGGCGCGGGTCGCCGTGCTGGCCGGCCTGCCCGAGGAGGTGCTCGACGAGGTGCGCGAGCACCTGGTGCTCACACCCGGCGCGCGCACCCTCATCCGCACGCTCCAGCGTCTCGGCTTCCGCTGCGGCATCGTCAGCGGCGGGTTCACGCAGATCACCGACCCGTTGGCGGAGAGCCTCGGGCTCGACTTCGCCGCCGCCAACACCCTGGAGGTCCGCGACGGCCGCCTCACCGGTGGGCTGGTCGGGGACATCGTCGACCGGCCGGGGAAGGCCCGGGCCCTGATGCGCTTCGCCGAGGAGTACGGCATCCCGCTGGACCAGACGGTCGCGGTCGGCGACGGCGCGAACGACCTGGACATGCTCAACACCGCGGGCCTGGGCATCGCCTTCAACGCGAAGCCCTTCGTGCGCGAGCAGGCGCACACGGCGCTCAACCAGCCCTACCTCGACGCGGTGCTGCAGGTGCTCGGCTTCACCCGCGACGAGGTCCTCGACGCGGCGCCTTGATGATCAGGTGACCTGATCGTCAGGGGTCCTGGCTCAGCGTCGGTCGTGAGCCAGGACCCCATACGGTGAGCCAGGACGCGGTACGGCGAGCCAGGACGCCGTACTGCGGGACGACGCGGGCGTCAGCCCGGCCGAGCGTCGGGGCGCCCGGCATCATGACCCGGTGGACGAGCAGCTTCCCGTCGGGTCCCTGGTGCGCATCCGGGAACCGGAGGACGCGCCGGATCAGCCGATCGGCACTGTGGTGATCTCCCGGGACGCGATGGGGCAGGTGCACGTCCGGCGCGACGGGGTGGGCGTGGAGGTCTACGCGCCCGACGAGGTGGTCGCGGTCAGCACGGACGGTGAGGGCGCCTGACCTCGCTCACGCGTTGGGTCCGAGCTCTCCGGCCAGCTCGACGCCGGCCGTGCGCAGCTGGTCCAGCGCAGCGTCGGTCGTCGCCTCGGAGACCCCGGCGGTGAGCGGCAGCAGCACGCGGGTGGCGAACCCGGCCGCCACGGCGTCGAGGGCGGTGGCGCGGACGCAGTGGTCGGTGGCGATGCCGACGACGTCGACGGCGTCGACCCCTCGCTCGCGCAGCCAGTCGGCCAGCCCGACGCCGTGGGCCGCGCCCTCGAAGCCGGAGTAGGCGGCGGCGTACTCGCCCTTGTCGAAGACCGCTTCGAGCGGCTGGCGGTCCAGCGCCGGGTGCAGCTCGACACCGTCGGTACCGACCACGCAGTGCGGCGGCCAGCTCTCGAGGAAGTCCGGGTGCTCGGCGAAGTGGTCGCCGGGGTCGATGTGGTGGTCGCGGGTGGCGACGACGTGGGCGTACCCGGCGCCCGCCGTCCGCAGGTGCTCGGTGACGCCGGCCGCCACGGCGGCGCCACCGGCCACCGCGAGGCTGCCGCCCTCGCAGAAGTCGTTCTGCACGTCGACCACGATCAGCGCGCGGGTCATGGGCTGCTCCTCCCGGGTCAAGCGGGAACCGTCTCCAGGACCGGTTCCCCGCGTGAGAGCGCCCATGCCTCGGCGGGCAGCGCCTCCCGCACGCGCGCGTGGTGCTCGCGGGCGAGCCGCAGCGCCTCGGCGGGGGAGACGTCGGCGCAGAGCGCGCCGCCGCGCACCAGCGGGACCACGAGGTCGCGGTCGCCGTCGCGCGGCCCGACCGGTGCGCTGCTGACCACCTCGGCGACCGCGGTGCCGTCGGCGTCGTGCCGCCGGACGGCGTGCTTGCGCCCGCCGATCGAGTTCTTGCCCTCCGACCGCTTCGCGACCGGGACGCCGTCGCGCTCGACGAGCTTGTAGACCATGCCGGCCGTCGGCGCCCCCGAGCCGGTCACCAGCGAGGTCCCGACCCCGTAGCCGTCGACGGGTGCGGCCATCAGCCCCGCGATCGCGTACTCGTCGAGATCGCTGGTGACGATCACCCGGGTGCGGGTCGCGCCGAGCTCGTCGAGCAGCTGGCGGGCGCGGGTGGCGAGCGTGGGCAGGTCGCCGGAGTCCAGCCGGATGGCGCCCAGCTCCGGGCCGGCCACCTCGATCGCCGTCCGGATGCCCTGCTCGACGTCGTAGGTGTCGACGAGCAGCGTCGTGCCCACCCCCAGCGTCTCCACCTGGGCACGGAAGGCCGCCCGCTCGTCGTCGTGCAGCAGCGTGAACGCGTGGGCGCTGGTGCCGGTGGTGGGGACGCCGTAGCTCCGGCCGGCCTCCAGGTTCGAGCTGGACGCGAAGCCGACCAGGTGGGCCGCGCGCGCCGCGGCCACCGCGGCTCGCTCGTGGGTACGGCGCGAGCCCATCTCGATGCAGGGTCGCTCGCACGCCGCTGCCACCATGCGGGCGGCCGCCGAGGCGATCGCCGAGTCGTGGTTGAGGATGGACAGCGCCAGGGTCTCCAGCAGGACGCCTTCGCCGAACGGTGCGCGCACGGTGAGCACCGGCGACCCGGGGAAGAACAGCTCTCCCTCCGCGTAGCCGTCGATGTCCCCGCGGAACCGGAAGTCGGCCAGCCAGTCCAGCAGCCGCTGGTCGGTCAGCCCCTGGGCACGCAGGGTCGCGAGCTCCTCGTCGCCGAACCGGAAACCGGGCAGCGCCTCGAGCAGCCGGCCGGTGCCCGCGAGCACCCCGTAGCGACGGCCGTGGGGCAGCCGGCGGGCGAACACCTCGAACACGCAGTCCCGCTCGGCGGTGCCGTCGGCGAGCGCCGCGGCCAGCATCGTCAGCTCGTAGCGGTCGGTGAGCAGCGCGGGGGCCGTCGGCATGGCTCCGCAGCGTAGGCGGCGCCGGGTCCGCGGGGCCGGGCGACGTCCTAAGCTGGATGCGTGGCCGCACCGCTCGCCCCGACTCGGACGCCCGAGACGACCGACGAGGAACGCGGCGACCTCGACCGGCCGTGGGTCACCATCGTCTGGAACGACCCGGTGAACCTGATGACCTACGTGACCTTCGTGCTGCAGGAGCTCTTCGGCTACGACGAGCCGACGGCGACCTCGCTGATGCTGCAGGTGCACCACGAGGGGAAGGCGATCGTCAGCTCCGGCCCGCGCGAGCGGATGGAGCACGACACCAGCCGGCTGCACGCCTACGGGCTGTGGGCCAGCTACCAGAGGGACTCGTGAAGCCGTTCCGTGCCCGGGGCGGGTGGCTGGTCGCCCGGCTCGACCGGGCCGAGGCCGGCATCGTCGGGCTGCTGCTCGACCAGCTCGAGCAGCTCCTGGCCGCCGATCCGGCCGACAGCAGCGGCGATCCGGTGATGGCCCGGCTGTTCCCCGCCGGGCACCGCACCGACCCCGCGCTGGCCGAGGACTACCGGGGGCTCACCGAGCAGGCGCTGCGCGGCGGCAAGGCCGACGACCTGGCCACCGTGCGCGCCACCCTGCCGGCCGACGGGGGAGAGGTGCGCCTGGACGCCGACCAGGCCGGTGCCTGGCTGCGCACGAGCAACGACCTCCGGCTGGCGCTCGGCACCCGGATCGACGTCGGTGAGGACACCGAGCCGCCGGACGAGATCGTGGACGAGGCCGACCACCAGCTCGCCGTCTACTACTGGCTCACCGCGCTGCAGGGGTCGCTCGTGGACGCGCTCGTCGCCGATCGCGCCGGCCGAAGGTGAGCAGCACCAGGGCGGCGAGCAGCAGGTCGAGCACGAAGAGCACGTAGACCATGCGGTGCAGCTCGACGTCGGCGAGCATCGCGCCGATCGTGGACACCAGTACCAGGGCCGAGGCGGCGAGCAGCAGCAGCAGGAGCACGGCGCGCACGACGACGATCACCACCACGGGAGCCCGGTCGCCCGGATGGACCGCGCTGTAGCCACGGTGCCGGAACAGCCCCCGTAGCCCCAGGAGGAGCGCCGGAAGGGCCAGCAGCACGACGCCGGCGGTCAGGAGCGACGGGACCCACACGACGCCGACCGTATCGGTCCGGGAGCGTCTCCCGACGGCCGCCCGTCCGTGCGACCGGGGGCGATGGGGGAGCGGCGCGGCGGGCCCGCCTAGACTGGCCCCGTGCTGCGCATCGACCGCGCGACCTACGACGCCATCGTGGCCCACGCCCGGAAGGACCATCCGGACGAGGCCTGCGGTGTCGTCGCCGGTCCGGAGGGGACCGAGCGCCCCGAGCGCTTCGTGCCCATGCTCAACGCCGCACGGTCGCCGACGTTCTACGAGTTCGACAGCGCCGACCTGCTCGCGCTGTACCGCGACCTGGACGACCGCGACGAGTGGCCGGTCGTCGTCTACCACTCGCACACCGCCACCGAGGCCTACCCCTCGCGCACCGACATCGGGTACGCCTCCGGTCCCGCCGCCGATCCGCGCACCCACTACGTGCTGGTGTCCACGCGCCACCACGGGCCGCAGACCGGCCTGGCCGGTGACGAGGTCGAGTTCCGCAGCTACCGCATCGTCGACGGGGAGGTGTCGGAGGAGGAGGTCGAGATCGTCGAGTCCTACCTGTTCGGGCACTCGCCGACGACCGTCGTCTACGACTGAAGAAACACCCCGTTCCCCCCGCGCCTCGCAGGCTCGGCGCGGGTCCCTGAACGGGGCCGGAATCCCGCGCGGCGGCCGGGCGTTGACCCGCCAGACGCACGACCGCTGCCCTGCGCAGCGCCCCCACGCATCGACGTCCCCGAGGAGAAGCACGCCATGGCCATCGAGGTCCGTATCCCGACCATCCTGCGCACCCACACCGGCGGCAACAAGACCGTCGAGGGCAGCGGGGACACCCTCGGCGCGCTGATCGACGACCTCGACAGCAAGCACTCGGGCCTGAAGAACCGCCTCGTCACCGAGGAGGGCAAGCTGCACCGTTTCGTCAACGTCTACGTCAACGACGAGGACGTGCGCTTCACCGGCGCCCTGGACACCCAGGTGAAGGACGGCGACTCGGTGACGATCCTCCCGGCGGTCGCGGGCGGCTGCTGAGCGGTCCCCGCTCCGCCCCCGCCCGTCTCCCCGGAAGAGCATCCCTATGGCCCGCTTCGCCTCCCTCGTCGACTCCCTCGGCGGCACCCCGCTGGTGGGGCTGCCGAACCTCTCGCCGACGCCCGACGTCCGGTTGTGGGCCAAGCTCGAGGACCACAACCCCACGGGCTCCATCAAGGACCGCGCGGCGATCAAGATGATCGAGGCGGCCGAGAAGGACGGGCTGCTGAAGCCCGGTTCGACCATCCTGGAGCCCACGAGCGGCAACACCGGGATCTCGCTGGCCATGGTGGCCCGGCAGCGCGGCTACAAGCTGATCTGCGTGATGCCGGAGAACACCTCGGTGGAGCGCCGGCAGCTGCTGGAGATGTACGGGGCGCAGATCATCTCCTCGCCCGCGGCCGGTGGCTCGAACCAGGCCGTCGCCGTCGCCAAGGAGCTGGCCGCCCAGCACGACGACTGGGTGATGCTCTACCAGTACGGCAACCCCGCGAACGCACACGCGCACTACGAGGGCACCGCCCCGGAGATCCTGGCCGACCTGCCGTCGATCACCCACTTCGTCGCCGGCCTGGGGACGACCGGCACGCTCATGGGCTGCTCCCGGTACTTCCGCGAGCACAAGCCCGGGGTGCAGGTGATCGCCGCCGAGCCCCGCTACGGCGAGCTGGTCTACGGCCTGCGCAACATCGACGAGGGCTTCATCCCCGAGCTCTACGACGCCTCGCTGCTGGACTCGCGGTTCTCCGTGGGCCCCGACGACGCGATCCACCGCACCCGCCAGCTGGTGGAGCGCGAGGGCATCTTCGCCGGGATCTCGACCGGCGCGATCCTGCACGCGGCGCTGGGCATCGCCGACAAGGAGGTCGCGGCGGGCCGCCGGGCCGACATCGTGTTCGTCGTCTGCGACGGCGGCTGGAAGTACCTCTCCACCGGCGCCTACGCCGGCACGCTCGAGGAGGCGGCCTCCGCGTTGGAGGGCCAGCTCTGGGCCTGAGGCGGTCCCGCTCGGCCCGCTGGTCGCTGACGGGTGGCCGTTCCCGCGCGTGACCTCGGTCGGTGGTGTCTGGCAGGGTGCGGCGCGTGCTGCTCCAGGCCTGCCTCAACGGGTCCCGCCGGCCCGGGGAGCACCCTGCGCTGCCGGTGACACCGGCGGCCGTGGCCCGGGACGCCGCGCTCGTCGTGGCGTCCGGCGCCGGCGCCGTCCACGTCCACCCCAAGGACGACGCCGGCGCGGACTCGCTCCGACCGGGCGACGTGGCCGCCGTCGTCGACGCGGTGCGGGCGGCCGCCCCGGGCATCCCCGTGGGGGTCACCACGGGGGCCTGGGCGGCGCCCGACCCCGCCGACCGGATCGCGGCGATCCGCGGCTGGGCGGTGGTGCCGGACTTCGCTTCCCTGAATTGGCACGAGGACGGCGCGGACGGCGTCGCGGCGGCGCTGCTCGACCGTGGCATCGGGGTGGAGGCCGGGCTCTGGCACCTCGCCGGTGCGGCCGCGTGGGCCGCCTCGCCGCACCGCGACCGCTGCCTGCGCGTGCTGTTGGAGCTGCCTGACGGGCTGGACGAGGCGGGCACCGGGACGGCGGCCGGGCGCCTGCTGACGGCCGTCGGCGACCGGGCGCCGGTGCTGCTGCACGGGGAGGGGAGCAGCGCCTGGCCGGCGCTGCGGCTGGCGGCCCGCCGCGGGCTGGACACCCGCATCGGTCTGGAAGACGTGCTCGAGCTGCCCGACGGCTCGCCGGCCCCGGGCAACGCCGAGCTGATCCGCGCTGCGACCACCGTCACCGCCGCCGTCGGGGCGAGCGGCGAGGCGGGCGGCTAGCCTGACCGGCGACATGGGGACGCAGCCAGCAGCCGACGCGCCGATCGGCATCTTCGACTCGGGGGTCGGTGGGCTCACCGTCGCCCGGGCGGTGCTCGACCAGCTGCCGAACGAGGCGGTCCGCTACATCGGGGACACCGCGAACGGGCCCTACGGCCCGCTCCCGATCGCCGAGGTGCGCCGGCACTCCCTGGCGGTCATGGACGAACTCGTCGACAGCGGCGTCAAGATGCTCGTCGTCGCCTGCAACTCCGCCAGCGCCGCGTCGCTGCGGGACGCCCGGGAGCGCTACGACGTCCCGGTGGTCGAGGTGGTCCTCCCCGCGGTCCGCCGGGCGATCGCGGCCACCCGCAACGGCCGCATCGGCGTCATCGGCACCCAGGCCACCGTCACCAGCGGCGCCTACGACGACGCGTTCGCCGCGGCCCCGCACGTGTCGGTCACCTCTGCGGCCTGCCCCAGCTTCGTCGACTTCGTCGAGCGCGGGATCACCAGCGGCCGGCAGCTGCTCGGGCTCGCGCAGTCCTACCTGGATCCGCTCATGGCGGCCGGCGTGGACACCGTCGTCCTCGGGTGCACCCACTACCCGCTGCTCACCGGCGTGCTCTCGGTCGTGCTCGGCGACGGGGTCACGCTGGTCTCCAGTGCCGAGGAGACCGCCAAGGACGTCTACCGGGTGCTCACCCGAACCGATCTGCTGCGCGACCCCGACGCGCCCGCGCCGGAGCACGCCTTCCTGGCCACGGGCGACCCCGAGCCGTTCGCCCGGCTCGGCCGCCGCTTCCTCGGGCCGGAGATCGGGGCCGTGCTCGGCGCCGGACGGGCGGGGGTCGCGTGAAGCTGACCGTCGTGGGGTGCTGCGGCAGCGGCCCCGGTCCCGACTCGCCCGCGTCCTGCTACCTCGTGGAGCACGACGGCTTCCAGCTCGTGCTCGATCTCGGCAACGGCGCGTTCGGCGCGCTGCAACGGGTCGTGGACCCGGGCGCCGTGGACGCGGTCTTCCTGTCGCACCTGCACGCCGACCACTGCCTGGACGTCGCCCCGTTCGTCGTCTGGCACCGCTACTCCGGCCGGTCCCGGGGAGCGCTCGTACCGCTGTACGCGCCGGTGGGTGCCGAGCGCCGGCTGGCGCTGGCCTACGACGGCGACGGCGACGGGTTGACCGACGTCTTCGACTTCGTCCCCGTGGGCCCGGGCGCCCTCCGCATCGGGCCCTTCGAGGTGGAGCTGGCCCGCACGGCCCACCCGGTCGAGACCTACGCCATCCGGCTGACCGCGGGTGGCCGGTCGATGGTCTACACCGGCGACACCGGCCCCAGCGACCGGCTGGTGGAGCTCGCCCGCGGGGCCGACGTCCTGCTCGCCGAGGCGGCGCACCCGGACAACGCCCCCGACCAGCCGCCCGGTCTGCACCTCACCGGGCGGCAGGCAGCCCAGCACGCGGCGGCCGCGGGGGTGGGCCGGCTGCTGCTCACCCACGTGCCCGCCTGGGTCGACCACATCGGCCAGCTGTTCGCGGCCAGCTCGGTGTTCTCCGAGACCGAGCTGGTCAGCCCCGGCGCCACCTACGAGATCTGAGGAACCGGCCCTCCTGCCCCCACCGCTCGCAGGCTCGCGGCGGGCCCCCGCACGAGGGCCGGTTGCCGGATGGCCGCGATCGCGGAACGGTGACCCCATGGACGAGCGGGACGGCGTGCCGCTGAGCAGCCTCGACTCGCCGCTCGGTGACGGGCTGGGGGTCTCGAAGCGCGCGCTGGTCGACCACCTCGACGCCGTCGCCGACCGGCTGGTCCCGCTGCTGGCCGGCCGGCCGCTCTCGGTGGTGCGGGTGCGGCCGGGCCAGGCGCCGTTCATGCAGCGGAACGTGAGCAAGGGCGCCCCCGCGTGGGTGCGCACCGTGCCCGTCTGGGCCGAGTCGGCGCACCGCGAGGTGCACCAGGTGCTCTGCGAGGACCGGCGCACCCTGATGTGGCTGGCCAACCAGCGCGCGGTCGAGTTCCACGTCCCGTTCCTGCGGGCCGGGTCGCGCGAGCCCACCGGCCTCGTGCTGGACCTGGACCCGCCCGACGGGGTGGAGTTCTCCACCGTCGTGGCGGTCGCCCGGCTGGCCCGGCGGGCGCTCGAGGAGGCCGGCCTGGCCGGCGCGGTGAAGACCAGCGGCGCCACCGGCCTGCACGTCGTGGTGCCCGTGCGCGGCGCTCCGGTCGAGGACGTCGCCGCGGCGACCCGGGCGCTCGCGCAGCGCACGGCGCAGCTGGACCCGGGGATCGCCACGACGGCGTTCCTCAAGGATGAGCGGCAGGGGCGGGTCTTCGTGGACTCCACCCGCTCGGGCACGGGCACGGTCGCCGCCGCCTACAGCCCGCGGGTGCGGCGGGGTCTGCCGGTGTCCGCCCCGGTCGACTGGAACGACCTGGGGTCCGTCCGCCCGGGGGAGCCCACCGTCGCCTCCGGGGCGGCGGGGCTCCCCGACTGGGCGGCCCTGCTGCCCGATCCCCAGCGGCTGCCGGCCGACCTGGTCGCCGAGGGGCACACCATCCCGGTCGCCCGTGTGCAGGCGATGCACGAGGGCAAGCGACGGGCCCGCCTCCGGCGGGAAGCCGGGGACGACGGGTGACGGGCGCCGGGCGGCTCCGGCCCGTGCGGCGGCAGGCTCCGCAACAAGGCGAGGATTTGTTGCAGCAACCGTTGTCGAGCGGTCCTCCGTCGGGCTAGCTTGCAGGGGACGCCATGTGATCGGCGTCATGGTTCTGGGCCTGGAACTCGTTCGCTCCCCATCTGACCGCTGCTCCTCGAGGGTGCCCGTCGGGGTGCCCAGGGGCAGCAGAAGGAGTTCCCTTGCCCGTTCCCACGCCCCTGAGCGCCCGGGCCGGCGGCACCACCGTCGCCCTGGGTGTGGCCCTGGCACTGCTGGCCCCGGCCCTCCCGGCCGGAGCTGCGGACGACGTCCGCGTGCCGATCCGCGACGCCGAGGTCACCGGGCCGCTGCCCAGCGATCTCGGTGGCAGCCCGCTCTCCGACGACCTGGCGGAGACCTACCCGTTCTTCGCGACGTACCAGGACCTCGCCGGCGTCGGGTACGTCGAGGAGGAGTTCCTCGTCTCCGGCCTCGCCGATGCCTACGCCAGCCCCCGCACCCCGGACATCGCCCCGGGCACGCTGCTGGAGGAGGACGTCCCCTACACCACGCGGATCGTCGTCCGCCGGCCGGCGAACCCCCGGCACTTCAGCGGCACCGCCCTGGTCGAGTGGCAGAACGTCACGGCGGGCTACGACCTCGACGCGCTGTGGAACTTCGAGGACGTGACCCGCGACGGTGACGCCTGGATCGGGGTCTCCGCCCAGCAGGTCGGCGTCGACCAGCTGCGGGAGTGGAGCCCGACCCGGTACGGCTCGCTGGACGTCACGGCGGGGGGTGAGTACGCCCTCGACCAGCTGGCGATGGACATCTACGCGCAGGCGGCCAAGGCGCTCGTCGCCCCGACCGGTGTCGACCCGATGGGTGGCCTGGACATCGAGACGCTGCTCTCCATCGGTGCATCGCAGTCCACCCGGTACCAGAGCGCCTACTACGACCACGTCCTGCCGAAGGTCGAGCCGGTGTTCGACGGTTACGCGATCATCGTCGGGACGGCACCGAGCCGGGCCGGGGACGAGCCGGTGTTCCAGGTGCAGTCCGAGACCGACGTGACGGCCGCCGCGGCGGCGGCCCGGCGTCCCGACGACGAGGTGTTCCGGCGCTGGGAAGTCGCGGGCGCGGCCCACTCGGGCTGGCAGGGGCAGGAGTACCGCGCCCCGCTCTCCGAGCGCGACCTCGGTGGCGCACCGCAGTACGACTGCGACCTCCCGCCGTTCAGCCGGGTGCCGATGCACCACGTGACGGCGGCCGCCTACGCGCACCTCGCGCGCTGGGCCGAGAAGGGGATCGCACCTCCGTCGGCGCCGTACCTGGAGTTCGACGACGAGGGCAACAAGGTGCGCAACGAGCTGGGGCTGGCGCAGGGCGGCATCCAGCTCTCCCAGGTGGCGGTGCCCACCGCGCTGAACGCGGGCTACAACAGCGGCGCGAGCTTCTGCCGCCTGTTCGGCACCCACCAGCCGTTCACGCTCGAGCAGCTCACGGCGCTGTACCCGCGCAAGGGTGAGTACATCAACGGCGTGCTGGCGGTCGACCACGCCAACCTGCGGGCCGGCTACATCGAGAAGGCCGACGCGAAGGAGAACTACCAGGAGGCGCTGGTCGTCGAGCGCCAACTGCGGCAGCAGCTGCGGGACGACCGCGGCTGAGCACCTGGCACGTCGGACGGCCGGCCCCTCCGGGGGCCGGCCGTTCGCGTGTCCGGGTCGAGGGCAGGCCGGAGGGCCGGGAGGGGGCGGATCGGCCGGTCCCGGCCCCGGACGCCTGCCGGAGGGAGGCGTGGGCGGACCCCACGCAGGCGGCCGACGGGCCCTGGACCAGGCAGTTCTGAAACACTTGCCGAAAGTGTTGCGCACCTGCAGAGCGTGACGCTACCTTGACGCCACGTCGGCGGTGATGTGCATCACAACCGGGCCCGGTGCGCCGGCGTACGTCCTCCTCGGTCGTCGCGACCGTCGGTCGCGACACTCCTTCCGAAAGGTCCACCGTGCCCATTCCACGCCTGTTGGCGCGCGCCTCCGCGGCGCTCGCCCTCACGCTGGCGACGGTCGTCGCCACGTCGGTCCCCGCCTCCGCCGACCCCGCCTGGTGGCGGGGCCCCGCCCCCACCCAGGCCAGCATCACCGCCGAGCGCGGTCCGTTCGCCGTCTCGACGACGTCGGTGTCGGACTGGTCGACCCCGGGCTTCGGCTCGGCGACCATCTACTACCCGACGACGACGTCGGCGGGCACGTTCGGCGGGGTGGCGATCTCGCCCGGGTACACCGCGTCGGAGTCGACGATCGCCTGGCTGGGCCCGCGGATCGCCTCGCAGGGCTTCGTCGTCATCACGTTCAACACCAACTCCCGCTACGACCAGCCGGCCTCCCGCGGTGACCAGTTGCTGGCCGCGCTGGACTACCTCACCGGTTCCAGCGCCGTCCGGTCGCGGGTCGACGCCTCCCGGCTGGCGGTGATGGGGCACTCCATGGGTGGTGGCGGCTCGCTCGAGGCGGCCAAGGACCGGCCCGCGCTGCGCGCGGCGATCCCGCTGACCGGCTGGAACGTCGACAAGACCTGGCCCGAGATCCGCACGCCCACCCTGGTCATCGGCGCGGAGAACGACAGCGTCGCGCCCGTCAGCAACCACTCGATCCCGTTCTACAACAGCCTGACCAACGCCTCCGAGCGGGCCTACCTGGAGCTGAACAACGCGAGCCACTTCGCGCCGAACAGCCCCAACGCCGACATCGCGTCCAGCTCGATCGCCTGGCTGAAGCGGTACGTCGACGCCGACACCCGGTACACCCAGTTCCTGTGCCCCGGCCCGACGGTGTCGATCTTCGGCAGCATCTCGGACTACCGGTCCACCTGCCCGATGTGAGCACCCCCTAGGCCGGCGGGGCGGGTTCCGACGACGTCGGGGCCCGCCCCTCCTGGCCTAGGCTCACTGCTGTGAGCGGCGTCCCCGAGGAGATCGTCCGCCACGCGGCGCGGACGCTGATGAGCGGCCGCCGGCTGGACACCGGCGCCCTCGCCGTGGAGCTGGGCATCTCCCGCGCGACGCTGTTCCGCCGGGCCGGCAACCGGGACGCGATCCTCGGTGAGGCCCTGGCCTTCCTCGGCCTGCGGACCCTGCGGGCGATCGAGCGCGAGCACGACGCCCGCCCGGCTCCCTCCGGGGCGCCCACCCGGCTGCGCTCGCTGGCCGTCAGCGAGGACTTCCGCTACGCCCTCAGCACCGCCCTCCCGATCCGCCGCCTCCTCGACGAGGAGCCGGCGACGGCGATCCGGGTGCTCACCGATCCGCAGGGCCGGGTCCAGCCGCGGGTGGTCGAGGCCTACACCGAGCTGTTCCAGCACGACGTCGACGAGCACGGGCTCGAGCCGCAGATCGCCGTTCCGCTGCTCGCGCTCGCCGTGGTCCGGCTCGGGGAGTCCTTCCTCTACTCCGACGTGCTGGCGGCGCGCGCGCCCGACCTCAAGGCGGCGACGACGGTGCTCGACGCGCTGATCACGAGCGTCTTCGGCCTCGACGACCGCTGAGCGGCGGTCGTCCCCAGGCGCGCCGCCCGTCCACAGCCCGAGCCGGCCGCGCCCTGGTTGTCGGTGGTGAGCCGCACTCTCTGTCGCATGACGACCGATCCGCAGACGCTGGCCTGGCTCGACCAGGAGGACAGCCGGATGGCGCAGACGATCCGGGCCCACCGCGTCGCCGTGCAATACGTCATGCGCGGCGAGGAGTCCGACGAACCGCCGTTCGGCTACACCGTCGGCCTGTTCGGGGTGGGCCATCCCGAACTCGTCGTCGTGGGGGTGGGCCACGGGACCGCCTGCGCCATGCTGAACACCGTGGCCGGCCTGGTCCTCGCCGGGCGGGACCTGGTGCCGGGCGAGCTCCTCGTCCTCGACCGGGAGCGCCGGCTCGCCGTCGAGACGCTGCCCAACCCGGCCGACGTGCTGTTCTCGGCCA
Source organism: Blastococcus sp. SYSU DS0753 (assembly GCF_054051175.1). NCBI lineage: Bacteria > Bacillati > Actinomycetota > Actinomycetes > Geodermatophilales > Geodermatophilaceae > Blastococcus > Blastococcus sp. SYSU DS0753. The sequence goes on along the minus strand of NZ_JBJHAT010000006.1, from coordinate 44,974 downwards.
ATCGCTTCTACCAGCGGCCGGACGAGTTCTCGGTGCCCGCCCACCAGCTCACCTGGGCCCACGAGGGGGGCGTCTTCCCCTGGGATCCCGGCTATCCCTGCCCGCCCGAGTGCCAGCCCCGGCCGGGGACCTGGCGCGCGTAGAGCGACGTCCCGGGCACGGCCGCCCCGCAGGGCCCCGCCGCCGGCCTGCGAGTGGCGGGTTGGTCGTCGTTCAGTCGAGGCCGAGGTCGCGGCGCAGCTTGGCGACGTGCCCGGTGGCCTTGACGTTGTAGGACGCGCGCTCGATGCGGCCCTCGGCGTCGATCACGAACGTCGAGCGGATCACGCCGACGACCTCCTTGCCGTACAGCTTCTTGGTGCCGTAGGCGCCGTAGGCCTGCATCACCTGCTTGTCCGGGTCGGACACCAGCGTGATGTCCAGGTCCTCCTTCTCGCGGAAGCGGGCGAGCTTCTCCACCGGGTCGGGCGAGATCCCGATGATCTCGAGCCCGGCCTCGGCGAGGTCGCCGGCGGCGGCGGTGAAGTCGACGGCCTGGGTGGTGCAGCCGGGGGTCAGCGCCGCCGGGTAGCAGTACACGATCACGCGCCGGCCGCGGTAGGAGGAGAGCGACACCGGGTTTCCGTCGGCGTCGGGCAACGTGAAGTCCGGCGCCGGGTCGCCGGGGGTGAGGCGGACGGGGGCGGCGTCGGTCTCGCTCATGCCGCGCATCCTGCCGTGTCCCGGGGGCGGCCCTGCAAGGGGGCGGCGGGGCTCACCCGGGCAGGAAGGAGAAGCGCACCTGCCGCTGGGGGTTGTCGGTGTTGGTGTCCACCAGGCAGATCCGCTGCCAGGTGCCCAGCATCAACCGCCCCTCGAGGACCGGCACGCTGGCGTGCGGCGGGACGAACGCCGGCAGCACGTGGTCGCGCCCGTGCCCCGGGCTGCCGTGCCGGTGGCGCCAGCGGTCGTCGCGGGGGAGCAGCTCCTCCAGCTGGGCCAGCAGGTCGTCGTCACTGCCCGAGCCGGTCTCCAGGATCGCCAGGCCGGCGGTGGCGTGCGGGACGAAGACGTGCAGCAGGCCGTCGTCCTCGGACCGCACGAAGTCGGCGCAGTCGTCGGTGAGGTCGACGACGACGGGGGCGCCCCCGGTCCGGACGGCACGCAACTCCGATCTCATGGCGACGATCCTGCCCGGTCCGCCGGCCCGGTGTGCGGTGGACGGGTACCGCGGGTCCCCGGGGCGGCGTCGGATCCGTCGCCGCGGGGATCCGCCGACAGGAGCGACCGCAGCCGGGCGACCTCCTCGGTGAGCGCCTGCAGGTCGCGTCGCGTCACCGCTTCGGACTCCTCGCCCACCTGCTGCACGCGCTCGACCAGCCAGGAGGCGAACGTCGCGGTGATCACCCCGAGCAGGGCGATACCGGTGAGCATGAGACCGGCGGCGACCACCCGCCCCTCGGCGGTCACGGGGTAGCGGTCGCCGTACCCGACCGTGGTCACGGTCGCGAAGGCCCACCACAGCGCCTCGCCGAAGCCGTCGATGTTCGCCTCCGGGTGGTTCCGCTCGGCGTCGAGCACGGCCAGGGCGGCGACGAACATGAGCAGGGCCGTGGCGCCCACGACGAACACCGCGACGCGGCCGCGCAGCGAGTGCCCGGCGTGCCGGTTCAGCGCGTGGAGCAGGGTGACCAGGCGGAGCAACCGCAGCGGCCGCAGCAGCGGGAGGACGATGACGGCGAGGTCGAACAGGTGGGTCCGGACGAACCGCCGGCGGTGCTCCGACAGGGCGAGGCGGATCCCGTAGTCGACGGCGAACCACAGCCAGCTCAGCCAGGTGACCCAGCGGCAGACGGTGGGCCACGGCGGCGCGAGGTCGGGTTCGAGGACCGGCCAGGCGTAGGCAGCCAGGAACAGCAGCGCGGCCGCGGTGAGGATCCAGTCGGTGGAGCGCTCCCAGCGCTCCCGCCGCGGATCGGTCAGGGAGGTCGCCGCCATGTCCGCCGACGCTAACGGGACACCACTCCGGGCATGCGCCGTGGTGGTCCTGCACGGGGCACTACTGTCGGTGGCCGTGACCCGCCCCGACGGCCGTACGGCCGAGCAGCTCCGCCCGGTGACGATCACCCGCAACTGGCTGGATCACGCCGAGGGCTCGGTCCTCGTCGAGTTCGGCCGCACCCGCGTCCTCTGCGCGGCCAGCGTCACCGAGGGTGTTCCGCGGTGGCGCAAGGGCTCGGGACTGGGGTGGGTGACCGCCGAGTACTCGATGCTGCCGCGCGCCACGCACACCCGCAGCGACCGCGAGTCCGTGAAGGGGAAGATCGGTGGCCGCACCCACGAGATCAGCCGGCTGATCGGCCGTTCGCTGCGCGCCGCCGTCGACCTCGGCGCGCTGGGGGAGAACAGCATCGCCATCGACTGCGACGTCCTGCAGGCCGACGGCGGCACCCGCACCGCGGCCATCACCGGCGCCTACGTCGCGCTGGCCGACGCCGTCTCCTGGCTCGGCGCGCGGAAGCGGCTGGCCCGGCCGACGGCGATCGTCCAGTCGGTCGCCGCGGTCAGCGTCGGGATCATCGACGGCGAGCCCCGGCTGGACCTCGCCTACGAGGAGGACGTGCGGGCCGGCACCGACATGAACGTGGTCTGCACCGGCGACGGCGGGTTCGTCGAGGTGCAGGGGACGGCGGAGGGCGCGGTCTTCGACCGTGCGGCGCTGGACGCGCTGCTCGACCTGGCGGTCGCCGGCTGCGCCGAGCTCACCCGCCTGCAGGCCACGGCGCTGTCGCTGGAGCCGGTGGTCCGATGAGCACCCGGCTGCTGCTGGCCACCCGCAACGCCGGCAAGCTCGCCGAGCTGCAGCGGCTGCTCGCGAGCGCGGTGCCCGGCGTCGAGGTGGTCGGGCTGCGCGACGTCCAGGAGTACCCCGAAGCACCCGAGACCGGGGCGACCTTCGCCGAGAACGCCCTGCTCAAGGCGCGCGAGGCGGTCCGCTACACCGGTCTGCCGGCGGTGGCCGACGACTCCGGGCTCGCGGTGGACGCGCTGAACGGCATGCCCGGCGTGCTGTCGGCGCGCTGGTCGGGCCGGCACGGTGACGACGACGCCAACACTGCGCTGCTGCTCGGGCAGCTCGCCGACGTGCCGGACGAGCGGCGGGGAGCGGCGTTCGTCTGCGCGGCGGCGCTGGTCACCCCCGACGGCGCCGAGCGGGTGCTGGAGCGGGAGTGGCGCGGGCGGGTGATCCGCGAGAAGCGGGGGAGCAACGGCTTCGGCTACGACCCGGTGTTCGTCCCGGAAGGCCTGGAGCTCACCTCCGCCGAGCTGGAGCCCGCCGAGAAGGATGCCCGCAGCCACCGGGGGCAGGCGTTCGTGGCGCTCGTGCCCGTGCTGACCGAGGTGCTCGCCGGGCGCTGAGCCCCCGTCGGGTCAGTCCCGGCGCAGCGCGAAGCCGAGCCAGGCGAGTGAGTCCTCCTCCTCGGGCTCGGCGTGCCGGCCCGGGCGGAGCAGCTGCTCCTCGTCGGGCACCCGCGCCGGGGCCTCGAACTCCGGGGCGCGGTGCCGGCCACGGGCAGGTGCGGCGGCGGGGGAGTGGACGACGGCGGCGCGCACCATGGCGGCCGGCAGCCAGGTCGTGGTCGGGGTGGCGCCGGAGGTCATGCCCTCCCATCGGCCGGTGCCCCGCCGGGCGAGAGGGGCACCGGGGCGACGCCACCCGGCTGGGTGAACGGCCCGACCAGGTTCTGTGACGGGGTGCACTCCCGCCGCCTCAGTAGCCTCCGGGGCATGGAGCTCGTTCGTCTTCTCCTCGTCGTCGTCCACATCCTCGGCCTCTCTTTGATCATCGGGCCGTTCCTGTTCCAGGTGAGCCGCAAGGCCGGGTTCGACACGACGCTGATGACGATCGGTGCGCTCACCCAGCTGGTGAGCGGCCTGGCGCTGGTCGGCATCCGCGAGGCCGACGACCTCCCCGTCGACCACGCCAAGATCGGTGTCAAGCTCGTCGTCACGGTGCTGGCCGTGGTCACGGTGTTCCTGGCCGCGCGCAAGCAGCAGGCCGCCGACGCCGGCCGGGCCGCTCCGAAGTCGCCGCTGCCGTTCTTCCACTCCACCGGGGCGCTGGCGATCCTGAACGTCTTCATCGCCGTCCTCTGGACCTGACCGGAGCGGAACCCGGCTGACAGCTCCGGGGGCGGGGCGCTAGCGTCCGGCCCCGTGCACCCGCCTCCGCGTGTCCGACCGCCCGGGGCCGCGGACGAGCGGGCTCAGCTCGGGGGCTGGCTGGACCTGCAGCGTTCGCTGGTGCACCACAAGTGCGAGGGCCTGGGCGAGGACGACGCCCACCGCGCCCTCCTGCCGACCTCGCCGCTGATGACGGTGGCCGGCCTGGTCTCCCACCTGCGCTGGGTCGAGCACTGCTGGTTCGAGGTGCTGTTCCTCGATCGGCCCGCCGCACCCAACCCCCAGTTCGGCCAGGAAGGGGACGCAGACTTCCGCGTCGAGGGGGTGCCGCTGGCGCGGCTGCTGGACGAGTACGCCCGCCAGTGCGCGGTGTCGGACGGGATCGTGGCGGCGGCGTCGCTGGATGACCGCGGCCGGAACGGGCAGTACGGGGCCGACGCGCTGTCCCTGCGCTGGATCCTCGGGCACATGGTCGAGGAGGTGGCCCGGCACGTGGGGCACCTCGACCTGCTCCGGGAGATGCTCGACGGGCGGACCGGCTACTACTGAGCGGGCGCGTGACCCGCCGTCACCCGGGGCACACCCCAGCGATGCAGGTCTTCGTGGACGCCGCCCGGACGCTGAGCTTCGCCGACGGCACCCCGGTGACCGCGGCCTCGGGCGTGGCCCCGCTCGGGGACGGCTGGCTCGTGGTGCCGGACGACTCGACGATCGCCGCCTGGCGCCGTCCCGGCGAGGTGCTGGCGGTGCCGGTGCTCCCACCCGTCGAGGGGCTGCGCAGCTTCCGCGAGTCCGACGGCACCAAGCACCTCAAGCCCGACCTGGAGGTCGCCTGCCCCGCGGAGTTGGACGGGGAGCCCGCCGTGCTCCTGCTGGGCTCGGGGTCCACGCCCCGGCGGATGCACGCGGTCCTCGTGCGGCTCGAGGACGGGCAGCCGGTGGTGCGCTCCGCCGAGCTGACCCCGGTGTACCAGCGCATGGCCGAGCGCCTGGGGCTGCCGATGGACCACGTGAACCTCGAAGGCGCGAGCCGGCACGGGGACGTGGTCCGGTGGTTCAACCGGGGCAACCTCTTCGCCGGCGTCCGCTCGGCGAGCGTCGACGTGCCGCTGCACGACCTGGTCGCCGCCGTCCTGCGCCGGGCCGAGCCCGCCGCCGTCCCGGTGGACCGGCCCCGCGAGTACGAGCTGGGCGAGGTGGAGGGCGTGGGCCTCGCGGTCACCGACGCGGTCGCGCTGCCCGACGGCCGGGTGCTGCTGAGCGCCGCCGCCGAGGACACCCCGAACGCGGTCGACGACGGGCCGGTGGTGGCCACCGCGATCGCGCTGCTGGACGGCGACACCGTGCAGGAGGTCGTGCCCATCCCCGAGGTGGACGGCCATGTGCAGAAGGTCGAGGGCCTGGCGCTGCGCGGCATCGAGGACGGCGTGGTGCGTCTGCTGGCCGTCGTGGACGACGACGACCCGGACACCCCGTCGGCCGAGCTGGACCTGCGCGTCGACCTGGGCTGAGCCGACCGGCTGCTACGGGCGGTGAGCGGGCGGGCCGGGCGGTTAGCGTCGCCCCATGGACTTCGTCGTCTGCCCGCACGACGCCGCCCACCTGAAGGTCGTGGAGCGGCGCCGCGGCCACCCTGACGGACCTCTCCTGACCTGCCCGCACTGTCGACTACGGTTCGTGATGTCCGGTCGCGAGGTGAAAGAGGTGCCACCACCGTCGCCCTGAACGGTCGCTGCGGGCGGAGTCCCGACGCCGTCCAGCGGGTGGGCTACGGGCGAGGGCCGGCGGAGGCGCGGTAGGCCGCCCGCGCCGCTGATCATCTCGTACGACGGGTGGGCCTTGTTGTCCCGCTGGTTGAGCGGCGGGGCCGACTCGGCGATGACGGCCGCCTCCACCGCCTTCGGTTCCGGGTGCACCGCCCACGTCACCTGCAGGTGTGCGCATCCACTCGGACAGCCGCGCCTCGTCAGCGTCGACCGGGACGACGCGGTCCGTCGTCCACCGGGTGGTGTAACCCTCGGACGGCATCAGCAGCGCGACCAGGACACGGCGGAGGGTGGAGGAACCGGTCGGGCCTCGGAAGTGGTTGCCGACCACTCTGGCACGCAGGTCCCGAGCCAAGCCGATGTACAGCAGTTCCGGCCCTTCGACGCCCGGATGAGCCGGGCCGGACACCCCGGGCAGCGTCGTCGCCCGAGCCCACCAGGCGTAGAGACCGGAGCCACGCGGGATCTGTCCGCCCGCTCCCTCCGCATCGGCCGCTGGCCCGCACAACTCGTTCGCGACGGCGAGTGCATCGGTCACTTCCGCAGCCTCCCACCGCTCTCCGGCGGGACGTGGCGTCGTGCGGGGGAGACCCGGGCGTCGTCCGGCGTGGGGCCCCGGCCTGCGGGGTTGCTCCAGTGCGGGAGAGGGGAGTCGAACCCCTACGCCCGAAGGCACCAGATCCTAAGTCTGGCGTGGCTGCCGTTACACCACTCCCGCGTGCTTCCGGAGTCTAGGAGCACCCGTGCGGGCGCCCCGGGAGGACCGTCACCGCGCTGACCTGCGCCGCGTCTGGCAGGCTGTCGCCGTGCCCCGCGACCCACGACAGATCCAGCTCGAGATCGATGCGGCCCGCGAGTCGCTGGCCGCCACCCTGGACCAGATCGCCTACCGCAGCAGCCCCACGCGCCTGAAGGCCCAGGGCAAGGACGCCGTGCAGCGCTTCCTGCAGACGCCCGCCGGTCAGGCCACGATGGGCGCCGTCGGGCTCCTGGTCACGCTGGTGGTGGTGCAGAAGGTCCGGCACCGCAAGGCCGCGGCGCCGGCCAAGCGGAACCGTCGGCCCGTCGTGGAGAAGAAGGTCCAGTACCGCACGCGCTGATCGCCGTCCGACACGACGAGACCGGCCCGTCCCCCTGGGGGACGGGCCGGTCTCGTGGTTCTCGGGTGCTCGGCCGGGTCAGGCGCTGGTCGCCCGGTGGCGCACCAGGGGCAGGACGACGGTCTCCAGCACCTCGTCGACGAAGGCCTCGTCGACCGGGCGGTGGGTGAGCAGCCAGCGCTGCACGAGGAGCGCGCTGACGGTCTCGGCGGCGACCGAGGTGCGGAACGACGGGTCGAGCTCGCCGCGCGCCTCGGCGTTCTGCCACACCTGCTCGAAGGACTGCTGCCACACGGCCAGCGGACCCTTCTCGAACGCCTCGGCCAGCGCCGGGTGCCGCGGCACGGTCGACAGCAGGGAGAGGGTGGCCGCGCCCGTCGGGCCGTTCACGACGCCGACGAGGGAGTGCATGATCTCGCGCAGGTCGCCCTCGAGGGAGCCGGTGTCGGGGCTGTGCGCCTCGGCGCGGTTGAGGTCGGAGATCGTGTCGACGACCAGGTCCTGCTTGGTGCGCCACCGTCGGTAGATCGTCGCCTTGCCCACGCCGGCCTCCGCGGCGACCGCATCCATGGTCAGCGCGCCGTAACCCACGTCGGCGAGCAGGCGGAGGATCGCCGCGCGGATCACGCCGTCCCGGCTGGGATCGCGCGGCCGGCCGCCACGACTCGGACGAGCGGCTTCTGCGGTGGGGAGAGCGGCCATGGGCGAAACCTTAGACATTCAAGTTGTGAACTAGCTGGGAGTCCCCTGCGAGTACCCCCGGAAGAGCGTTCCGATACCGCCGCGCGCCTGTCCCGTGTGCCCGTGCGCGTGAGTCACCCTGTCCTCCGTGGGAACCATCTGCGGCGGCGTCTGCGGGTGCCGCCAGAACTGGGAGGTGCCCGGGCGGGCGGGTCGTGCGCTGCTGGCGACGTCGATCGGGCACGTGCTGCCGCACGTGGCCCGCACCGCCAAGGCGCTGGGCCTCACCGTCTACTCCGCGCCCCAGCTGGTCGACGTCGTCGACGACCGGGGTGGACGGGGTCTGGAGCGGCTGTTCCAGAAGCTGGCGCGGGAGCTGACCGCCGCCGAGACCGAGGCGGTGCGGGTCGCCACCGACCCGCCGGACGACGGCGCCGCACTGACCGCCCGGCTGCTGACTGCGCCCACGCTGGCCGTGGAGCTGGCGCGCCGCGGCGTCACGGTCGAGGTCGGCGTCCTGGCCGAGGCCGAGTTCTGGTCGGTGTACCAGCCGATCGTCTCGCTGGCCGACCGCTCCGTCGTCGCGCACGAGGCGCTGCTGCGCGGGCTGGTCGACGGCCGTGAGGTCGGCGGCGGGGACCTGTTCTTCGTGGCCGAGTCCGCCGGCTGGCTGCACCGGCTGGACCGCATCGGCCGGGAGTCCGCCATCGCCGGCGCAGTGCCGTGGCTGGGCGAGGACGACCTGTTCATCAACTTCAACCCAGCCTCGATCTACCGGCCGCAGGTCTGCCTGGCCAGCACCGAGCAGGTCGCGCACGACGCCGGCATCGCGCCGACCCAGCTGGTCTTCGAGGTGGTCGAGTCGCACGCCATCGCCGACCGCGGGCACCTGGTCTCGGTGCTGGAGCACTACCGCTCGCTGGGGTGGCGCGTCGCGCTCGACGACGTCGGCGCCGGCTGGAACAGCCTGTCGCTCCTCGCCGCGGTCCGGCCCGACGTGGTGAAGCTGGACAAGGGGCTGGTGCAGGAGCTGCCCGACGACGGTGCCCGCACGGTGCTGAAGGCGGTGACCGACCTGGCCCACCAGCTGGGGGCGGTGGTCGTGGCCGAGGGGATCGAGACCGAGCGGCTGGCCGAGGAGGTGACCGCGCTGGGGGCCGACATGGGCCAGGGCTGGCTGTTCGGCCGGCCGGTACGCCCCGAGCCGCCCGCCGAGGAGCCCGAGGGTCGCTGGCAGCCGGTGGCGCGGACCCGCTGACGCCGTCGCCGGTCAGCCCAGGGCCCAGCCGGTGAGCACCGGCCGGCCGTGCTCGTGCCCCAGGACGCCGTACCGGCCGGCGGGCAGCGCGAACAGCGCCCCGGCCTCGGGCGCCAGCCCGAGCCAGCGGGCCGTCAGCACCCGCAGCACGTGGCCGTGGGCGACGAGCGCGACGTCGCCGTCGGGAAGGCGGTCACGGACCCGGTCGAGGACCCGGTCGACCCGGGCGCCGACGTCGGCCAGCGTCTCGCCGGGGACGTCGGCGTCGACCGTGCCGTCCCGCCAGATCGACCACTCCCGGCCCAGCTCCTCGCTGATCTCGGCAGTGGTGCGGCCCTCGTAGCCGCCGTAGTCGAGCTCGACGAGGTCGCCGTCCACCGCTGTGGCGGTCAGGCCGGCCAGCTCGGCGGTCCGCCGGGCCCGCTGGAGCGGGCTGACCCGCACCTCGGCGAAGCTGCGTCGGCCCAGCGCCGCGCGCAGGGAGCGGGCCTGCTCCTCGCCCTCGGGCAGCAGCGGCAGGTCGGTGGCCCCGGTGTGCTGGCCGCTGCGGCTCCACTCGGTCTGCCCGTGCCGCAGCACCACGAGCTCTCCCAGCCGTCCACCGACGATCTCGCCCACGTCGTCCATCGAACACGCCCGTCCGGGAACACGCGCGGTGGCTGCCGCGCTGGCTCCCGGCATGACCACCGCACAGCTCAGCGACACGTTCAGCATCGGCGGAGACCTCCCCGTCCACCGGCTCGGCTACGGCGCCATGCAGCTGCCCGGCCCCGGCGTGTGGGGCGAGCCGGCCGACCGGGCCGCCGCCGTCCGCGTCGTGCAGGCCGCCGTCGAGCAGGGCGTGGACTTCATCGACACCGCCGACTCCTACGGCCCCGAGGTCAGCGAGCAGATCATCGCCGAGGCGCTGCACCCCTACCCCGAGGGCCTGGTCATCGCGACGAAGGCCGGGCTGACCCGCCAGGGCCCGGGCATCTGGACGCCGGTCGGCCGGCCCGCCTACCTCAAGCAGCAGGTCGAGCTCTCCCTGCGGCACCTGAAGGTCGACCGCATCGACCTCATCCAGCTGCACCGCATCGACGCCGAGGTGCCGCTGGCCGACCAGCTCGGCGCCTTCGCAGAGCTCAAGGAGCAGGGCAAGGTGCGGCACATCGGCGTCTCCGAGGTGTCGGTGGATGAGCTGGAGGCGGCGCGCGGGATCACCGAGATCGTCAGCGTGCAGAACCTGTACAACCTGACCACCCGCCAGAGCCAGGACGTCCTGGACTACGCCACCGCCGAGGGCATCGCCTTCATCCCGTGGTTCCCGATCGCCACGGGTGACCTGGCCGCCCCGGACAGCCCGGTGGCGGACATCGCCCGCGAGCTCGACGCCACTCCCTCGCAGGTGGCGCTGGCCTGGCTGCTGCAGAAGTCGCCGGTCATCCTGCCGATCCCGGGCACCAAGTCGGTCGACCACCTCACCGAGAACCTCGGTGCGGCTCGGCTGACCCTGTCCGACGAGGACATGGCCCGCCTGGACGCGCTGGCCTGAGCCGCCGCCCGCCCGGGCATAGGAAGCTCTACCCGCGTTCAGCCACCCCCGGATGCAGGTAGAGCTTCCTATGCCTCACCGGCGCGGCGGGACCCCCGGCGCGCCGGAGGGCTGAGGCACGCGTCACCATGGCCTGCGTGGACGCCGAGGACTTCCGCCAGGTCAAGGACGCCGTTCGACAGCTGATCCGCGAATCGGTGCTGCCCCGCGAGGAGCAGATCGAGGACGAGGACCGCATCCCCGACGACCTGCGGGCGCAGGCCGCGGAGATGGGTCTGTTCGGGTACGCGCTGCCCGAGGACTACGGCGGGCTCGGCGTCACGATGAGCGAGGACGTCGAGCTCGCGATGGAGTTCGGCTACACGACGCCCGCCTTCCGCTCCCTCTTCGGCACGAACAACGGCATCTCCGGCCAGGTGATCGCGAAGTTCGGCAGCGAGGAGCAGAAGAAGAAGTACCTGCCGCGCCTGTCGGCCGGTGAGCTCATCGGCTCCTTCGCGCTCACCGAGGCCGAGGCCGGCTCCGACCCCTCGGCACTGCGCACCAGCGCCCGCCGGGACGGCGACGAGTGGGTCATCAACGGCAGCAAGCGCTACATCACCAACGCGCCGATCGCCGACCTGTTCGTCGTCTTCGCCCGCACCGACCCGGAGCAGAAGGGCGGCCGGGGCATCTCCAGCTTCGTCGTCGAGACGACGACGCCGGGCGTCACCGTCGGCCCCAAGGACGCGAAGATGGGCCAGGCCGGCGCCTGGACCAGCGAGGTGTTCTTCGACGACGTGCGGGTGCCCGCCGACGCGCTGATCGGCGAGGAGGGCCGCGGCTACGCGAAGGCCCTCACCGTGCTCTCCCGCGGCCGGCTGCACATCGCCGCGCTCTGCGTCGGCATGGCGCAGCGGGTGCTCGACGAGTCGGTCGCCTACGCCGCCACCGCCAAGCAGGGCGGGGCGCCGATCGGCCGCTTCCAGCTGGTCCAGGCGATGCTCGCCGACATGCACGCCGAGCTGCTCGCCGGCCGCAGCATGGTGCGCGACGTCGCCGCCCGCTACGACTCCGGCGAGGACACCTCCGTCGGCCCGTCGTCGGCCAAGCTCTTCTGCACCGAGATGGTGGGCCGCGCCGTCGACAAGGCCGTGCAGGTGCATGGCGGCATGGGCTACCTGCGGACGACGCCGGTGGAGCGCTTCTACCGCGACGCCCGGCTGTTCCGGCTCTACGAGGGCACCAGCGAGGTGCAGCGGGTCATCATCGGCGGCGCGCTGCTGCGTGAGGCCGGCATGGCACGTGGCTAGGCCCGAGCTCACCGACGACGAGCGCGGGGTCCGTCGCGAGGCGGCGGCGGAGCTCGGTGAGGCCCTGCGCGAGCTGGTCGACGCCGCCGTCCGCACCGAGGCGCCGGTCGACCGGCTGAGCGAGGCGATCCGGGCCGCGCGCGAGCTGACCGCGCTGCTGTCGGAGGACCTGCGCGAGGTGCACGAGATCGCTTCGGTGGACGACCCGGAGACCGGCCAGCGGTGGTACAGCCCGGTGTACGGGCCGGGCAGCCCGGTCGCGCCGCCGATGGTCGTCGAGGACTTCCCGGCCGAGGGCCGCTGCGTCGGCCGGGTCACGATCGGCAAGAAGCTCGAGGGCCCGCCCGGGCTCGTGCACGGCGGGGTGGTGGCCACGCTCCTGGACCACGTGCTGGCGCGCTCCGCGCGCGGCGCCGGTCACGGCGGGCTGACGGCGACCCTCTCCGTCACCTACCGCCGGCCCGTGCACCTGGGCGTGCCGCTGGTGGTGACCGGTCAGCTGGTCTCGGTCGACGGCCGGCGGGCCACCGCGACCGCCCGGCTGGTGGCCGAGGACGACCCGGCGACGACGCTGGCCGAGGGGGAGGCGCTGCTGGTCGCCCTGCGCGCGGAGCGGGCCTCGGAGGTGTTCGCGCGCACCGGCCGCGACGTAGGTGCCTGGACCAGCCGCAGCTGAAACGGGTTCGGGAACCGCCCGGTACCCGGTAGCGTCCGCCCTCCACCGATGCACCAGGAGGGCACGTGCGGCGCACGTACGTCAGCTACAGCGGCTCCTACCAGCCGCTCACCGCGGCGGCTGTCGCGGCTCCCGACGGGCTGCGGCCGGAGCTGGCCGACGTCGGCCGGCTCGCCCGGCGCGGCGTGCGGGCGCTGGTCGGCGCCGCCCGCGCGGGGGAGCGGCCGCGGCTGTCCCGGGTGCTGGCGGCGCACCTGGGCGACGCGGCCGAGGGGCTGGACGTGGTGGAGGAGACCTGGCCCGGCTACGAGCACGTCAACGTCCAGGCCGGGGTCGACGCCTGGCTGACCGGGGCGGGGCGGACGCACGAGCTGGTCGGGGTGGCCGGGTTCCAGCACACCCAGTTCGGCCTCGGCGACCTGCTCGGTCCCGACGGCGAGCACCCGCACGGACCCCGGCCGGGCAACCCGGCCACGGTCAACCTCGCCTGCGGCCCCGACGGCGAGGTCCGGGCCTGCCAGCGGTGCGCGATCTACCTGGTCACCGAGCCCGACGGCAGCCGCGCGGCGCTGCTGCTGCGGGGTGCGGCGCCGGAGTACGGCGTGCCGCAGGTGTCGGTGCAGCTGGTGGGCACCGACCCGGCCGCGGTGGCCCGTGCCGCCGCCGAGATCCGCGCCGCGAGCATCGAGCACAACGTGTTCCGCGGCCAGGTGCTCTCCTTCGGTCAGGAGGTGTTCGGGCACGGGCAGACGTTGCTGCAGTTCCACCGCCGGCCGGAGCTGCGGGCCGACCAGCTGATCCTGGCGCCGGCCACTCTCGCCGAGATCCGGCGGCAGGTGGTGGACGTCGCCCGGCACAAGGAGCGCCTGCTCGCGGCCGGCCAGCACCTCAAGCGCGGGGTGCTGCTCTACGGCCCGCCCGGCGTCGGCAAGACCCACACCGTCCGGTACCTGGTGAGCAACCTGCGCGACACCACGGTCATCCAGCTCACCGGCAACGCGCTGCACCTGATCGCCGAGGCGTGCTCGGTGGCACGGGCGCTGGCGCCGGCCATGCTCGTCGTGGAGGACGTCGACCTGATCGCCGAGGACCGCGGCATGCACCCGGGCCAGCATCCGCTGCTGTTCCAGCTGCTCAACGAGATGGACGGGCTGGCCGAGGACGCCGACGTCGTCTTCGTGCTCACCACGAACCGCGCCGACCTGCTGGAGCCTGCGCTGGCCGCACGCCCGGGCCGGGTGGACCAGGCGGTGGCGCTGGAGCTGCCCGACGCGGCGGCGCGCCGGGCGCTGTTCGACCTCTACCGCGGGACGCTGGAGGTGGACACCAGCGGCCTGGACGACGTGATCGCCCGGACCGAGGGCGTGACGGCGTCCTTCCTCAAGGAGCTGCTCCGCCGGGCCGCGCTGGTGGCGGCGGCGCGGACCCCGGACGGCGGCGGGCTCACGGTGTCGGCGGGTGATCTGACCGCGGCGCTGGACGAGCTGCTCGACACCCGCAACGCGATGACCCGCACCCTGCTGGGCAGCCTGCCCGGCTGAGTCAGTTGGCCCGCGGCCCGGGCGCGTTGGCCCGGTCACCGGCCGGGTCCAGCTCCGGGCCGCCCGCCGGGCGCAGCAACGGCCCGGGCGCACCGGTGCCGGTGCCGAGCGCCGCCACGAACTGCCGCAGCACGTCGTCGCCGGCGTGGAACGGGGCCCAGTCGAGCAGCTTGCGCGCCCGGGCGGTGTTCAGCGCGGGCGCCTGCGTGCCGATGTCCACCCAGCCGGGCTCGGTGGGCACCACGTGCGCGGTGAACGCCGCGTGCAGCCCGGCGCGCACCGCGAACGCCGGGGTGGGGATCCGCACCGAGCCGAGGGCGCGGGCCAGCGCGTCGGCGTCCATCAGCGGCTCGGCCGCCAGGTTGAACGGGCCGGGGGCACGGCGGTCGAGCATCCGCTCGAGGGCGTCGGCGACGTCGTCGGCGTGCACGAACGAGAGGGCCAGCGCGGGCAGGGGGAGCGGGAGCAGCCGGGCGACCGCGCCGGGCAGCATGCGCGCGGCCCCGAACAGCAGCGGCCCCAGGAAGTAGCGGCCGATCTCGCTGCTGGCCTCCGGCTGCAGGACGAGGGTGGGGCGGACGACGGTCAGGGTGGTGTCCGGGTGTCGGGTGAACACCTCGCGGACCACCCGCTCGGCCTCGGACTTGTCGCGGCTGTACTGCGCGCTCGGGATGCCGGTCGTCGGCCAGTCCTCCGTCACCCGCTGCCCGCGCGCGCCGGCGGCGTAGGCGCCGATCGAGCTCATGTGCACGAACTGGCCGACCCCGGCGGCCGCCGCCGCGCGGGCCACCCGCCGGGTGCCCGCCACGTTCACCTCGCGCAGGCGATCGGGCTGCCGGCCCGGCTGCAGCGCCCAGGCCAGGTGCACCACCGCGTCGGCTCCCTCGACGAACTCGGCGATCTCCGCCTCGCTCGCGGCCTCCCCCAGGTCGGCGGAGTGCCAGCGGACGCCGTCGTACGGGGCCGTCGCCGGCGGCCGGCGCCGGGCCAGCCCGCGGACCTCGGCCACGCCGGCCCTCGGGTCGGTGAGCCGACGCAGGAGGGCGGTGCCGACGTTGCCGCTGGCTCCGGTGACGGCGATGGTGCGGCCGGAGAGCTGGCCGGGGGAGAGGTTCGGCATGTCCTGCGGCTACCCGTCCGCCCCCGCGCCAACCGGCGCGCCCCGCGATCAGCCGGTCGAGCGGGCGGGGTCGGGCGAGGTGGCGTCGTCGTCGAGTGACCGGCCCCGTAGCTCGGGCAGTGCCCACGCCGCGATCGCGGCCACCACGAAGAAGACGGCGAAGGTGGCGAACACCAGCCCCGTGCCCCCGGCGTCGACCAGCAGCGGCACGCACAGGGGCGCGGCGATGGAGGCCAGCCGGCCGAAGCCCGCGGCGGCGCCGGCGCCGGTCGCCCGCAGCGCGGTCGGGTAGATCTCCGGTGTCACCGCGTAGAGGGCACCCCAGGCGCCGAGGTTGAAGAACGACAGCACCATCCCGGTCACGAGCACCGCGGTGTCGCCGTCGGCGGCCGCGAACAGCCCGGCGCCCAGCGCGGAGCCCAGCAGGAAGGTGGCCAGCGTCGGGCGGCGCCCCCACTTCTCGATCAGGTAGGCCGCCAGGGCGTACCCGGGCAACTGGGCGATCGTGATGATCAGCGTGTACTGGAAGGACCTCACCAGGGAGAAGCCCTCGTTGAACAGCAGCGTCGGCAGCCAGATGAAGGCGCCGTAGTAGGCGAAGTTGATGCCGAACCAGACGATCCAGAGCGCGGCCGTCCGGCGGGCGGTGCCGGCCGCCCAGAGGGCACCGACACCCGGCGGGGTGGCCGGCGGTGCGGGGGGCGGCGACGCGACCGGCGCGACGTCCGCGGCGCGCTCGAACCGGCGCACCGTCGCCTCCGCCTCGTCGGTGCGACCGCGCAGCTCGAGGAAGCGCACCGACTCGGGCAGCCCGCGGCGGACGACGACGGCGTAGAGGGCGGGCACGGCCCCGATCGCGAGCGCCCAGCGCCAGCCGTCGTCGCCGACGGGGACGACGAAGTAGCCGATGAGCGCGGCCAGCGTCCAGCCCACCGCCCAGAACGCCTCCAGCAGCACGACCACCCGGCCGCGCACCCGCGCCGGGGCGAACTCGCTGACCAGGGTGGAGGCGACCGGCAGCTCCGCGCCCAGCCCCAGGCCGATGAGGAACCGGAAGACCAGCAGCGCACCGACCGACCACGACAGCGCCGCGGCGCCCGTGGCCACCCCGAAGACGAGCAGGGTCAGGGCGAACACCTGGCGGCGGCCGAACCGGTCGGCCAGCAGACCGCCGAGCGTGGCGCCCAGCGCCATGCCCACGAAGCCGATCGACCCGATCCACGAGACCTCGCTGTTCGACAACCCCCACTGCGCGACGAGCGCGGTCATCACGAACGAGATCAGGCCGACGTCCATGGCGTCCAGCGCCCACCCGATGCCCGAGCCGACCACCAGCCGGCCGTGCTCACGGGTGACGGGCAGCCGGTCGAGGCGCTCGGCCCGGGTGGCGGTGGTCCTCGGTTCGGCGGTCATCGCGGAGGAAACTACCCCGGCGTGCACGCGAACCGGGGCGGGGCGCCGCGGGTGCGGGCCCCGCCCCGGATCAGGACGGTCGTCGGATCGCTCAGCTGCTCAGGCGTGCCTTGAGCAGGGCCTTCCCCTGCTCGCCACCCTTGCGGCTCTCGTTCTGCGCCTTGCGGAAGAACTCCGCGAGCTCCTCGTCCCCGGCGCGCTCGGCGTCCTGGATGTAGGCCTCGAGGCGCAGCGCGTTGCTGAGGCTGGCCTCGGTGAACCAGATCAGGTTGTAGTCCTTGTCGGCGGTGCCCGTGACGCGACCGGTTTCCGTGGTCGACGTGGTCATCAGGTCGTCCCCTTCCCTCGGTGTCGGTTACCGGACGCTCCGGGGCTACCCCGCAGCCGGGGCGCCGAACAGCCCCATGCCGACTTTCGGGCCGCCGATCCGGACGGTGGCGCGAGGGCGGCGCAGCGCTCAGCCGCGCACGTGGGCGGTGACCAGCTCGGCGGTCCGCTCCGCGGCGAGCTCCGGGATCCAGTGCGTCACGTCGTCGAGGACCTCGAGCCGGTACGGCGCCTCGACGAAGCGAGCGGTGTCCTCGGTCGCGGCGCGGCCGAGGAACGCGTCCCCGGTGCTCCACACGTGCAGCGTCGGCACCCGCACCTTCCCGACCGGGTCGCGCCCGCTCCACGGCAGGGCCCGGTACCAGTTCAGGGCCGCGGTCAGCGCACCCGGTTCGCGCATCCGCTGCGCGTACCGGTCGACGGCGTCCTCGGGGAGGCCGCCGTGCCGCAGCATTCTTCGCAGCGCGGCGCCGTCGCCGGCGAGCAGCAGCCGCTCGGGCAGCACGGGCAGCTGGAACACCCCCACGTAGTAGGAGCGCAGCGCCTGGTCGCTGGTCACCACGGCGCGGGCCATCGCGGCCGGGTGCGGTACGGAGAGCGCGGTCAGCGTGCGCACCCGGTCGGGGTGCCAGGCACCCAGGGCCCAGCCGACGATGCCGCCCCAGTCGTGGCCCACCACGTGCGCGGACTCCAGGCCGGCGGCATCGAGCAGGGCGAGGACGTCCCCCGCCGTCTCGCGCAGCCGGTAGTCCGCCCGCCCGCGCGGCCGCGCCCGGGGCGAGTACCCGCGCTGGTCGGGCGCCAGGGTGCGCAGGCCGTGCTGGTGCAGCGCCGGTGCCACCCGGTCCCAGGCGGTGGAGTCCTGCGGGAAGCCGTGCAGGAGGACGACGGGGTCGCCGTCGGTCGGTCCGGCGTCCCGGACGTCGAAGGTCAGGCCGTTCCGGTCGAAGCTGTCCACACCCCGACTGTGCCCCGAAGCCCGCCCCCGCGCACCGGGGGGAGCGGAGCGGGCGCGCCCCCGGTCGATCGGGGACCATGGGCCGGTGACCGCCACTCCTGTCGAGATGATCGTGCTGGTGGACGAGGAGGGTCTGGCGATCGGCACGATGCCCAAGCCACAGGTGCACCACGGCGAGACGCCGCTGCACCGCGCGTTCTCCGCCTACCTCTTCGCCGACGACGGCCGGCTGCTGATCACCCGCCGGGCCGAGGACAAGCCGACGTTCCCGGGGATGTGGACCAACACCGTCTGCGGTCACCCGGGGCCCGGTGAGGACGACGGGGCTGCGATCGCCCGACGCGCCGGCTTCGAGCTGGGCCTGTCCGTCGCCGACGTCCGCCCCGCCCTCCCGGGCTACCGGTACCGGGCGGAGTTCCGCGGCGTCGTCGAGAACGAGATCTGCCCGGTCTACGTCGGGCGCTTCACCGGGTCGCCGGCGCCGGAGCCCAGCGAGGTGGCCGAGTGGGAGCTGCTGGACTGGGCTGCGTTCCGCCGGCGGCAGGAGACCGAGGGCGACGCGTGGTCCCCGTGGTGCCGTGAGCAGGCGAGGCTCATCGAGGAAGCGGGCCTCCACCGCATCTGACCGCGGCCCCGGAAAGGCGCGGTCGGTCGCCCCTGCCGGCCCCGACCTGCGCTGCCGGCGGTTGTCGGCGAGGCTGTCGGCGACGGACGCGCACCGACGACCGAGGAGCTGCCGTGGAGGCGTCGTTGAAGGGCCGGGTCGCACTGGTGACCGGCGGGGCCAGCGGGCTCGGCCGGGCCACGGCGCTGGCGCTGGCCGAGAGCGGCGCGCACGTGGTGGTCGCCGACATCGACGCGTCGGGCAGCGAGGAGACGCGGTCGCGGGTGGTCGCCGCGGGCGGCTCGGCGGAGGTCGTCCCCCTGGACGTCACCCAGGACGAGAGCCGGCGGACCGTCGTGGCCGACCTGTTCGACCGGCACGGCGACGCGTTCGACGTCCTGGTCAACGTGGCCGGCATCGACCGGCCGGGCTACATCACCGACATCGACCTCGCCGACTACCAGCGGGTGCAGGCGGTCAACTGCGAGGGCCCGATCTTCCTGACCAGCGAGTTCACGAAGCGGGTGCAGGACCTGCCGGAGGGGCGCACCGCCGACGTCGTGCACGTGGTGTCGCTCTCGGCGATCACCTCGGGCAGCGGGGCGATCGCCTACAACGGCTCCAAGGCGGGGTTCCTCAACGCGACCCGCTGCATCCAGCGGGAGCTGCGGGAGAAGGCCGTGCGGCTGGACGACGGCACCGAGCGGCCGTTCCCGTGCCGGGTGCAGAGCGTCATCCCCGCCGCGATGGACACCCCGATGATGGAGCAGTGGGGGATCCCCGGGCACCTGATGATGCCGCCGTCGGCGGTCGCCGAGGCCATCCGCACCCTGCTGCTCCTGCACCCGGCGGCGTTCGTCCCCGAGATGCAGATCGTGCCCCGGCTCGAACCGAACTTCCCGCGCTGACCGACCATGAGGAACTGCCGCATGAACGCCCCGGACGACCCCACGCCGGACACCGCGATGGCGTCGGGCTCCGACGCGGGCAGCCCCGGCGGGCGGCTGGGCCCCGGTGACCTGGCACCCGACGAGGAGCGCCTGCTGGCCGCGCTGGAGCAGAGCCGCACCGCCGCCCCCGAGGACCCCATCGCCGTCGTCCGCGCGGCCGAGGACGAGCGCCCGCTGCCGTCGGACGGCGGCCCACCCGACGACGGGCTGACGCCCCGCTTCACCGCCCCGGGCGGGAGCTGAGCGGCCGGCTCAGCCCGGCGGGGGCCGGAGCCGGGCGGCGACGAGCGCGACGTCGTCCTCCCCGCCCTCGGGCAGCAGCCGGTCGATGAGCGCGTCGCACATCTCGGTCACCGGTAGGTGGCGCAACTCGGCGAGCGCGCGGCCGAGCAGCTCGACGCCGTCGTCGAAGACCTGGTCGCGGCGCTCGACCAGCCCGTCGGTGTAGAGCAGCAGCGTGGCGCCGGGGGGGACCACCGTCTGGTGCTCCGCGCGGACGGCGGAGGGGTCCACGCCGAGGAGCAGGCCGGGTCGGTCGGGCACCAGCAGCTGCTGCGTGCCGTCGGGTGCGACCAGCAGCGGCGGGAGGTGCCCGGCGCTGGCCCAGCGCAACCGGGTGCGGTCGTCGGCCGAGCCCGCCGGCCGGTCGAGCCGCCCCACGAGCACCGTGGCCAGGGCGCCCAGGTCCAGCCCCTCGATCGCCGCGTCCAGCCGGGACAGCACCTCGGCGGGACCGGCCGCGCTGTCGTAGGCGATGCCACGCAGCAGGCCGCGCAGCTGGGACATCGTCGCCGCGGCCTCGGTGTCGTGGCCCACGACGTCGCCGATGACGAGCACCGTCGAGCCGTCGGGCTGCTGGAAGACGTCGTACCAGTCGCCGCCGACCTGTGCCTCCCGCGCGGCCGGCACGTACCGCACGGCCACCGCCAGGTGGTCGGGCTCGGGCGGGTCGGAGAGCAGGCTGCGCTGCAGCGTCTCCGCGGCGCGCACGATGCGGCGCGACCGCGCGTACAGCGCCTCCAGCAGGTGGGTGCGCAGTTCGGCGGCCTCGCCCTGCTCCTGCGGCGTCCACGACTCGGAGCGGCCGCGGACGGTCTCCCGCCAGCGCTCGAAGGACTTGCGCGGGCTGAGCCGGACCTCCGCGCCCTCGCGTTCGGCGATCGCCTTGTTGCGGGGATCGCCGCCCCAGTCGATGTGCCGTACCGCCTCGCCGCGGAACCAGAGCACGTACTGGCCCTCCGGTAGCGGGATCACGAGCACGCCGCAGGCCGGGCCGACCGGGCCGAGGCCCGGCGCGGCGGCGGCCAGCGCGTCGGTGGCGACGACGTCCTCGCCGCGGGTGGCGGCCCACCCGGCGATGGCGTCGGCCAGCCCGGGCCGCAGCCCGGCGCCGGCGGTGCCCCGGGCGCCCTGCAGGTTCACCACGACCCCGTCGGCGGCCAGCAGGTCCAGCAGGCTGGGGGAGCCCAGCACCGTCTCGGTGAGCGGGCGCTCCTCGTCCATGGCGGCGGCGGTCAGCCAGGCCAGGGTGGAGCGGACCCGCAGGGCGCGGTCGAACTCGTCCTCCTGCGCCCGGTCGGTCAGCCGCAGCGAGAGGGTGGAGCCGAGGAACTCCGCGGCGGCGCGGGTGGCGTAGGGCGGGGCGTGCGGTCCGCTGTAGTGGTGGCAGGCGATGAGCCCCCACAGCCGGTCGCCGCGCAGCAGGGAGATGGACATCGAGGCGTGGACGCCCATGTTGCCCAGGTACTCGACGTGGATCGGCGAGACGCTGCGCAGGGTGGAGAACGTGAGGTCCAGCGGCCGGCCGGTGACCGGGTGGACGGTCGGACGGAGGGGGACGGGGGCGTACCCGACGTCGGAGATCAGCCGGATCCAGTTCTTCTCGTACAGCGCCCGCGCCTGGGCGGGGATGTCGCTGGCCGGGTAGTGCAGCCCGAGGAAGGAGTTGAGCTCGGGGGTCTTGGCCTCGGCCACCACCTCGCCGTTGTAGTCGGCGTCGTACCGGTAGACCATCACCCGGTCGAAGCCGGTCAGCGCCCGCACCGCCCGGGCGGTGATGTCGTAGAGCTCCTGCAGCGTCGCGGCGCGGTTGAGCTCGCCGACGGTGCCGCGCACGGCCTGGTAGGTGTTCGGGAAGGAGAACGGTCGCGGTCCGCGGGCCGGCTCCAGCTCGACGACGAGGGTGGTGACCGGCGCCGACTCCCCGGGGGTGGGGTCGGGCCGGGCGTCCACGGCGCGGACGGGCCCGGGGTCGATCTCCGTCCGGTGCAGGAGGGCGTCCACGGGCAGCGGCTCGCCGCCGACGTCGAGGGTGACCTCGACCGGGTTGCGCTCGCGCAGGTCGCCGAAGGCGCTCGCGGAGCGGATCACCGCGGCGGCCGGTGCCGCGCCGATGACCTCGGCCAGCGGCCGGCCCAGCGCGCGCCGCCAGTCCACGCCCGTGAGGTCGGCCAGGTTCTCCGACACCTGCTGCACGATCCAGTCGGGGTCGCGCACGGCGATCAGCACCCCACGCGGCTGGATGCTGCCCGGGATGTGGATCGGCTCGCGCTCGCAGTTGGTGAGGTCGACGGGGTCGCCCGGGGCCAGCAACCCGGCCCCGCGCTCGACGTCGGTCACCCCCGGGCCTGCTGTCGGGCAGCGGGGCGGCACCACGCGGCGAGCACGCGGAACGTCTCGCGCGCTGCGGCGACGACCCGGTCGGCGTCGCCGCCCGCGGCCACGTGCGCCCGCGTGACCCGGCGGTAGGCGGCCCACATCGCCCCCGTCTCCTGGCCGTAGGGCGAGAAGGCGCGGATGCGGACGCCGGCCAGGTGGGGGAGCGCCGCGAGGTGGCGGTCGATGAACGTGCCGCCGAGGGTCGACCCCTCGAGCACGTAGAGCCGGCCCAGGGCCTCGTCGGTGCTGGCAACGGCCGGCAGCTCCGGCGTCCCGGCGGGGACGGGCGTGCTCAGCGCCGCGAGGTCCGCGGCGAAGAGATCGGCCCGGCGGCGGCGGGTCCAGTCCACGGTCGCGGCGTCCGCGGGGTGCTGGGTGGCCCAGGTGTCGAGGCCCCGCTCGGCCGCCGCCCAGAAGCCGTGCATCAGGCCGAGGACGTGCGCCAGCCGCTCCCGGTCGAGCTCCGGGTCCAGCAGCTCCAGGGTGTCCTCGAGGAGCTGGTGCTCCTCCGCCGTGCCGGTGCGCAGCGCGCGTAGCACGTCGTCGTGCCCGCCGCGGGGGTCCACCGGCGCAACCATCTCTCCCGCAGCCATCGCCCCGAGCCTAGGCGACCGGCGGCCGTCACGAGCGGGCCGGCCGCGGGCCGCCGGACAGCCGGGCCGCGCGCAGCCCGGCGTGCAGCAGCAGCCGGGCATCGCCGTCGGCGAGGTCGAGACCGGTCAGCGCCCCGATCCGGCCCAGCCGGTAGTACAGCGTCTGCCGGTGGATGTGCAGCGACTCCGCCGTCCGGGAGGCGCTGCCGGCGCAGTCCAGGAAGGTCTCGGCCGTCGTGGTCAGCACCGGGTCGGCGAGCAGCGGCGCCAGCAGCGGATCGGGGCCCGGTAGTGCAGTGACCGGCCGCCACCCGCCGAGCTCGCCCCAGTGGGCGACCGGGAAGAACCGGTCGACGACGGCGGCGACCCGTGCCGCGGCGCGGGCCTCACCCCACTGGCCGGGCAGGTCGTCGGCGCCGCGGCGGGCCGACGAGACGCCCGCCGTGCTGCCCACCGGCAGGGTGGCCAGCGTCGCGGCGGCGAGCGCGCCGGCCGGCCGGAGGTCCGTGGGCGTGGGCGTGGGCACCAGGACGGCGACGCCGTCGTCGAGGACCGTCGCCACCGCACCGGCCGCCGGCAACCGCCGCTCCGGCAACGGGCCGCCGTCGGCGGAGGTGAGGGCGACCAGCACCTGGGCGCCCTCGCCGGTCAGCCGGTCGCCGAGCCGCCGGGCGGCCTGCGCCCGGGCCGCCGGGCGGCCGGTCAGCGCGTCGGCGAGCTCCGGCCCCAGGTCGTCGGCCGGGCGGCCGGCGAGCACGCGCCCCGCCGCCGCGGCCAGGTCCAGGGCCCGGCGCAGCGCCGGATCGGCGAGATCCCCGGGGTCGATCCGGCCGTCGTCCAGGAGCCAGAGGTACCCCCGGGTACGGCCCTCGTGGCGAACGGGGATCACCAGCCGGGTGAGGACGCCGGCGGCGGGATCGGCCGGCGTCCGCATCGGGCGGGTCGCCGACGCGATGCCGAAGTCCTCGAACCAGCGCCGGGTCTCGGGCGCGGAGCCGCGGGTGAGGATCGACCGGGTACGGACGGCGTCCATGGGCTCGGCACCGCTGTCGTCGTGCGCGCAGAAGGCCAGCAGCGTGAAGGCGGCGTCCTCCAGGGTGGCGGGGGCGCCGAGCACCCGGGACACGTCGTCGACCAGCTCCTGCAGCTCGTCCCGCACCGCCGCCCCTCCTCGTCGTCGTACAGCTGTATGAGAGCAGACCGGGGAAGTCCGGACATCTGTCCCTGGTCCTGAGGAGGCCGCGTGCCTAGCGTTCGGGGTGCTGGCGTCGTCCGCTCCCGGGAGGTCCCGTGCTGCTCTCCAAGGCCCTGCTGGCCGCCTCCCGACGGCCCGCCCTGCGGCGGGCGGTCACCGGCACGCCGGCCACCCGCCGGGTGGTCGACCGCTTCGTCGCCGGGGAGTCGCTGGACGACGCCCTCGCCGCCGTCCGCGCGCTGACCGCCGACGGGATCGCGGTCACCCTCGACCACCTCGGCGAGGACGTCACCACCCGCGCCGAGGCCGAGCGCTCCCGCGACGCCTACCTGGCCGCCCTCGACGGGCTGGCCGGCCTGGGCCTGGGCGACGGGGCCGAGGTGACGGTGAAGCTCTCGGCGTTCGGCCAGGCGCTGCCCGACGGGCACGAGACCGCCGTGGACCTGGTGCGGCCCGTGGTGGCGGCGGCCACCGCGATCGGCACGACCGTGACCCTCGACATGGAGGACTCCCGGACCGTCGACTCGACGCTCGCCGTCCTCGCCGAGCTGCGCAAGGAGCACCCGGGCACGGGCGTCGCGCTGCAGGCGATGCTCTTCCGCACCGAGGACGACGCCAAGGCGCTGGCCGTCACCGGCTCGCGGGTGCGCCTGGTCAAGGGCGCCTACGACGAGCCGCCCGCCGTCGCGCACCAGAAGAAGAAGGACGTCGACGCCGCCTACGCGCGCTGCCTGGAGATCCTCATGGCCGGCCCGGGGTACCCGATGGTCGGGTCGCACGACCCCGCCATGGTCGCGCTGGCGCACGAGCTGGCCGCGCAGCACTCGCGGTCGGCGGACTCCTGGGAGGTGCAGATGCTCTACGGCATCCGCCCCGACGAGCAGCGCCGGCTGGCCGCCGCCGGCACCCGCGTCCGCGCCTACGTCCCCTACGGCGCCGACTGGTACGGCTACTTCATGCGCCGGCTGGCCGAGCGCCCCGCCAACGTGGCCTTCTTCCTCCGTTCGCTGGCCACCCGCTCCTGAACCCGTTCGCCGGCCACCCGATCCAGAACCCCGAGAGGTCCCCATGGACGCCGTCACCCAGGTCCCCCCTCCGCACAACGAGCCAGTGCTCACCTACGCCCCCGGCACGCCCGAGCGCGACGAGCTGCAGCGGCGCCTCGCCGAGCTGGCGAGCGCCCCGGTGGAGCTGACCGGCACCATCGGCGGCCGGCAACGCATGGCGGGCGGCAACCGGTTCGACGTCGTGCAGCCGCACCGGCACGCCGCCGTGCTGGGCACGTCCGCGCACAGCACGCACGCCGACGCGCAGGACGCGATCCGCTGCGCCAAGGAGGCCGCGCCGACCTGGCAGGACCTCTCCTTCGACGACCGCGCGGCGGTCTTCCTGCGCGCCGCCGACCTGCTGGCCGGGCCGTGGCGGCAGACGCTGAACGCCGCCACGATGCTGGGTCAGAGCAAGACGGCGCAGCAGGCCGAGATCGACAGCGCGTGCGAGCTCATCGACTTCTGGCGCTTCAACGTGCACTTCGCCCGCGAGATCCTCGCCGAGCAGCCGAAGTCCTCACCCGGCGTCTGGAACCGCACCGACCACCGTCCGCTCGAGGGCTTCGTCTACGCGATCACGCCGTTCAACTTCACCGCGATCGCCGGGAACCTGCCGACGGCGCCCGCGCTCATGGGCAGCACCGTGGTGTGGAAGCCCGCGCCCACGCAGCAGTTCGCCGCGCACTTCCTCATGCGTTTGCTGGAGGAGGCCGGCCTCCCGCCGGGTGTGATCAACATGCTGCCCGGCGACGGGGTCGCCGTCTCCGAGGTCGCCCTGGCCGACCGCGACCTCGCCGGCATCCACTTCACCGGGTCGACGCCGGTGTTCCAGCACCTGTGGCGCACGGTCGGGGAGAACATCGCGGGCTACCGCGGCTACCCGCGGATCGTGGGGGAGACCGGGGGCAAGGACTTCGTCGTCGCCCACCCGTCGGCCGACGTCGACGTGCTGCGCACCGCGCTGGTCCGCGGCGCGTTCGAGTACCAGGGGCAGAAGTGCTCGGCGGCGTCCCGGGCCTACGTGCCCCGCTCGGTGTGGGCGCGGCTGAAGGACGACCTCGTGGCCACCACCGAATCGCTGCCGATGGGCGACGTCACCGACTTCTCGAACTTCATGGGCGCGGTCATCGACCGGAAGTCGTTCTCGAAGCTCTCCGACGTGCTGGACCGGGTGGACGACGACCCGGCGCTGTCGATCGTGGCCGGGGGCACCGCCGACGACGCCGAGGGCTTCTTCGTCCGGCCGACGATCATCGAGGGCACCGACCCGGGCCACGAGGTGTTCACCACCGAGTACTTCGGGCCGGTGCTGGCGGTGCACGTCTACGACGACGCCGACTACGACGCCGTGCTGACCCAGATGGAGTCGGTCGCGCCCTACGCGCTCACCGGTGCGGTCATCGCGCAGGACCGGGTGGCGATCGCGCACGCGCAGAAGTTCCTGCGGCACGCGGCGGGCAACTTCTACGTCAACGACAAGCCCACCGGCGCCGTCGTCGGGCAGCAGCCCTTCGGCGGGGGGCGGGCGTCGGGCACCAACGACAAGGCGGGTGCCAAGCAGAACCTCATGCGCTGGACCAGCAGCCGGTCGATCAAGGAGACGTTCGCGCCCCCGACCGACCACCGCTACCCGTACATGGGCTGACCCGTGCATGTTGATCAGGTGACCTGATCGTCAGGGGTCCTGGCTCAGCGTCGACCGTGAGCCAGGACCCCATACGGTGAGCCAGGACAGCGGGCTCAGGCGACGTCGAGCTCCGACCCCGGCTCCGGACGACGGACGACGGTGAAGCGCCGCGGCCTCGCGGGCGGCGTCGCCAGTATCCGCCGCAGGTCGGCGGTCACCCGCGGCCAAGGAGCGCCCAGGTCGGCCTTGGCGATGCGCACCACGCGGACGTCGAGGCGGCGGACGCGGTCCTCCCGGCGTTTCTCCTCCCAGAGGACGTCGTGCGGTGATCGGCCCCCGTACGGATCGCTGTACTTCACCTGGCCGTCGAACTCGATCGCCACGGCCGCCTCCTCGTACCAGGCGTCGATGCGGGCGATGAACCCGCGCTCGTCGTGCAGATCGACCTGCAGTTCGGGTCGGGGGAGCCCGGCGGCCAGCAGCGCGAGCCGGCCTTCGCTCTCCAGGGGCGACTCCGCCCGTCCGTCGCTGAGACCGACCGCCCGGGCCGCCTGGGAAGCCCCGGTCCGGTGCCGGGCGGAGTGCACGGCGAGCTGCAACTCCGAACGGAGGACGCGGCCCTTGTGCAGAGCGGCGTCCAGAGCGATCACCGTGTCCACCAGGGACCACTCCCGACCGCAGTCGACCAGCGTCCGGGGGACGGAGGTGGTCGCGAACGGCTCGATCCAGGGGACGACGTCCGCCTCGGGGAGCCTGGCCCGGGCGACGCGGTACCCCCGGCCGGCGCGCCACTGGTCGACCGCGGTGACCCGCACGTCTCCACCCGCGGACGCAGGCACGAGCAGCCCGTGACGGCGAGCGGCCGACGCGTGACTGAGCACCGGGCCGGGCGCGAGGCTCATCAGGACGGCGATGCCTGCCATGAGATGGCGGTCGTCAGCGTCCGCCGATCCCCGGCGTGCGGACTCGACGTAGACGCCCTTGCGCAGCCGCGTCCACCGGCGGGTGCGCAGCTCCGTCTTGATGTCATCGACTGAGTAGCCGGCCGCCAACGCCTCCTGGCTCGTGAAGACTCCGAGACGCCGGTCCGCGCGGCACTGCAGCAGCGGGTGCACCGGGGGAGTCTCACCATTCCGCGAGGTCGCTGGGCCGGGAACGGGGCAGCCTGTGGACAGTCGCCGTCCTGGCTCACCTCGTGGGGTCCTGGCTCACGGTCGACGCTGAGCCAGGACCCCTAACGATCAGGTCACCTGATCAACATCGCGGGCGGCGGGCCAGTGGACGCGGCCGTCGTTGCCGAGGACCGCGCCGTCGGAGGGGCGGTGCGGACTCTGCCGGCCGTCGGGCATGAGGTGATGCACCGGCGTCGACCGGGCGAGGACGGCGACGTCGGCGACCAGCCGCCGGTGGCAGCGCCACCACACGAACTCGCTGCACATGACCGCCACCGTGCGGTCGGCGGCTGCGGCCAGGACCTCGTCCATCGCGGCGGCGAAGTCCGGCGTGCGGGTGTGGGCCGCGTAGGCGGCGAACTGCGCGACCGTCCACCAGTCGTCGGCGACCGGCTCGCCGGGCGGCAGCCGGCGACGTCCGCCGAGGCGCTCCTCCCAGCGGTAGCCGATCCCCGCCGCGGGCAGCCACTCCGCCAGGGCCTCCTGCCGCACGTCGGGGTTGGTGCGGCTGCCGGGGAACCGGCGCACGTCGACGAGCAGCTCCACGCCCGCGCCGCCGAGCCGGGCCGCCAGCGCGGTGCGGTCGTCGGATCCGTGGCCCACGGTCAGCAGCGGCATGACCTCCTGCCTACCCGGGCGCGGGCGGCCGCGTCTCCCAGGTCATGCTCGAGCGGTGCATGGACTCGCGGGGGCGCGGACGGCCTTGTGGCGCGGACGGGGGATGCAGGGCCTGATAGGTGTCACGCTGCTGGGCTTCGTCAGCTACTGCCTCACCCTGGCGTCCCTCCCGAGCTACGCGGTCGCCGGTGGCGCCACGGAGGGTTCCGCCGGTGTGGTCACCGCGGTCTTCCTGCTGGTCACCATCCTCACGCAGACGGTCGTCCCGGCCCTGACGGCGAGGTTCGGCACCGGGTCGGTGCTGGTCGCCGGTCTGCTGGCGATGGGGCTCCCCGCGCCCCTGTACGTGTTCGACGACAGCGTGCTCTGGATCTCCGCGATCTCCGCCGTGCGGGGCGCCGGGTTCGCCGTCCTGACCGTGCTCGGGGCGACGTCCGCGACGCGCGTGGCCCCGCCGGAGCGGCGCGGGGAGTCCGTGGGTGTCTACGGGCTGGCGATCGCGATCCCGAACCTCGTCGCCATCCCGGCCGGGGTGGCGCTGGTCCTGAATGGGCACATCGGGTGGTTGGCGTGGTTGTCGGCGGCACCGGTGTTGGGGGTGCTGTTCGTACCGATGCTCGTCCGGTCGATCGGGCCGGAAGCACCACCGGGACCGGCAGGAACGGGTTTCGCGGCAGCCCGGGCGGCCTTGGCGCCGTCGGTCGTGCTGTTCGTGGTCACCATGGCCGGGGGTGGTCTGGTCACCTTCCTGCCCATCGAACTCCCGGACGGGGTGCTGGCGACCGTCGCGTTGCTCGTCTTCGGGCTCACCGCAGCGGTCACGCGCTGGGGAGCGGGCCTGCTGGCCGATCGGATGCACAGCCGGATGCTGCTGCCGCTGTCGTTGGGGACTGCGGCAGCCGGGATGCTGGTCACCGCACTCGGCCTGGGCAGTGGCCCGGCGTGGGTCCTGATGGGGGCAGGCATCTGCGGCGCCGGCTTCGGCGCCGTGCAGAACCTCACTCTGCTGGCCGCGTTCCGGCGCGCCGGCGAGGGCGGGACGACGGCCGCCAGCGCCATGTGGAACGCGTCGTTCGACGGTGGGACTGCGAGCGGGGCGCTCGTCATCGGACTGGTGGCCGCCGGCATCGGACTGGACTGGACCTACGCGGCCGTGGGCCTGGTCCTGGCCGTGCTCTGGCCTCTGGCCGTCGTCGCGGCGCGGCCGCGAGCCGAGCGCTACGACCGGGTCACTCCTGGGGAAGGACCGTCCGCACGCGGACGACGAAGTCGCGGAACTCGGCCATGAATGTCGATAGGAAGACTCGGGTGCTGTCGTCCAGGACTTCGCCGTCGTCGCTGAAGAGCTCCGGTCGGAACTGGATGTACGCCTCGGTCGCGTTGAATTGTGGCGAATTGCAGTAGCTGAGGATGCTCTTGAGCGATTGCTGCGCCACGGCGGTTCCGATCGCCCCGGGCGAAGCGCCGATCATTGCCGAGGGCTTGCGCGCGAAAGAGTTGTCGCCCCACGGCCTGCTGCCCCAGTCGATGGCGTTCTTCAACGCCCCCGGGATGGATCGGTTGTATTCAGGGGTGACGAAGAGCAGTCCATCGACGGACTCCACGGCTCGCTTCAGCTCACGAGCCTCCGGTGGGAAGTCCCGATCGAGGTCTCGGTTGTACAGGGGTAAGCGCCCGATCGGGACCTCCACCAGCAACAGATCGCTCGGTGCGAGCCGGATCAACGCCGTGGCCAGTCTTCGGTTGATCGACTGGCTCGAAAGGCTTCCGACGAAATAGCCGACCTTCAGCTTCACGTCCTGCTCCAGTAGATGTGCGTCGTCCACGGAATGATGGTCCTGGTCGGCGATGGCGCCGACGTGCCGAACCGCGATCGCCGAAAGAGGAAGTTCCTGCCGCGGCCGGTGTGCGGAGAACCGTGCGGGGCAGAGGGCATAGCGGTCTTCCACTACCAACCTAGATCGCGCATCCGGAGCCTCTCGGCCGAGCGCACGATTTGACCCAACCGGGGGACAAGCCGGGCTCTCGCCAAACCTAGTGTCCTGGTCGGCCCTTGACGTGGCCGTTTGTTCGCTAGCGAAGGAGAGACCGTGGCCAGTACTCAACCCGCCGTCCGCAAGGTCTTCTCGCAGGTGGAGGTCGTGCACTCGGCTGCTGGTCGAGCCGACGAACGTGGTCCGCTGCGCCGGGTAGCCGTTTGCGCCGTGATGGAGAACCCCTACGCCGGCAAGGGCTACGTCGAGGACCTCAGCGAGCTGGTCGAGTCCTCCGGGTTCATCGGGACCATGCTGGGCGAGGAGGCTGCCCGGCTGCTGGGCGACCCCGTCGAGAGCTACGGGAAGGCCGGGCTGGTCGGCACCGACGGCGAGCAGGAGCACGTCAACGCGGCGGTGACGTCGGTGTTCGGGGACGCCTTCCGAAGCGCCATCGGCGGGGGCAGGGCCTGGATCACCTCGGTCACCAAGGCGGCCACCGCCGGTGCGGTCATCGACGTCCCCCTGGCCTACAAGGACGAGATCTGGGTGCGCAGCCACTACGACGCCCTCGAGGTGCGCATCCCGGACGCTCCGCACCCGGACGAGATCGTCGTGATCGCGGCCGTCGCCAACCGGGGCCGGATCAACGCGCGGGTCGGCGGGATGACCGTCGACGAGGCCCGGCGCGGGGCCGCCCAGTGAACGGCGACATCGCCGTCGTCGGGGCCGGCACCGTCGTCTCCGGCGACTTCCAGGCCCCGGTGCTCGACGGCGTCGACACGGTCATCAGCCGCGGCGGGAAGATCGCCCACATCGGTCGGCGCCAGGACCTGGCGAGCGAGGTGGCGTCGTCCGACGTCGTCGTCGACGCGAACGGCGCGACCATCGCGCCAGGACTCATCGACTCCCACTGCCACGTCGTGCTCGGCGACTACACCCCGCGCCAGAAGACGGTGGACTTCCTCGCCAGCTACGTGCACGGAGGGATCACCAGCGTGGTCTCCCCCGGGGAGATCCACGCGCAGGGTCGCCCGCACAGCGCGGCGGGGGTCAAGGCGCTCGCGATCGCGGCCAGGACCTGCTTCGAGAACTTCCACCCGGGCGGGATGACGGTCCATGCGGGCGCCGTGGTGCTCGAGCCGACGCTGCGGGACAGCGACTTCGCCGAGCTCCAGGCGGCCGGTGTCCGCCTCGCCAAGTTCGGTTTCGGCCTCTACGAGGACCCGGCCGACGGTTACGACCAGGTGCGCGGCGCGCAGGCGCACGGCATCACGGTCATGTGCCACTCGGGCGGTGCCAGCATCCCCGGCAGCAAGCCGATCACGCCCGACCACCTGCTGCACCTGGCGCCCGACGTCTGCGGGCACATCAACGGCGGGCCCACCTCTCTGCCCGCCGCGGGCGTGGACCGCATCATCGAGGAGACCTCGATGGCGCTCCAGCTGGTGCAGGCGGGCAACCTCCAGTCGTCCCTGCGGATCCTGCGCAAGGCCGTCGATGACGGGCAGTTCGCGCGGGTGGTGATCGGTTCGGACACGCCGACCGGTACCGGCGTGATGCCCCTCGGGGTCATCAAGACGGTCGCGGAGCTGTCCTCGTTCTCGGGCCTGGACCCGGCGATGATCTGGGCCGCCGCCACGGGGAACAACGCGCGGGTGTGGGACCTGCCGGCCGGGTTCATCGAGGTCGGGCGGGCTGCCGACCTGGTCGTCCTCGACGCCCCGTGGGGCTCCACCCGCGACGACGCGCTCGGGGCCCTCGCGGTGGGTGACATCCCCGGCATCACCGCGGTGGTCACCGGAGGCGAGCTGCGCAACCTGACCAGCCGGAACACCCCCCGCGCGGCACGTCTGGCGTCGGTGACCCCCGACATGCCGCACCTGAGCGCCGCCGGCCACTGAGCCGCCCGTCCACGCCACCTCTCGAGTTCGGAGGACCCACCCATGGGCTATCGGATGGTCTTCGACCGCACCAAGTGCCAGGGATACGCCAACTGCCTCATCGAAGCGCCGGAGATCTGGGACTTCGACGAGGACGAGGACATCGCCGTTCTCCGCCAGGAGATGCCGGGTGACGAGCTCCGCGCGAAGGCGGACGCCTCGGCGCGGGGCTGCCCGGCCCACGCGATCACCGTCGAGAGCGTCCCCGAGTGAGACGTATCGCGATCGTCGGCGCCTCGCTCGCCGGCGTGAGTGCGGCCGAGGGGCTGCGCGACCGGGGGTTCGACGGGGACATCACCGTGGTCGACGGGGAGGCGGGGCTCCCGTACGACAAGCCACCCCTGTCGAAGAAGGCCCTGCTCGACGCGAGCGCCGACGGCGAGCTGCCGCTGCACCCGGAGTCCTGGTACGACGAACGGGGCATCGGTCTGCGACTGGGGCGCCGCGTCCTGTCGATGGACGGGTCGAGCCGGTCGCTCCAGCTCGACGGTGGCAGCGAGCTCGGGTTCGACGGGCTGGTCATCGCGACCGGATCCGCGGCGCGCGAGCTCCCCGTCCCGTGCGGTGAGCCGTCCCGCATCCACCGCCTCCGGACCTGGGAGGACAGCCGGCGGCTCCGGGCGGACCTCGTGCCGGGTCGGCACCTCGTCGTCGTCGGCGCCGGGTTCATCGGACTGGAGGTCGCGGCGACCGCTCGGCAGCTCGGCGTCGACGTCACCGTGGTCGAGACCGCGGCGACGCCGCTGAACCGCGCATTCGGGCCTCAGGTCGGTGAGTGGATCCGCCGGCTGCACGAACGCAACGGGGTCGATGTGCGGTGCGCCGTCGCCCTCCGGCAGATCACCCCGGCCCGCGGCGGTTTCACCGTGGAGTTCGCCGAGGGGCCGACGCTCTCCGCCGACGTCGTCCTGGCCGGGGTCGGGGCCGTTCCGCAGACCGACTGGCTGGCCGGCAGCGGCCTCGCGCTGGCGAACGGCGTCCGGTGCGCGCCGGACCTGAGCACGGGGATGCCCCGGGTCGTCGCAGCCGGCGACGTCGCGCAGTGGCACAACTCCCTGTTCGGCGAGGACATGCGCGTCGAGCACTGGACCAACGCCGTGGAGCAGGGACGCCACGCCGCGGGGACCCTGCTCGGCGAGCGGGAGGACTACCGGGCGGTGCCGTACTTCTGGAGCGACCAGCACGAGGCCAAGATCCGCTTCGTCGGCCGGGCCGACGCCGGTGACGACATCGTCCTCGAGGAACCCAAGCCCAACGCCCTGGTCGCGCTCTACGGGAGAGGCGGCGTCCTCCGGGGGGCCGTCTGCGTGGCCACGCCACGGCGCCTCGCGGAGTACCGCGAAGCGATCCGCAGCCGCACTCCGTGGGCGGAGGTCGCCGACCGGATCACCGGCGGCACCGCCACCAGGCCCACGAGAAGCCCAGCCACGAGAAGTCCTGGAATCCAGCCAGGCGTACAGGAGGTGTAGTCCATGACCGAGACGACGTCCGTGTCGAACGAAGACGCGCTGTCGATCATCGAGCTCTTCCCCCAGGACGAGGACTGGTCGCTGCAGACCATGCGGCTCCTCGCGCAGGTCGCGGTCGGGGGTGCGGACCTGTTCGAGTGCGCCCGCACCGCGGCCCGCATCGGGGACACGACCACCGACGGCGAGGTCTGGTACCGCGAGTGGAACCGGACGGCCGAGGAGGTTGCCGCGCAGGGCCGCGCCGCCCTCGAGCGGGGCGACATCACCACGGCGCGGCGCGCGCTCTTCCGCTCGTGCAGCTACTACCGCCACTCGGAGTTCTTCCTGCGCTCGCACGACCCGCGCCGGGCCGAGGCCTACAACAACGGCCGGGGCAACTTCCGGCAGGCGGCGTCGCTGAGCGACGGTCTCATCGAGCAGATCGAGGTGCCCTTCGAGGGCAAGACCATGGAGGGCTACATCGTCCGGCCGGACAACTCCGGCCAGGCCCGCCCGACCGTGCTCTTCCTCGGTGGCGCCGACTCCTGGGCCGAGGAGCTCTACTTCCTGGGCGGCACCGAGTTCCCGGCCCGCGGCATGAACGTGGTCATGGTCGACACGCCCGGCCGGGGGAGCAGCCTGCGGTTCAAGGAGATGTACAGCCGGCCCGACTACGAGGTGCCGGTCAAGGCCATCTTCGACTTCCTCGAGCAGCGCTCCGACGTGGACGCCGACCGGTTCGGCCTCGCTGGCGTGAGCTTCGGCGGCTACTACGCGCCGCGTGCGGCCGCGTTCGAGCCCCGGGTGAAGGCTGTAGCCGCGTGGTGCGGGACGTGGAGCATCCTCACCGACTTCTACGAGTTCTACCCGCCGCTCCAGGAGCAGCTGCAGTGGCTCAGCGGCTCGAAGGACGACGCGGAGGCCCGGAAGAAGCTGGCCGAGTTCACGCTCGACGGCGTCGCGGACAAGCTCCGGATCCCCGTCTACGTCATGCACGGCACCCGCGACATCATCATGGACATCAAGGGTGCTCACCGCTTCGTCGAGGCGCTCACGACCGATGACGTCACGGTGGACATCTACGACGGGGCCGGGTCGCTGCACTGCAGCTACGACTACTTCACCGTCGCCACGTCGCGGCTCTCGGACTGGTTCGCGCACAAGATCTGAGACCCGCCGGCGGTGGGGTGGCTCCCGCCGGAACCCCCGCGAGAACAGGGGGTCACCCCACCGCCGAATGGACCCGGACGGGTAGTACGAGCGGCTCCCCACCGTCCCTAGGGTCGAGTCATCCGGTCGGGAGATTCCGGTGCCGCCAGGTCAGAGCGGCGACCGACGACGCACCGACAGCACACGGAGAGGTGAGGGCGTGTACAGCCTGCACAAGCTGTTGTGGGACATCCGCCGCGACGGAGCGCTGAAGGAGCGGTACCTCGCGGACCCCGATGTGGTGCTGGACGAGTACGGCATCGAGGGCGAGTGGCGGCAGTCCATGAAGGCGCTGGACTTCAAGGCGTTGTACGAGCGGGGCATCAACCCCTACCTCCTCTACTTCTGCGCCATCCAGCTGCAGGTCGACCGCGCCGAGTACTACGCGCGCATCCGAGGAGAGGTGAGCTGAGATGTCGAAGACGGGCACGGTGGTCGGCGCCTTCATGGCTTCCCACTCGCCGGGGATCACCGGCTGGCCGGAAAGGGCCCAGCCCGGCCAGCGCGAGGTCGTGGAGCAGGCGTACGCGGAGGCGCGCCGCCGGCTCGACGCCCTGCAGCCGGACGCGGTGGTCGCCGTCTCGGTGGAGCACTTCACCAACTTCCACCTCGGCAACCTGCCGGCGTTCGCCATCGCGACCGGCGACTCCTACCTGGGGCCGGTGACCGCCGAGATGGGCGCCTTCCTCCGGGTGGAGCAGCACCAGTACCCCGGCGACGCCGAGCTGGGCCGTCATCTCTACGACT
Organism: Blastococcus sp. SYSU DS0753; assembly: GCF_054051175.1. Classification (NCBI taxonomy): domain Bacteria; kingdom Bacillati; phylum Actinomycetota; class Actinomycetes; order Geodermatophilales; family Geodermatophilaceae; genus Blastococcus; species Blastococcus sp. SYSU DS0753. Next base: position 9,358 of record NZ_JBJHAT010000006.1, on the reverse strand, counting down.
TCGCGCTCGCGTCGGAGTTCGACCCGTCGCTGGTGGAGGGAGGCCTGGACTTCGACGAGAACTTCTGCGTCCCGCTCAAGCTCCTGGACCCGGAGTCGAAGTATCCCCTCGTCCCCGTCATCGTCAACGGTGTCAACCCGCCGTGGCCCACGCCCAAGCGGTGCTACGACTTCGGCGTCATGATCCGGCGGGCGGTCGAGGCCCAGACCGCCGCGCAGCGGGTCGTGGTCATCGGCACCGGCGGTCTCTCCCACTGGGTCGGCCTTCCCGAGTCCGGGGACATCAACACCGAGTTCGACCGGGACTTCCTCGCCCGCCTGGAGTCCGGTGACCGCGAGCGGCTCACCGACTACTCCCAGGACGAGATCGACAGGGCCGGCAACGGAGCCCACGAGATCCGCACATGGCTGGTGGCCGCAGGGGCCGCCGGCACGCCGTTCGAGGTCCTCGCCTACGAGCCGGTGCCCGAGTGGCTGACCGGCACCGCGGTCGCGGCCGCGCGGCTCTGACCCATCCATCCACCAGACGAGCACCACCGCACACCGTCTGCGCAGCGTCGGCTGCGCCAGTCAGAGGAGACCAGATGAGCAAGCTGCCCAAGGTGACCGGCCGTGACATGCGTGGCGTGATGGCCTACCCGCCCACCCCGGCGCTTCCGGGCGCCGAGCGGGTCGACGCGGTGGACACCGTCGACCTGCAGGAGACCGAGCGGATGATCCGTGCGCTCATCGCCGACGGCGTCGACGCCATCGCGCTGAACGGCACCCTCGGTGAGATGGCGACCCTCACCTTCGAGGAGTGGAAGGCCTTCGCCGGCTGCGTGGCCGAGACGGTCCGCGACGTGAACCCGGACTTCCCCGTGTTCATCGGCACCACGACGCTCAACACCCGCGACACCGTCAGCCGGATGCAGTTCCTCGCCGACCTCGGCATCACCGGCACGCTGCTGGGCCGGCCGATGTGGGGGGAGATGGTGGCGCCGGTCATGGAGCGCTTCTACCGCGACGTCGCGACCGCCGTCCCGGAGATGGCCATCGTCGTCTACGACAACACCGCCGCCTTCCGCGGCATCATCCCGCGCTCGGTCTACAAGACGCTGATCGAGCTGCCGCAGGTGGTCGCGGTGAAGTACGCCGGCGGTGCCTCGGTGGGCTTCCGGTACCACAACGACATGGCGCACACCGGGACGAGCTTCCCGCTGATGCCGATCGAGACCGACTGGTTCCCTGCGTGGGAGATGTACGGCGAGGAGCTCGTCGGGATGGCGTGGTCCTCCACCACGGCCATGGGTCCGGGCCCGGTCCTGGAGTTGCGGGACGCGCTGCAGCAGGGCCGCACCGAGGACGCCCGCTGGCTGACCGAGCGTCTTCGCTGGGCGCACGAGCCGTTCCTCGTCGGGCAGGACTTCATGGAGTTCGCGAAGTACAACATCCCGCTGGAGAAGATCCGCATCAACGAGGCCGGCTACATCAACGTCGGCAAGTGCCGTCCGCCGTACACCGAGGACCTCGTGCCGGAGCAGCACGTGACGTCGACGATCGAGCACGTCGACCGGTACAAGCAGATCTCCGCGGAGATCGAGAAGAAGTTCGGCCCGCGCAAGAAGACCGAGCAGGTGTAGTCGTGACGGCTTGGGCGGTCAACGGCGACATCGAGGCATCGCTGCAGGACATCCGCAAGGGGATCGGCGAGGGCCGGTTCCCGGCGAGGGCCTTCAACGACCAGCAGATCTACGACCTCGAGCAGCAGCGCCTGTTCTCACGTGCGTGGTGCTTCCTCGCGCACGAGTCGGAGATCCCGGCACCTGGTGACTACGTCACGCGGTACATCGGGAACAACAACATCATCGTCGCGCGGGACGAGCACGGGCAGATCCACGCCAACCTGAACATGTGCCGCCACCGCGGCAACGTCATGTGCAAGTCGGAGATGGGCAACGCCTCCCACTTCCGTTGCTCCTACCACGGGTGGACCTACAAGAACTCCGGGGAACTGGTCGGCGTGCCCTACATGAAGGAGGGCTACCAGGGTCGGCTCAAGCGCAAGGACTGGCCATTGGTGCGGGTCCGCGTCGACACCTACGCCGGGTTGGTCTTCGGCTGCCTCGATCCGGGCGCGCCGAGCCTGGAGGAGTACCTGGACGGGTTCCAGTTCTACCTCGATCTGTACCTCAAGCAAGGCGAGGCGGGCAGCGAGGTGCACGGCCCGCCGGACCACTGGGTCGCCGACACCGACTGGAAGATCTGCGCCGAGAACTTCGCCGGAGACGGTTACCACACCCCAGTCGCCCACCAGTTCGGCTTCAACCTCGGGTACTTCCCGTCATCGGGGTCGACGCACAGCCAGGGGTGGGCGGCCAGCATCCCGGGCCGCGGGCACGGCATCGGGCTCGGCCACAGCCCCACCTTCCCCCCGTTCGGCGGGTTCCCCGAGGAACTGGCCGCGGAGATGAGGCGGACGCTGTCCCCGGCGCAGATCGAGGTCTTCTCGAAGGTCCGGACCGCGGTGGGGACGGTCTTCCCGAACCTCTCCTTCCTGATGCAGCCCTTCAGCCTGGTGCCCGGTGAGCCGGGTGTCCGGTTCGTGACCATGCGGCTATACCACCCGATCGGGCCGGGGCGGATGGAGATGTACTCGTGGTGTCTCGTCCCCAAGGGCGCATCCCAGGCCTACAAGGACGAGGCGTACAAGGCGTACACCCTGGCCTTCGGCCAGGCCGGCACCTTCGAGCAGGACGACTTCGAGAACTGGACGAAGGTCACGCGGTCGGCGAAGTCGACGCTGGTCAAGGACGTCGACTTCCCCTACATCATGGGCATGGACAGCGAGCGGGACCCGGAGTTCCCCGGCCCCGGCCACGTGGTCAAGCCCTACGTCAACGACACCAACTTCAGGAACCTCTGGAGCCGGTGGGGCGACTACCTGGTGGGGGAGGTCGGGTCGTGACGGCGACGCAGCAGCCGCGGGTGGATCGCGAGACGGTCCTCGACATCACCGAGTTCCTCTACCGGGAGGCGCTCGCACTCGACGAGCGGCGTTTCCGCGACTGGCTGGAGTTCCTGGCCGACGACATCCGTTACGAGGTGCCGGTCCGCGTGACCCGTGAGGGGCTTGCGGACTGGGAGCTGGCGCCGACGTCCCGGATCTTCGACGACACGAAGGGCACCCTCGAGGTGCGGGTGCGACGCCTCGAGACCGACTTCGCGTGGGCCGAGCAGCCGCCGTCCCGCACGCGTCACTTCGTGACCAACGTGGTGGTGGACCGGACGGAGAAGGCCGACGAGTTCCTCGTGTCGTCCAACGTCTTCATCTACCGCAGCCGCGGCGACGACCCGAACCCGAGCCTCTACTCGCTCTTCCGCAAGGACACGGTCCGGCGCACGGCGGACTGGTGGGAGCTCGCGCGCCGGTGGGCGGCCCTGGACCAGTCGCTGATCAACGCGCACAACATGTCCATCTTCATCTGAGCAGCTATCCCGACAGGAAGGCGACATCGTGGCGGAGCAGAACGACCCTGGCGTGGAGCGTCCGGAGATCGGCGAGGTTTCCGAGTACCCCGTCGACGGGGGCAATGACGGCCCGATCGTCATCGCCAACGAGTTCGCGGACGTGGTGATCCGCAAGGTGGAGACCCGCAACGGCATGCGACTGGACATCTGGTCCCCCCGGCGGGGCAGCAGGGTCATGCTCGACGCGGTGGCGCTGGACTGCCTCAGCTACCAGGAGCCGGAGCTCATCAGCCAGCTGATCGCGCGAAACCCCGGGCAGTGACCGGGCGCCTCGACGGGCAGCGGATCCTCCTGACCGGTGGCGGGTCGGGCATCGGTCGTGCCGTGGCGCTGCGCTATGCGGCCGAGGGAGCGTCGGTCACTGTCCTGGAACGCTCCGCCGGCCACGCCCGGGAGCTGGCCGAGCTCGGCGGACCGGCGCTCGACGTGATGGTGGGCGACGCGACCGATCCCGATCGCCTCGCCGAAGCCGTGGAGCGGGCGTCCGCCGCCGAGGGGCTGGACAACCTCACCAGCTGCGTGGGGGTGTTCGACTACTACGCGAGCCTGCGCACCCTGTCGGCGGCGGAGCTGCTCGCCGCCGCCGACGAGGTGTTCCGCGTCAACGTCCTGGGCACGCTGTCGGCGGTCCACGCCGCCCTGCCGGCGCTGCAGCGTGCGCGCGGCTCGGTCACCTTGACCCTGTCGGAGTCGGCCTTCCACCCGGTCGGCGGGGGAGTGCTCTACGGGAGTTCCAAGTGGGCGCTGCGCGGGGTCGTCGCGCACCTCGCGGCCGATCTCGCGCCCGAGGTGCGGGTCAACGGGGTGGCGCCCGGAGGAACGACCGGCACGCGCTTCGGCGGACTGTCCGCGCTGGGTCAGACCCAGACGGCCGACCGCGTCGAGGGCCGTGACGAGCGCATCGCCGCAGGGACCCTGCTCGGGGTCGCTCCGCGTCCCGAGGACCACGCCGGTGCGTACCTCTACCTCGCGGACCGGGCTGCGGCGGGCATCGTGACCGCGGCCGTTCTCAACACGGACGGAGGACGGCGGCCATGACCTGCCGGTCCTCCGGTCGCGCTCACAGGTCCGACCCACGCGACAGCGGAGGCTGAGAGATGGTCAAGCGCTTCAACGACGTCCTCGCCCAGGCACTGGCCGGCCTGGACGTCGAGGTCATGTTCGGCGTGATGGGCGACGCGAACATGTACGTCGTCGACTCGTTCCACCGCAACGAGGGGGGCAGGTTCGTCGCGGCGGCGAACGAGGGCGGTGCGGTCCTCATGGCGGCCGGGTACGCCGCCGTCACCGGTCGCGTCGGCGTCGCCACCGTCACCCACGGCGCGATCGCCAACTGCGTGAGTGCACTGTTCGATGCGGCCCGCGGGCACTATCCGCTGGTCGTCGTGGCCGGCGACACGACGCGCAGCGAGGCCTTCCACCTGCAGAACATCCCGCAGCGGGAGGTGGTCGTCCCCACGGGGGCCGGCTACCGGCAGGTCCGCTCGGTGCACACCGCGGCCGAGGACCTGGCGGCCGCGGTGAGCCAGGCCGTGTTCGAGCGTCGTCCGGTCGTCCTCGAAGTGCCGGCCGACTTCCAGCAGGCGCCGGCCGAGCCCCGCGCCGCTCGTCGGGGTCGGCTGACGACGGGGGTGCTGACGCCGGCGCCCGAGGATCTCGAGGACGCGGCCGGCGTGATCATCGGCTCCAGTCGTCCGCTCGTCATCGGCGGCCGCGGCGCCGGCGGCCTCGGAGCCGCGGACGCCCTCCGCGAGCTCGCGGTGCGCATCGGAGCGCCGGTGGCCACCACGCTCCGCGGCAAGGGCCTGTTCGCCGACGATCCGTGCAACATCGGCGTCGTCGGGACGCTCTCCCACCCCGTGGCCTCCGAGGTGATCGCCCGGGCCGACTGCCTCGTGGTCTTCGGTGCCGCCCTCAGCGCCCTCACGACGCTGAAGGGTGAACTGCTCGACGGCAAGCGCGTCGTCCAGGTCGACACCGACCCCGCGGCCCTGGGGCGCTACTTCCCGGTCGACGTGGCGATCGCCGGCGACGTCTCGACGACCGCGCGCGGCCTGCTCGCCCTCGTCGAGGAGGCAGAGGCGCCGGCCGCAGGCTTCCGCAGTGACGACCTCGCCCGGCGCATCGCCGCCTGGCACGAGGAGGACCGCGGTGCGGTGCAGGCCGACGGCCCGCTCACGCTCACCGGCGTTCTGCACCGGGTCAACGAGATCCTGCCGCGACGCCGCACCCTCACCATCGACGGCGGGCGCTTCTCCCACGAGGCGCTGCGGATCCTCGACGTCGACCATCCGTGGGACTACGCGCACTGCCTCAACGTGGGGCACATCGGCATGAGCGTCGGCTACGGCATCGGTGCAGCTGTCGGCCGGCCCGAGGTCCCGGCGCTGGTCGTCGCCGGGGACGGCGGTTTCATGCTGGGTGGCCTCGCCGAGTTCAACACCGCCGTGCGCAACGGTCTGGACGTCGTCGTGATCCTGCTGAACGACAGCGCCTACGGTGCCGAGTACTACCGATTCGTCGATCAGCAGCTCGATCCCAAGCTCACCACGTTCGACTGGCCGGCCTTCACCACGGTGGCCTCCTCGCTCGGGGGAACCGCCGTGCGGATCGAGGGGTGGTCGGACTTCCGGCGGCTCGAGGAGCTGGTTCGCCCGGGGTGTGGCCCCGTCCTCGCCGAGGTGATCCTCGATGCCGCCACGATCCCGGACCCGGGCTTGCACTGACGACCGCGCGTCCGGTCACCTCCCCGGCATCGCTCGGCCACCCGGGGCCACCACGTCGCCGACGAGAGTGAGGCCTGGCCCGTGACGCGCTTCCTGGGATCGGACGCGAGGTGAGCCACGGGCAGCGGGCGGCAATCCCGTCCTACGCGCTGCTGCTGGTCGGTGTCCTCGCGGTGGCCATCAATCTCCGGGCCCTCATCTCGGCGGTCGGACCGGTCCTGCCGTTCATCGGTGAGGACACCGTGATGTCGCCGGTGCAGCTCGGCGTCCTGGCGGCCGCCCCGGTCGCGGCGTTCGCGGTGGTGTCACCGCTGGTGCACGCGCTGGCATCGCGCTTCGGCGTCGACCGGACCCTCTTCGGATCGATGCTCGTGCTCGGCGCGGGGACCGTGATCCGCTCGCTCCCCGAGCCTGCGCCCGCATGGACGCTGCTGCTCGGCACGGTGGTCATCGGCGCAGCCGTCGCGGTGGGCAACGTGCTGCTCCCGGTGGTCACGCGGCGTGACTTCCCCACACTGGTCCCGAGGATCACCGGCTACTACATCGCGGTGCAGAGCATGGTGGCCGGGGCGGCGTCGGGGCTCGCGGTGCCGGTGGCCGAGGCCACCGGGTCCTGGCGGACGGCGCTCGCGGTCTGGGGCGGCTCGATCGTCGTCGGCCTCCTCGTCTGGCTGCCGCGGGTCCGCACCGCCGGGCCGCCTCCCCCGCAGCAGAGGGACCTCCCTGCCCCCGCCCTGGGCGCCGTCTCGATGTGGCGGTCGCCCCTGGCCTGGCAGGTGGCCGGCTACTTCGGCCTGCAGTCGACGGCGTTCTACGTCCTGCTCAGCTGGCTGCCCACGGTCGAACAGGACATGGGTGTCCGCCCGGGTGCCGCGGGATTCCACCTCTCGGTCTTCCTCGTGGTGGGGATCATCAGCAACCTGGCGGTGCCACGCGTGCTCACGATCCGGGGCGACCAGCGGATCACCGCTGCCCTGGTCCCGGTCGGGATCGTCGTCGCGATGGCCGGGATGCTGCTGGCGCCGGGGCTGGTCGTCGTCTGGGTAGCCCTGAGCGGGCTCGCCCTCGGCGCCTCCATGGTGGTCGCGTTGTCGCTGATCAGCCTCCGTGCCGGGGGTGACCGGACCGCGAGCCGGCTGTCCTCCATGGCGCAGGCTTCCGCCTACGGGGGCGTGGCGCTCGGTCTGCTCGTGGCCGGAGGGATCCGGGAGCTGTTCGGCCCCGGACAGCACCTGCTGGTGTACGTGCTGCTGCTGGCTGTGGGTCAGCTGGTGCTGGGCACCCGGGTCGGGCGGCCCGGCCAGATTCCTGCCTGAGCCCCCTCAGGAGGCGTTGCTCGCCGTCCAGATCAGCTGGACGAGCTCGGCCCGGTTGCTGACGTCGGTCTTGGCGAAAACTCGCTTGAGGTGCTGCTTGACGGTGTTCTCGCTGATGAACGCCTTGGCCGCGATCTGCTTCGTCGTGAGCCCCTCGCTGACCAGCTGGGCGATCTCCTGCTCACGCTTGGTGAGCACGTCCCACGCCGGCAGCTGCTTCGCCGTCTTCTCGTCGGGGCACGGGAAGACGACCGTGACGGCCGTCCGCTCGCGCTCGGACAGCCGGTAGGACTTGACGATCGACTGCTTGCCCGTCGCGGCCTCGCGGATGCTCCTGGTGGACACCCGCTTCCCCTCGGCCCGGAACTCGGTCATGGCCTGCTCGATGCACGACCGGACGGGGTCGGACACAGGGACGGGGGCGTCCCAGAGCCCGAGGTCGTTGCGCGCCGTCCGGTTCTGGTAGATCACGTTCGCGTCGAGGTCGGTGACGACCACCGCCTGCGGCAGCCGGTCGAGCGCGTGCTCCAGCGCGTTCGTCCGGTGCCCGGCCAGCTCGAACCGCAGCGCGCGCTCGGTCGCGAGCCCGAGCTGCTCGCTGACCAGGCGGGCAGAAACCAGGTCCGTGTCGCTGAAGGCAGGCTGGTGCACTGGGCGGGCGAAGTTGATCGTGCCGAGCATGACACCGGAGACCATGACCGGGGCCTCGAGGGAGTGCCCGAAGCCTCCGAGCCCCAGCGCATGCCGAGCCCCGCAGCCGTCCCACTCCTTCCGGCTCGTGACCCGGGAGGAATCGATGGGCCGGCGCTGCAGGGCGACGAAGCGCAGTACCGGGTCGTCCGCGCGGCCGAACTCCTCGTAGTGCTCGAGGACTTCGCCGTCCACGGTGGCGCGGACGTCCACGACGGCTCCGCGCTCGGGATCGAGCTCGTACAGCCCCAGGCCTTGGGCCTCGATCACCCGGCCGACGGACCCGAGGTACGCCTCGGCGACGTCCTCCTTCGTCAGCGCGGCCTGCAGCGCGCCGGCGAATCGGTGACGTTCCTGCTCTACCCGTGCCCTGGACACCCTCGCGCACCCCTCAGGTCCTCAAGCCCGTCCGCTCGTCGCCGCGTCTGCAGACCGAGTGCACGGCAGAGCTGGCGGACGACGAGCGATGTGATGCACCGCACTGTAACGTCGCCCGCCACCGGATCCGGATCACGGGGGTGATCTTCATCCCTTTCGGTTTCCGAACTGTGTCGTCGACGTCGATGCGATGTAACCCCTCCCGCGCCTCCTCGTGCCGCCGCGCCAGCGACACCACCCCGTTCCGAACCCGGGTAGTGGCGTTGTCCTAGGGTCGTCCCGAGTGGCCTAGGTGGGTCGGTCCGAGAGGTGTGCGCATGAACAGGGTCGTCCTGGTGGGTGCCTCGCTGGCCGCGGTGCACGCCATCGAGCGGCTGCGCGATGACGGGTTCCAGGGCGAGATCGCGCTCGTCGGCGCCGAGCCGCGTCTGCCCTACGACCGGCCGCCCCTGTCGAAGGAGGCGCTGCGGTACCGGCCGGAGCCGGCGCTGCTCCGCGAGCCCAGGTGGTACGAGGACCAGGGCGTGACCCTGCTCCTCGGCCGACGTGCCGTCGAACTCCGCGCCGACCTCTGCTCGGTGGTCCTCGACGGTGGCGCCGAGATCCCCTACGACGGCCTGGTCGTCGCCACGGGTTCCCGCGTCCGCTCGTTGCCCGCGGGCCACCAGCACGTCTCCATCCTCCGGTCGATCGACGACGCCGTGGCGTTTCACGAACGGCGCCCCGCCGCCCCCCACGT
>NZ_JBJHAT010000005.1:0-199746 GCF_054051175.1 Blastococcus sp. SYSU DS0753 | reverse complement strand
CCGCGCCGCCCGCCACCACCTCCCCCCCGCCGCCCCGCCCCCCCCCCCGCCCCCCCCCCCCCCCCCCCCCCCCCCCCCCCCCCCCCCCCCCCCCCCCCCCCCCCCCCCCCCCCGCCGGGGTCGCAGCGCGGTGCCGGCCGATCAGGGGGCCGGCGCCGCGGAGCAGATCACTCCAGGACGGCGAACTGGCCGTTCTCGACGACCTGCACGACGGCCGGGTGGTCGGCGTCCCGGTTCTCGTCGATGGAGAACTCGCCGAGGACGGTGGGCACGTCCTCGATCTCGCCGAGCGCTTCCTGGATGCTGTCGCGCTCGCCGGAGCAGTTGGCGCGCACGGCCTGGTCGACCAGCTTCAGCCCGGCGTAGGCCTGCGCCGCGAACTGGTCGGGCTGGGCGTCGTACTCGGCCTCGTAGGCCTCGAGGAACGCCTGGTTCTCCGGGTTGTCGGACGAGGAGTTCCAGGCGGCGCCGACGACGACGCCCTCGGCCGCCTCGCCCGCGTCGGCCATGAGCCGCGGGTTGTTGAACCCGTTGCCGCCGATGATCGGCACGTCGATGCCGAGCTCACGGGCCTGGGTCACCAGCGGCACCGCTGCCTCGATCAGGGCGGAGACGACCAGCGCGTCGGGGTCGTTCTCCCGGGCCTGGGTGAGCAGGGCGCGGAAATCGGTGTCGGACTTGGAGAAGGTGATCGTCTCGCTGATGTTCACGCCCTCCTCCTCCAGCGCGGCGGCGAACGCCTCGTAGCCGGACTCGGTGAAGGCGTCGTCGTTGCTGTACATGACCACGACGTCCTGGAGCCCGAACTGCTCGGTCGCCTGGGCGATCGTCTGCGGGATCACCGCCTGCTCGGTGAGCGAGGCGCGGAAGATGTAGTCGCCGATCTCGGTGACGCCCTCGGCGGTGTTGGAGATCCCCAGCACGGGGACGCCTGCGTCCTGGGCGATCGGGTCGGCCTGGACGGCGGCGTTCGACAGCGTGGGGCCGATGATCAGGCTCACGCCGTCGGAGACGAACTCGTCGAACAGCGTGATGGCCTGGCGCGGATCGGTCTGGTCGTCCTCGATCGTGAGGTCGTAGGTGACGCCGCCCTGCTCGGCGAGCTCCGCGGCGGCCAGTTGCAGGCCGCGCTGCTGCGACTCGCCGTAGCTGGCCGCGGCGCCGGTGAGGCTGAGCACCGCGCCGAGGGGCACCTCGCCCTCGATGGTGCAGGATTCGCCGCTGCCCTCGCCGGTCAGCTCTCCGGAGGCAGCGGTTCCCCCGCCGTCGGACTCACCGGAGCCGCAGGAGGCGAGGAGGAGGGCCGCGGCGCCGGCCGCGGCGACGGTGTGGAGCTTGGTGCGCATGTCTCTCCCTTGTCGAGCACGACGACCGCGCACCGCCGAGGCGGCCGCGCGTTCCCCGGGTCGGACGGGCACTGCCCGTGTCACCCCGGCATCGTGGGCCGACCGAGGTCGGTCGGCCGGGTTACGGCCGTCACAGTAGGCAGCCGCGGCCGGGCTTCCCCTAGGGGCGTGGCAAGCGTGACCAGTACGTGACCGACCCGGTCCCCGGGGACGCGCGTCGGAGGCGCGGCGCGCCGCTCCCGGCACGCGGGGTAGAGGATGGGACGCCCCCCACCACCGACCACGGAGGTTCCCGTGCCCGTGCCCGTTCCCCGGGCGAGGACGTAGTGCGTCCCGCTCGCGCCGCCCGGTCGGGTGGCCCCGTCCCCGGTCCCGCTCTCCTCCCCCACCTCTCCCGCCGCGCCCTGCTGGCCGGCACCGGCGCCGCCCTCGCCGCCGCGCTCGCCGGCTGCGGCCGCACCTCGGACCCCGCACCGTCCTCCCCGGGGCCGCTGCGCATCGGCGCCATCCCCGACCAGGACCCCGAGGTCCTGCAGCGGCTCCACGGCACCGTGGCCGACTCCATGGCCCGGGCGCTCGACGTCGACGTCGAGTACCGGCCCGTCACCGACTACGCCGCCGCCGTCTCGCTGTTCCGCACCGGCGACCTGGACCTGGTCTGGTTCGGCGGTCTCACCGGCGTCCAGGCGCGGCTGCAGACCCCCGGCACCGTCCCGATCGCGCAGCGCGACATCGACGAGGAGTTCCACTCCGTCTTCGTGGTGAACGCGAGCACCGGCCTGTCCCCGTCCGAGGACCTCACCCCGCTCGGCGACCTGCGCTTCACCTACGGCAGCGAGACCTCGACCTCGGGCCGGCTCATGCCCGCCTACTTCCTGCGCGAGGCCGGCGTCGACCCGGAAGGCTTCCCGGGCGGCCCGGGGTTCTCCGGCTCGCACGACGCGACGCTGTCCCTCGTCGCCTCCGGCAGCTACCAGGCCGGCGTGCTGAACGAGCAGGTCTACGAGTCCCGCGCGGCCGCCGGGGAGATCGACCCGGCGGTCGTCCGCTACGCACGGACCCCCGCCTACCACGACTACCACTGGCTGCTCGGCCCCGGCGCCGTCGAACGGTTCGGCGACGACCTGCCCGACCGGCTGACCGGGTACTTCACCGACCTGTCCGCGCAGGATCCGCAGGACGCCGAGGTGCTCGGGCTGTTCGGCGCGGGGGCGTTCCTCCCCACCGAGGCGGCGAACTACGACCAGATCGAGCAGATCGGCCGGGACCTGGGGCTGGTCAACTGACCGAGATCGCGCGGCTCACCGGTATCGAGGTCCGCTTCGGCGGCACGCCTGCCCTCGCCGGGGTGGACCTCGCGGTGACCGCCGGCGAGCGGGTCGCCGTCGTCGGCGCCTCGGGAGCGGGCAAGTCGACGCTGCTGAACGTGCTCAACGGCGCGGTCACCCCGACCGCGGGGCAGGTGCGGGTCCTCGGCGAGGACCCGACGGCGCTGCGCGGCCGGGACCTGCGCCGGCTGCGGGCCCGCACCGGCACCGTCCACCAGCACCTGGAGCTGACCGGCGCGCTGCGGGTGGTGCACAACGTCAACGCCGGGCGGCTGGGTCGGTGGCCGGCCGGCCGGGCGGCGTGGTCGCTGCTCCGCCCGCAGGACCCGTCGACGGTGCGGCAGGCCCTGGAGCGGGTGGGCCTCGCCGACCGGATGTACGAGCGCACCGACCGGCTGTCGGGAGGGCAGCGGCAACGGGTGGCGCTGGCCCGCCTGCTCGTGCAGCAGCCGGAGCTCGTGCTCGCCGACGAGCCGGCGTCGGCCCTCGACCCGGCGCTGGCCGACCTCGCCCTCGGCCTGCTCGGCGACCTCGCGACCGAGCGGGGTGGCGCGCTGCTGGCCTGCCTGCACGACCCGGCCCTGGCGCTGCGCCACTGCGACCGGGTCGTCGGCCTCGCCGCCGGCCGGATCGTCCTGGACGCCCCCGCCCGCGGCCTGACGGTGGCGGAGCTGGAGCGGTTCTACGGGGTCACCCGGTGACGACCGTCCTCGACCGGGCGGCACCTCCCGAGCTCCGGCTGCGCCGGGACCGGCGGCGGTGGGTCTGGGGGCTGGCCGGGCTCAGCCTGCTCGGCTGGGCGCTGGCCGGCAGCGGGCTGTTCTCCGGGCCGGTGCTCAACCCGGCCGGCACCGCCCAGGTCGGCCGCTTCCTCTCCGCCGCGCTGCGCCCGGAGCTGGGCGGCGAGTTCCTCCGCGTCGTCGCGGGCTCCACCCTGGTCACCGTCGCCTACGCCGTGCTCGGCGCCGGGCTGGCCGTGCTGCTCGGCGCGCTGGCCGCGGTCCCGGTCTCCCGGACCGCCTGGGGAGGACGGCGCACCGGCTGGCTGCTGACCCGCGGGGTGCTGGCGCTGCCCCGGGGGCTGCACGAGGCGGTGTGGGGCCTGCTGCTGGTCAACGTGCTCGGGCTCGACCCGTGGGTGGGCGTGCTGGCGATCGCCGTCCCGTACGGCGCGATCACCGCCAAGGTCTTCGCCGACCTGCTGGACGAGGTGCCCCGGGGCAGCTACGACGCCCTCCTCGCGGCAGGCGCCGGGCGGGGGACGGCGGCGCTGTACGGGCTGCTGCCCGCGGCCGCCGGCGGGCTGCTCTCGTACTCCTTCTACCGGCTGGAGTGCGCGGTCCGGTCGGCCGTCGTCCTGGGGCTGATCGGGGCCGGCGGGCTCGGTTACCAGCTGGCGCTCTCCTTCACCTCGCTGCGCTGGGCGCAGGTGTGGACGACGGTCTACGCGCTCGCGCTGCTGTGCCTGCTGGCCGACGTCGGCGGCCGGGCCGTGCGCCGCCGGGTCGCGGCACCCCGGCGCACGGGCACGGGGTCCCGGCGCGATCCGCTGCTGACCGGCGCGGTGCTCGCCGTCGTCGCCGCGGTCGCGTGGGCGGCCTGGTACCTGGCGCTCTCCCCCGCCGCGCTGGTCTCCGCACGCACCCGCGAGCAGCTGGCCTACCTCGCCTCGGCCGCGTGGCCACCTGCCCTGGACGGCGATCTGCTCGGCGACGTCTGGTCCACCGCTCTGGAGGCCCTGCGCATGTCGGTCCTGGCGATCGCGTTCGCCGCCGCCGGCGCGGTGGCGCTGGCCGCCCTCGCCGCGCGCCCGCCCGGCCCGGCCGGGCCGGTGCGACACACCGCCGGGGTGCTCACCCGGCTGGCCCTGCTCCTGCTGCGCGCCGTCCCGCCACCGGTGTGGGCGCTGGTCGCGTTGTTCGTCCTGCTGCCCGGCGTCCTGCCCGGAGCGCTGGCCCTCGGGGTCTACACCCTGGGCGTGCTCGGCCGGCTGGTCGGCGAGGCGGTCGAGGAAACCGACCGGCGCCCGGCCGAGGCGCTGCGCGCCATGGGGGCCTCTCCGGTCGGCCGGTGGCTCTACGGCTCCGCCCCGGCGCTCGCCGGCCCGGTGCTCGCGCTGTCGCTCTACCGCTGGGAGGTGGCGATCCGCGACACCGTCCTCGTCGGCCTGCTCGGCGCCGGCGGGATCGGGGTGCTGCTGTCGGCACGGATGTCGGCCTTCGACTGGGCAGGCGTCACCACCGTGCTGGCGGCGATCGTGCTGCTGACCTTCCTCGTCGACCTGGTCAGCGACCGCGCCCGCGCCGCAGTTCGATGAGGCGATGACACTGCGACCCTCCGGGCCGCACCACGGCCAGGGGCGTTCCCCGGCTGCGACGAGTGCGTCCGCGTTCCCTGCCGGGAGCCCTCCGGGCCCGCGGCGGGGAACGCCCTACCTCCAGCGTGCGGTGACGGACAACGCCGCCAGCGCGGCGGCGCCCGCGGTGGAGGTGCGCAGCACCTCCGGGCCCAGCCGCACCGGTTCGGCCCCGGCCGCGTGGAACGCGACGACCTCGCCGTCGGAGAGCCCGCCCTCCGGGCCGACGACGATCACCACGGTGCCCGAGGTGGGCACGGCCAGCTCGGCCAGCGGCCGGCGGGCCTGCTCGTGCAGGATGACGGCGAGGTCGGCGTCGGCGAGCACCCCGGCGACCTCCCGGGTGCTCATCGGCGCGGTCACCTCGGGCAGCCGCGGCCGCCGGGACTGCTTGCTCGCCGCCCGGGCCGCGGCCCGCCACTTGGCCAGGCCCTTCTCCACCCGGTCGTCGCGCCAGCGGGTCACGCAGCGCGCGGCCTGCCACGGCACGATCCGGTCGACGCCGAGCTCGGTGGCCAGGTCGACGGCCAGCGGGCCCCGGTCCCCCTTGGGCAGGGCCTGCACCAGCACGAACTCCGGGTCCGGCGCGGGTACCTCGAACCGGTTCCGCACGGCGACGCGCAGACCCTCGCGGCCGGCGGCGACGACCTCGCCCTCGGCGACGGTGCCCGCGCCGTCACCGACGTGCACCCGCTCGCCCGGTTGCAGGCGCAGCACGTCGACGGCGTGCCGCCCCTCCTGCCCGGCGACGAGCAGCTCCGGGACCTCGGGCAGCTCCTCGACCAGGAACAGCGGGACGCCGTCGAGCTCGGGGGCCTCGGTGCTCATCGATCAGCGCCCGTGGAAGGCGTCGCGGACCCGGGAGAACAGGCCGCCCTGGGCCTCCCGGTTGGCACCGGGCTGGTCCTCCCCCCGGAGGGCGGCCAGCTCGCGCAGCAGCTTCTCCTGCTCGGCGTCGAGCTTCGTCGGCGTCTGCACCTCGACGTGCACCAGCAGGTCACCGCGCCCGGTGGCACGCAGCCGCGGTGCCCCGTGCGCGCGGAGGGTGAGCACGCTGCCCGACTGGGTGCCCGGGCGGATGTCGAGCTCCTCCTCGCCGTCGAGCGTCCTGAGGTTCAGCGTGGTGCCCAGCGCTGCGGAGGTCATCGGCAGCGTGACCCGGCAGTGCAGGTCCTCGCCATCGCGGGTGAACACCTCGTGCGGCCGCTCGTGCACCTCCACGTACAGGTCGCCGGCCGGCCCGCCGCCGGGGCCGACCTCGCCCTGGCCGGTGAGCCGGATGCGCATCCCGTCCTCCACGCCCGGCGGCACCTTCACCGACAGGGTGCGGCGGGCCCGCACCCGGCCGTCGCCCGCGCACTTCGGGCACGGCTGCGGGATGACCTGGCCGGTGCCCGAGCAGGTCGGGCAGATGCGGCTGGAGACGACCTGCCCGAGGAAACCGCGCTGCACGCTCTGCACCTCGCCGCGGCCCGAGCACGTGCCGCAGGTGGCCGGGTGGGTGCCGGGGGCGGTCCCGGCGCCGGCGCAGGTGTCGCAGAGCACGGCGGTGTCGACGGTGAGGTCCTTCGTGGTGCCGAAGACGGTCTCGTCCAGCTCCAGCTCCACCGGGATCAGCGCGTCCCGCCCGGCCCGCGTGCGGCTGCGCGGGCCACGGGTGGCCGCGCCGCCGAAGAAGGCGTCCATGATGTCGCCCAGGCCGCCGAACCCGGCACCGGCGAACCCACCGGCACCCCCGGCGCCGCTGTCGAAGGGGTCACCGCCCAGGTCCACGATCCGGCGCTTCTCCGGATCGGTCAGCGCCTCGTAGGCGCGGGTGACCTCCTGGAAGCGCTCCTTGGCCTCCGGATCGGGGTTGACGTCCGGGTGCAGGTCGCGCGCGAGCCGCCGGTAGGCGCGCTTGATGTCCTGATCGGTCGCTCCCTGGGCCAGGCCCAGCACGCCGTAGTAGTCGGTCGCCATCGAAAAGTCTCGTCCTCAGCTCTCGGCCAGCAGGTGGCCGACGTAGCGGGCCACGGCTCGCACCGCGGCCATGTTTCCTGGGTAGTCCATGCGGGTCGGTCCCACGACCCCGAGGCCGCCGAGCGCCCGGTCACCCGAGCCGTACCCGACGGTGACCAGCGAGGCCCCGGACAACGCCTCGTGGGCGTTCTCCTCACCGATGCGCACCAGCACGGTGCCGGCGTCGACCTCGCTCATCAGGCGCAGCACGACGACCTGTTCCTCGAGGGCCTCCAGCAGGGGCCGGAGCGTGCCGGGGAAGTCGGTGGCGGTGCCCCGTGCGAGGTTGGCCGTCCCACCGATGACCAGCCGGTCCTCGCTGGGCTCGACGAGGGTCTCCACCAGCGTGGCGCTGACCGCGGCGACCAGCCCCCGCAGGTGCGGCGGCGCGGTCTCCAGCAGCCCGGGCACCTTGTCCCCGGCCTCGCCCAGCTTCACCCCGGCGAAGGCGGAGTTGAGCAGGGCACGCAGCTCGGGCACCGCAGTCGGGTCGACGTCGGCCGGGCAGTCGACGACGCGCTGCTCGACCCGGCCGGTGTCGGTGATGAGCACCAGCAGCAGCCGGCCCACCGCCACCTGCACCACCTCGAGGTGCCGGACGGCGCTGCGCGACAGCGTCGGGTACTGGACGACCGCCACCTGGCGGGTCAGCTGCGCGAGCAGCCGCACCGTCCGGCCGAGGACGTCGTGCAGGTCGACGGCGCCGTCGAGGAAGCGCTCGATCGCCCGGCGCTCGGCAGCCGACAGCGGCTTCACCGCCGAGAGCCGGTCGACGAACAACCGGTAGCCCTTGTCGGTGGGTACCCGGCCGGCGCTGGTGTGCGGCTGGGTGATGTACCCCTGCTCCTCCAGCACCGCCATGTCGTTGCGGATGGTCGCCGGGGAGACGCCCAGGTCGTGCCGCTCGGCGAGGGCCTTGCTGCCCACCGGGTCGTTGGTGGAGACGAAGTCCTGGACGATGGCCCGGAGCACCTCCAGGCGCCGTTCGTCGTGCGCCACGGTGACACCTCCCCGTACCGGTCGACGCGCCGTGCCGCGCCCCGGGGGCGGGACCGACGCCGGCCCCGGTTCGCCCCGGCTGGCACTCGCACGGACAGAGTGCCAGGCCAGCATACGCGAAGCAGCCCGTCCTCCTCCCCCGCTCGCAGGCTCGCGGCGAGCCCCCGGACGGGGCCGCACGGGCGGGGGTACGGCGCCGTTCCGACGGCTAGGCTGGTAACGGTCGGTGCCCCGGGCGGGGGCGGAGAGCGGAGGTCGGTCCCCTGATCTTCAAAGGCGTGCGCAACGGGCGCCCCTATCCCGACCACGGCCTGTCCACCCGCGACTGGGCGATGATCCCGCCCCGCCAGGTCCGGCTGGACACGCTGACGACCACCAAGCGCGAGCTGGCCCTCGACGCGCTGCTCGCCGACGACTCCACCTTCTACGGCGACCTCTTCCCGCACGCGGTGCAGTGGCACGGGGAGCTGTACCTGGAGGACGGGCTGCACCGGGCGCTGCGCGCGGCGCTGCAGCAGCGCACGGTCATCCACGTGCGGGTGCTCGACCTCGACGCGCTCACCCCTGTGCAGACGCCGGACGGCCCGAGCACGGCATCGCTCCCGGCGCAGCCACCGGTGCCCGGGCCGCGCGACGGCTGACCTAGAGCCAGCCCTTCTCCTCCGCGACGCGGGCCGCCTCCACCCGGGTGCGGGCGCCGGTCTTCCCGATCGCCGACGACAGGTAGTTGCGCACGGTGCCCTCCGACAGGAAGAGCCGGCCGGCGATGTCCGCGACGGTCGCCCCGTCCGCGGCGGCGCGCAGCACGTCGGCCTCCCGCGCCGACAGCGGCGTGGCCCCGATGGCCAGGGCGGCGGCCGCCAGGTCGCGGTCGATGACCCGCTCACCGGCCATCACCGCCCGGATGCCCTGGGCCAGCTCGCTCACGGGCGCGTCCTTGACCAGGAAGCCCGCGGCGCCGACCTCCATGGCGCGGCGCAGGAACCCCGGCCGGCCGAACGTCGTCAGGATGACCGCGCGGCACCCGGGCAGCGCCGTCGCCAGCTCCCGGGCGGCCGCGAGCCCGTCGGCGCCGGGCATCTCGATGTCCAGCAGGGCGACGTCGGGTCGGTGCTCCACGGCGGCCGCCGCCACGGCGTCGCCCCGGCCCACCTCCGCCACCACCTCGATGTCGTCCTCGAGCTCCAGCAGCGCGCGCAGCGCCCCGCGGACCATCGTCTGGTCCTCGGCGATGAGCACCCGGATCACGACGCCGCCACGGGCGAGGCGCGGACCGCGCTGCTGAGCGGCACCGAGGCGGTGAGCCGGAACCCGCGGCCGTCGACCGGCCCGTGCGTCAGCCGGCCCCCCACCGCGGCCACCCGCTCGGCCAGCCCGCACAGGCCGGCGCCGGCGGGCGCGTCCCCGCCCCGGCCGTCGTCGGTCACGCTCAGCTCCACGTCCTCGTCCGTCTCCGCGAGGCTCACCGTGACCGACCGGGCGGCGCTGTGCCGGAGCACGTTCGTGGTGGCCTCCCGCACCACCCAGCCGAGCACCGCGTCGACCGGCGCCGGCAGCGATCGGCCCGGAGCCGGTGCCCGCAGCGCGATGCCCGCGGCCGAGAGCGCCGAGCGGGCCTCGGCCAGCGCCTGGGCGAGGCTCACCTGGCGGTAGCCGCTGACGGCGTCGCGGACCTCGGCGAGCGCCCGGCGCGCGGCGGCCTCGACGTCGGCCATCTCCTGGCGGGCGCGCACCGGGTCGCGCTCGGCCAGCCGGCCGGCGAGCTCGCTCTTGAGCGCGATCAGCGACAGGCTGTGCCCGAGCAGGTCGTGCAGGTCGCGGGCGAACCGCAGCCGCTCCTCGGTGACGGCGTTGCGGGCCAGCTCCTCGCGCGCCTCCACCAGCTCGGCGTTGACGCTCATCAGCTGCCGCATCCCCCGCAGGGCGAACGCGGTGAGCAGGCAGATCACCGGCAGGATGAAGACGTCGCCGAGGACGCCGTGGGCGGTCAGCACCCCGGCGCACACCGCGGCCGCGCCGACGACCGCCGGCCACACCCACCGCGCGGGCAGGGCCACCGACGCCGCCGCCGAGACGTAGATCATCAACCCGGCCCACGCGGGGCCCAGCCAGACGGCCAGCCCGACCCCCAGGACGGCGACGACCACGAGCTGCACGCGGGGCCAGTCCCGGCGGCTCCCGAAGACCTCGCCGAAGACGCCGAGGTAGACGACGGTGAAGGCGACGAGGGCGACGGCCGCCACCACCTGCACCGCCACGGGCCGCGGCGTGCTGACCAGGTCCGCGATCGGGAAGGCCTGGAACAGCAGCCACGGCACGGCCCAGCCCAGGCGCTGCCAGCGGCTCGGGGCGTCCACGACGGGCACGGTAGCGGTCGGCTCAGCCCGCGACCGCGTGCAGCGGCCGGGCGCGGGCGACGGACACCGCGAGGGCTCCGAAGGCGGCGGTGTACCCGGCCATCGCCAGCACTGCGACCGCCGACGGCCACCCACCGGCGACCACGTCGCGGCCGAGCTCGGCGTACCAGTACGAGGGCAGGCTGTACGCCAGGCCGCGCATCGCCTCGGGCAGCATCTCCACCGGCCACCACAGCCCGCCCAGCGCCGCCAGCACCACACCCAGGATGCCGATGGCGCCACCGGCCGCCTTCTCGTCCAGCGACAGCCCGACCAGGATGCCGAGGGCCACGAACGCCGCCGACCCCGCCCACAGCACGGCGAGGAGCGCCAGCCACGTGCCGGCCGGCAGCTGCACCCCGTTGACGAACCGCCCGACCAGCGCGACGACCAGCAGGCTCGGCAGGGTCAGCAGCACCCCGACGGCGACGTCGACGGCGAACACCTGGGTCTGCGGCACGGGGGTCACCCGGAGCTGGCGGAGCCAGCCCGAGGCGCGGTCGAACGAGATGCGGATGGTCGCGCCCAGGGACGCCCCGATGGCCCCGTAGGCCATCATCGAGACCATGATCGCGGCGGCGGCCTCCTGCTGCGCCGCCGCACCGGTCATCTGCCCCCCGATGATCCTGGTCAGGAAGATCGTGAACAGCGCGGGCAGCAGCACGGTGAAGAAGAGGAACTGCTTGTTGCGCCCCACGCGGCGCAGCTGGAAGGCGAACAGCGGGCTCATCGGGCGGCTCCGATCGTGCTCGGCCGGCGGGTGGGGATCAGCGAGAGGACGGCGTCCTCGAGGGACGCGCCGCGCACCTCGAGGTCGGGCAGGCCGCCGTCGGCCAGCAACGCCCGCAGGGTGGCGTCGACGTCGGTGGTCGCCAGCCGCACCGTGCTCCCCTGCCAGGTCACCGCGGTGACCCCCGGAACGGCGTCGAACCGCCGCTCCGGAGCGGCCGTGAAGGAGACGGTGCGCCCGCCGACCCCGGCCTTGACCTCCGCGGCGGTGCCGTCGGCGACCACCCGCCCGCCGGCGACCACGACCACCCGGTCGGCGACCGCGTCGGCCTCGTCGAGGTGGTGGGTGGCGAAGACGACGGTGTGCCCGCGGCCGGCCAGGCCGCGCATCGTCATCCAGAACGCACGGCGCGCCTCGACGTCCATGGCAGAGGTGGGCTCGTCGAGCAGCAGCAGTGGCGGTGCGCCGGCGAGGGCCAGGGCCAGCAGGACGCGCTGGCGCTGACCACCGGAGAGCGCCTCCACCGGCCGGTCGAGCAGCCCGTCGATGCCCGCGGTGACCACGAGGTCGTCCAGCGGCCACGCCGTCGGGAAACTGCGGCGCACCAGGTGGAGCACCTCGCCGACCCGGGCCTCGCTGGGCAGCCCGCCGTGCTGCAGCATCGCGCCGACGCTGCCGGCCCGGACGGCGTCGCCCGGGCTGCGGCCGAGCACGCGCATCTCCCCGGCCGTCGGGGTCAGCAGGCCCAGCACGGCGTTGACGACGGTCGATTTGCCGGCGCCGTTGGGCCCGAGCAGGGCGACGGTCTGGCCGCACGGGATGGTGAGGTCGAGGTCGTCGACGGCGACCGCGTCGCCGTAGCGGACGGTCAGCCCGCGGATGTCGAGAGCGGGTGCGGGAGGCATGCGCCGAGCCTGCTCCCGCGGCGCCGGAGCGCACTAGTGCCGGACGTCGCCGGTCGCGCCTGACATCCGTCAGACGCGACCGGCGCACCAGGTCAGGCGGCGGGCGTGCAGGCCACGCAGGTGCGGGCGAACGGGCGCAGCTCGAGCCGCTCCTCGGGGATGGCGGTACCGCAGCCGGTGCAGCGGCCGTAGCTGCCGTCGTCGAGGCGGGCGAGCGCGGCGTCGATCTCCTCGATGGTGCGCTGCAGGTCGGCGCTGCGGCGCTGGGCGACCGGGTCGGGCACCGAGGTCGCGCACTCGGCGAGCGCCTCCTCGCGCTGCTGCGCGCAGTCGGCGCGCTGCTCCTCCAGGAGGGTGCGGAAGCGGTTCGCCGAGGCGGCGGTCGTGCTGTCGATGCTGGCAGACATGCGGGGATCTCCTTCTCGGGGCAACGCGGGAAGACGCGGTCACCGGTCGGTGGCGCGTCGGGATTGGTGCGGGGACTCCGGGACGGAGTCAGGAGCGACGCGGCGGGGCCCGGTCCTGGCTGCGGCGGAGGACGTCGAGGCCACGCAGCCCGCGGGCACGGCGGTTCATCGCGAGGGCGAGCCGGGCACCGCCGGACAGGGCGAACGGTGGGGCCGCCGCTGGGCGCACTCCTGGCACGGTCACGACCGACCACCCCCTCCGAACACCCGGCCCCGTTGCCGGAACGGGGACCATAGCCCACAACGGCCGGACCAATCTCGCCCTTTCGGATGAACCGAGCCACCCTCGGTCGTGTTCCGAAGCTCGTCCCGAGCGTGTGAGGGACGGGGACGGGTCCTCCGTCAGTCGGTGAGGTCGCGGACCACCGCGTCGGCGAGCAGGCGGCCCCTGTCGGTGAGGACGGCCCGCCCGTTCGCGTGCGCCAGCGGGTCCAGGAGACCGCTTGCGACCGCCTCGGCCGCCCGCGCACGCCCGGTGCCGGTGAGCGCGGTCAGCGGCAGTCCGGCGCGCAGCCGCAACCCGAGCATCACCGCCTCCAGTGCGCGGTCGTCGTCGTCGAGCAGCTCGGCGTCCTGCGCCGGGCTCTCGCCGCGGGCCAGCCGGTCGGCGTAGGCCGCGGGGTGCTTCACGTTCCACCAGCGGACGCCGCCGACGTGGCTGTGCGCGCCCGGCCCGATCCCCCACCAGTTCGCATTGGCCCAGTACAGCTCGTTGTGCCGGCAGCGGGCGGCGTCGGCGGTGGCCCAGTTCGACACCTCGTACCACTCGAAGCCTGCCGTGCGCAGCGTCGCGTCGGCCTGCTCGTAGCGGTCGGCGAGGACGTCGTCGTCGGGCATGGGCAGCTCGCCCCGCTTGACCCGCCGGGCCAGCTTGGTGCCCTCCTCGACGATCAGCGCGTAGGCGCTGACGTGGTCGACCGGCGAGGCGAGGACCGCGTCGAGGGAGGCGGCCCAGTCGGCGTCGGTCTCCCCGGGCGTGCCGTAGATCAGGTCCAGGTTGACGTGCTCGAACCCCGCCGCGCGGGCCTCGTGCGCCGCCTCGACGGCGCGGCCGGGGGTGTGCCGGCGGTCCAGCGCGGCGAGCACGTGCGGCGCCGCCGACTGCATGCCGAGGCTGACCCGCGTGAAGCCGGCCTCGCGCAGCCGGGCCAGCGAGGCGGGCGAGACGGTCTCGGGGTTGGCCTCCGTGGTCACCTCGACGTCGTCGGCGAACGGGAAGAGCCCGCGGGCGGCCTCGAGCACGGCGGCGAGGTCGTCGGCCGGCAGCAGCGTCGGCGTGCCGCCGCCGACGAAGACCGTGGAGACGGTCGGCAGGTCCGGGCCCAGGGTCCGGACGGCGCGCTCCAGCTCGGCGATCGCGGTGCCCGCGTACTCGCTGCGGGTGGCGCCGGGGCCGAGCTCGTCGGAGGTGTAGGTGTTGAAGTCGCAGTAGCCGCAGCGGGTCGCGCAGAACGGGACGTGCACGTACAGGCCGAACGGCGTCGTCGTGAGCCCCTCGCGGGCGCTGCCGGGGAGCCGGTCGGGGCCGGGGGACCCGGGCGGCAGGCCGGCGTCGTCGATCAGCGGCAGGACGGTGTTCATCTGCTCCCAGTGTGCCGCGCCGGGCCACCGGGGCGGCAGGATGCCGGACGTGACCTCCGACCGAGTGCTGCAGGTGTCCGTCTCGCGCGGCGTCGCCACCCTGACGCTGGACTCCCCCACCAACCGCAACGCGCTGTCGCGGGCGATGCGGGCCGAGCTGCGCGCGGCGCTGGCCGATGCCCTGGCCGACGACGCGGTGCGGGTGGTCGTGCTCGACCACACCGGCCGGGTGTTCTGCTCGGGGATGGACCTCTCCGAGGCGGCCGGCGGTTCGTCGGAGAGCCAGGGCGTGCGCGAGTTCCCGGAGCTGTTGGAGCTGGTCTGGTCCTCGCCCAAGCCCGTGGTGGCGGTGGTGCGCGGTCCGGCCCGCGCCGGAGGGGTCGGGCTGCTGGCGGCCTGCGACGTCGTCGTCGCGGCGGAGTCGGCGACGTTCGCCTTCTCCGAGGTGCGCCTGGGCCTGGTGCCGGCGGTGATCTCCGCCGTCGTCCTCCCCCGGATGAGCACCCACGTGGCCCACCGGCTCATGCTCAGCGGCGAGGTCTTCGACGCCGCGACCGCCGCCGACGGAGGGCTGGTCGACCTGGTGGCCGGTGACGACGAGGTCGACGCCGTCCTCGCCGGGCAGCTCACCGCGCTGGCCGCCGGTGCGCCGGCCGCCCTGGCCGAGACCAAGCGGCTGCTGCGGGCACGCCAGCCACGGCTGGAGTTCGAGCCCCTGCTCGACCTGTCGGCGCGCTTCTTCGCCGGCGAGGAGGGCCAGGAGGGCATCGCGGCGTTCCGGGAGAAGCGCCCCGCCCGCTGGGTCCCAGCCACGGACTGACCTGTTCCCGCCGCATGCTCTTGCCCTGCCCACAGGGGTGGGCAGGGCACGAGCGAGCGGGGACCAGGCTCGTCAGAGGACGTAGGTGGCGATCATCTGCCCGAGCTGACGGATGTCCGCGTTGCCCTTGAACTCCAGCCGGACCTTCCCGAGCCCGCTGAACCAGAGGTCCAACTCCGCGTCGAGGTCGAACGTCCCGGCGGTCTCGATCGAGAACGCCTGCACCTTGCTGTAGGGAAGGGACGTGAAGTCCCGCTTCTTGCCCGTCATGCCCTGCACGTTCACGGCGATGAGCCGCTTGTTCGTGAAGACGACGAAGTCACGCACCGCTTTGAAGCAGGCGACGATCTGCTCCCCCTGGATGAGCAGCGGCGCCACGGCGGGACCGATGTCCTGGGGATTCGCGGGGTTGAGCTTGAAGACGGAACCGTTGGAGAAGTCGATCACCCCCGCACGCTAGGTGCCGGAGCACGGGAGTCGTCCTCGACGCGCGGAGCCCGGGACAGGCTGCCTACCGCAGCCGGCGGGTGGTGTCGGGTAGCCGCTCGGTGATGCCCCGGGCGTCCAGCCACTCCATGAGGGGCACCGCGACCCGGCGGCTGGTCCCCCACGCCTGCCGTGCCTGGCTGAGGGTGAACGGCTGCGGGATCCGCGCGAGCCGCTCCCGGGCCACCGTGTCGACGCCGGGAGCCAGGTAGACGCCCTCCCCGACGCGCACGAGCTGCCCGCTGCGGACGGCCGCCGCGAGCTCCCGGGTGCCCAGCCCCGCGTCGGCGAGCTCGGGCGCCTCCGGAGCGGCGAACGGATCGGCCGCCAGCCGGGCACGAACGGCGTCGACCGCCCGCTGGACCTCCGGCGGCAGGTCCGCCGCGCCGTCGACGACGCGGCCCTCGCGCAGCACCAGCGGCTCGCGGACCAGCGCCGGCACCAGCTCGGCATCGGGCAGCTCGAGCGCCCGGCGCACCACCTCCGCCGGCGGCCCCGGCTCCAGCGGCCGCAACCGCCGGTAGCGGGCGACGATCTCGGGCACCCGCGCGGCGAGCTCGTCGGCCAGCCCGGCGGCCAGCAGCCAGGGGCCGAGCCGGGTCGCCCCGGCAGGTACCGGCCAGCCCATCGCGGCGAAGTCGGCGGAGCGCACGATCCGGCGGCGGGCGAGGTCGGCCGAGGCGCCGTCGGAGCCGGCGGGCTGCGCCACCAGCTCGGCGGCCCGCTGCCGGGCGGCGCCGCGGCGGCGGAGCTCGGGCGGGTCGACGTCGCGCACGTCGGCGCCGAGCACCCGCCGGGCGCCGGGGTCGCGCAGCAGCAGCCGGTCACCGATCCGCAGCGGCAGCGGGAAGGCGAGGCGCAGCCGCACCGCCCGGCCGTCCAGCGGCCGCAGCCGCGCACCCACCGTCGCGGAGCCGACGTGCACCACCGGCTCGGCCGGCAGCCGCTCCTCCGGCGCCCCGGCCAGCGTCGCGTCGACGACGTCGGTCAGCCGGAACGCGCCCGGGGTGAGCAGCGCGTCACCGCGCGAGAGGTCCTCGACCGCGACACCGCGAAGGTTGAGCGCCACGCGCGCGGTGGCCGCGGCCCGCTCGACCGGCTCGCCGAGCGACTGCACGCCGCGCACCGTGACCTCGCGGTCCCCCAGCAGGAACCGGTCGCCGGGCGCGACCGCTCCGGCGGCGAGCGTCCCGGTGACCACCGTGCCGGCCCCCTTGATGCTGAAGGCCCGGTCGATCCAGAGACGCACCGGCGCGTCGGGGTCCGGGGCCGGGAGCGCGCCGAGGAGCTCCTCCAGCCGAGCGGTCAGCTCGGCCAGCCCCTGCCCGGTGATCGAGCTGACCGCGACGCCGGGGACCTCGCCCATCGACGTCGCGGCCAGCCGCTCGCGCACGTCGGCGAGCACCGGCGCGGGGTCGGCGAGGTCGGCCTTGGTGACGGCGAGCAGGGCGTGCCGCACCCCGAGGGCGTCCAGGACGGCGACGTGCTCGGCGGTCTGCGCCGACCAGCCGTCGTCGGCCGCGACCACGACCAGCGCGGCCGGCACCGAGCCGACGCCGGCGAGCATGTTGCCCACGAACCGTTCGTGTCCGGGCACGTCCACGACGGCCAGCCGGCGCCCCGAGGGCAGGGTGGTCCAGGCGAAGCCGAGGTCGATGGTCAGCCCGCGGCGGCGCTCCTCGGCCCACCGGTCGGGCTCCATGCCGGTGAGCGCGCGCACGAGGGCCGACTTGCCGTGGTCCACGTGACCCGCGGTCGCGATCACGTCCACCGGCGGACCACCTCCAGGACGGCCGCGGCGAGGGCGCCGTCGTCGGAGGGATCGACGCTGCGCAGGTTGAGCAGCGTGCGACCGTCCTCGACGTAGCCGACCACCGGGGTGGCGCCCAGGCGCAGCGGCTCGGCGAACCGCTCGGGCAGCGCGACCGCGGCCCCGGGCAGCGGGTGCTCGGGCGCCCCTCCCCCGCCGACGCGGGAGTCGGCGTCCACCGCGAGCGCGTCCACGCCCCCGGCCGCCAGGCGCTCCGCCAGCGCCCGGGCCCGTGCCCGCAGCTCCTCGACGTCGGCGGCGAGCATCCGCTGCACGGGCGGCAGCGGGCCGCGCAGCGTCGCCTCCAGCGCGGCCAGCGTGGTCTTGTCGACCCGGAACGCCCGGTAGAGCGGGTGCCGGCGCAGGCGCTGCACCAGCTCCGCGCGGCCGAGGACGAGGCCGGCCTGGGGGCCGCCGAGCAGCTTGTCACCGCTGGCGAGCACGAGGTCCGCACCGGCGGCGAGCGCCGTCTGCAGGTCGGGTTCGTCGGGGAGCACCGGATGCGGCCGGAGCAGCCCCGAGCCGACGTCGACGACCAGCGGGACCCCGGTGCCCTCGAGCGCCGCCGCGAGCTCGTGCACCTCGACCGCCCGGGTGAAGCCGCGCACCACGAAGTTGGACGGGTGCACCTTCAGCACCGCGCCGGTGTCCGGGCCGAGCGCCCCGCGGTAGTCGGCCAGGGCGACGCGGTTGGTGGCGCCGACCTCGCGCAGCCGGGCGCCGGTGCTCTCCAGCAGCTCGGGGATGCGGAAGCCGTCGCCGATCTCGACCAGCTCGCCGCGGGCGAGCACCAGCTCCCGGCCCTGCCCCAGCGCGGTGGCCACCAGCGCCAGCGCGGACGCGCAGTTGTTCACCACGAGCGCGGCCTCCGCGGCCGGGACCGCCGCCAGCAGCGCCGCGATGGCCGCCTCCCCCCGCGGGCCCCGGCGACCGGTGCGCAGGTCGAGCTCGACGTCGGTGGTGCCGCTCGCCGCGGCCACCGCCGCGACGGCGGCCTCCGACAGGGGCGCGCGGCCGAGGTTGGTGTGCACGACGACGCCGGTGGCGTTGAGCACCGGGCGCAGGCTGCCGGCTGTGGGCGGGAGGTCGGCGAGGACGGCGTCGACGGCGGCGTCCGGCGCCACCTCGCCGGCCCGGATGCGCTGCTGCACGCGCTGGACGGCGCCCTTCACCAGGACGCGCCCCAGCCGCTCGCCGGCGCCGGCGAGGCGGGGGTCGGCGAGCAGCGTGTCCGTGCGGGGCACCTGGCGGCGCGGGTCGGTCGTCATCGCCCCGCAGCGTAGGTGCGGGGCGGGAGCTGGCGGAGGCGGACGGGAATCGAACCCGCCTGGCCGAGATGCTCGGCCACGTCGGCTTTAGAGGCCGCGGGGGCCACCAGACACCCTGACGCCTCCGCCCGGCAGCCTACGTGGAACTGTCGGTGGTCGCTGCCAGCATCGGCAGCGTGAACCGCACCGAGCCCCGCACCCCGGCCACGCTGCCGCCGGTCACCCTCACGCCCGAGGAGGCCGCCGCCGTCGCCGCCGCGCTGGCCGCCCCGGCCGCGGGGCCCTATGCCGAGGCGGGGCAGACGGCGCTGGAGAAGGTGCTGACGGCGCTGGAGCCCGATCCGGCCCAGCGGGCGCGGCTGCTGGCGAGCAGCCGCTGGCTGGCCGCCGAGGCCGCACGGGACGCCGAGGTGCGGCGGCGTCTGGAGCGTGGGCTGGCCGAGCGGCGCGTCGTGGTGCTGCACTACTGCGACGGCCAGAACCGCTGGTCGGAGCGGGCGGTGGAGCCGCAGCTGCTGGTCCACACCGGGGCGCACCGGTTCCTGGTGGCCTGGTGCCGCGAGCGCCAGGCGCTGCGCTGGTTCCGGGAGGACCGCATCGGCGGGGCCGAGGTCACCGACGAGGCGGCTCCGCGTCGTGAGCTCGCCGGGATCGGCGGGCCGCCGTCCCCCGGGCACCCGGCCGGGCGGCGGCTTCCCCGAACCCCGCCGGTCCCCGAGCCACCCCGGCTCCGGGTGCTGCCCGGCGGGCGGGCCTAGATTCGGGGCCGTGACCACCGCACCCGCGCGCATCCGGCTCACCCAGTACGCCCACGGCGGGGGGTGCGCCTGCAAGATCCCGCCCGGGGAGCTCGAGGCCGTCGTCGCCGGGCTCACCGCGCAGGGGCCGGTCGACCCGGCGGCCGAGCTCGTCGTCGGCCTGGACGACGGCGACGACGCGGCCGTCGTGCGCCTCGCCGGCGGGCAAGGGCTGGTGCTGACCACCGACTTCTTCACCCCCGTCGTGGACGACGCGTACACCTTCGGCCGGATCGCCGCCGCGAACGCGCTCTCCGACGTCTACGCCATGGGTGGCACGCCCGTCGTGGCGGTCAACCTGCTCGGCTGGCCGCGCGACGTGCTGCCCGCCGAGCTGGCGACGGAGGTGCTGCGGGGCGGGCTGGAGGTGGCGCAGGAGGCGGGCTGCCACGTCGGCGGCGGCCACTCCATCGACGACCCGGAGCCGAAATACGGGATGGCGGTCACCGGCGTGGTCGACGTCGACCGGATCATCACCAACGCCGGCGCGGTCGCCGGCACACCGCTGAGCCTCACCAAGCCGCTCGGCGTGGGCGTGCTCAACAGCCGGATGAAGGCCACGGGCGAGGTGTCGGAGGAGGCGGTCGCCTCGATGACCGCGCTCAACCGCGACGCCGGCCGGGCCGCAGTGGCCGCCGGCATCCGCGCGGGCACCGACGTCACCGGGTTCGGCCTGCTCGGGCACCTCTACAAGATGGCGCGGGCCAGCGGGGTCACCGCCGTCGTCGACGCCGCCGCCGTCCCCTACCTGGCCGGCGCGCGTGAGGCGCTGGCGGCGGGGTTCGTCTCCGGCGGCACCCGGCGCAACCTGGACTGGGTGCGCCCGCACGCCGACCTCTCCGCGGTCGGCGAGGACGAGGCGCTGCTGCTCGCCGACGCCCAGACCTCCGGCGGGCTCCTGCTCGGCGGCGAGGTCGCCGGCTCCCCGGTGATCGGCGAGTTCGTGCCGCGCCAGGAGCACGTGGTCATCGTCCGCTGACAGCCCCAGGAGCATCGCAGCGAGGAACGAGCGAGGAGCGGACTGGGGCGCGCAAGCGGACCAGAGCCATCGTCCGCTGACAGCCCCGGGAGCGGCCGTCCGCCGCCGGCCCGGCATGTTGCCGGGGACACGCCGGTCACCCGCTCCCCGCGCGTGGGATGCCCTGGCCCACCGGCGCACGCCGCTGCCACGCTGCCGCCGCGACGGACCCGGAGGTCCCGTGGTCCGGCACCGAGGAGGTCGCGATGAGGACGAGGACGGTCCGGCGGGCTCTCGCCGTCGTGCTGCTGGCGCTCGTGTCCGGGGGGACGGCGACCGGGGCGGCCGCGGCCACCGAGGAGCGGATCGGGTTCGCCACCACGGGGCTCGACGGCGTGGACGCGCGGACCGGGTGGACGCTGCACAGCGCCCCCCAGGTGTTCGACCCGCCGGACGAGGAGCCGTTCGGCGTGACCGACTTCTTCGTCGCCGGCCCGTTGCCCGGCGGCGGGGAGGGCGTCCTCTACGAGTGCACCACCGAGGACCGGGTGCGGGCACGGCTGGACGGGGTGCGCTCCGCGGTCGCCAGCGGCGTCCTCCAGGTCGACTGCTCCTCCCCCGTCGGACTGCCGGACCGGCAGGGCTACGCCGTCGTGGACGTGGCCTGGCGCGGGACCGGGCCGGTGGAGCAGCACGTCTTCCAGCGTGGGGAGTGCACCGAGTACCTCGACGTCCGCGCCGCCCGGGTCGCCGGGGGCGCCCGACTGGTCGTGCGCGACGTGGCCGTGGGCCGGTTGGTCAACCTCGACCCCGCCGAGAACGACCTGCGCCAGCAGCGGATCGTCTGCGGCTGAGTCCTCGGGGCAGCTGGTCGAACGCCCGGACCGGTCTGCCGAGGCATCCGGGACGTCGGCCCTACTGCGGGTCGACGCCCGGATCCCCCGGGGTCCGCTGCCGGGCGGGGAGGCGCCCGCGGCCCGCCGGTCGGACGAGTGCGCCTCGCGTGGGGAGCTCGTCGTCCGGTCGCTCGCGGGGAACCGCCCGGGCGCTGCGCAGCACGAGCGCCACACCGACCGCGCAGACGAGGATGCCGGGCAGCGCCGTCGGGCCGGGGGGCTGCCCGAACATCGCCCACGCCCACAGCGCGGTCGCCGGCGGCGTCAGGTACAGCAGCGTGCTGGCAGTCGTGGCGCCCGACCGGCGCACCACGAACAGGTAGCTGCCGTAACCCCCCACGGTGGAGAGCAGGACCAGCCAGGCCATCGCCACCCAGAACGCCGGCTCGGCCGGCGGGGAGAGCTCCCCTCGCGCGCCGGCCACCGCACCGAAGACCAGCGCCGCCACGGCGGACTGCAGGGCGAGCGCGACGGCCAGCGACTCCGCCGGTGCCCACCGCCGCTCCAGCAGCGTGCCGGCGGAGAGACCGGCCAGGGCCACGACCGGGAGCAGGAAGGCCACGGGCGAGGCGCCGCCCGCACCGAGATCGCCCACGACCACGAGCGCGACGCCGCCCGCACCGACGAGCAGCCCCACCCGCTGGCGCGCCGTTGTCCGCTCCCCCAGCAAGGGTGCCGCGACGACGGCGACGACCAGCGGCTGGAGCGCCGCGACCAGCGCCGACGTGCCGGCCGGGACGCCCGCGCCCGCGGCGGCGAAGACGCCACCCAGGTAGACCGCCTGCACGAGGAGGCCGAGGCAGGCCTGGCGCAGCAGGGAGCCGGGCCGCAGGCGCTCGCCCTGCAGCAGCACCCAGCCGCCGAGGAGAGCCGCCGCGAGCCCGGTGCGCCAGGCGAGCACCGTCGCGACCGGAGCGTCCCGGGTGGCGAACTCCGCGCCGACGAAGCCGGACGACCAGCACACGACGAGGACGCCCGCGGCCACGGCGTCGGTACGGCGATCCCTCACCCGGCCGAGGTAACCACACCGGTCGGTATACTCGCAGTGCACCGATCGAGAGGAGCGGGACATGTCCGACGTGATCGCAGCACCGACCAGCCTGACCCCAGCCGCAGAGCGGCTGCTCGACGCCGCCTCGCGACTCTTCTACGCCCACGGCATCCGGGCCGTCGGGGTCGACGCCATCGCGGAGGCTGCGGGCACCACCAAGAAGACCCTCTACGACCGGTTCGGCTCGAAGGACGCGCTGGTCGCCCTGTACCTGGAGCGCCGGGCCTGGACGTGGCAGCAACTCCTCGAGGCCGAGATCGCGGCACGCGCCCCGGGCAGCGACCGGGTCCTCGCCGTCTTCGACGCGGCGCGCCGGTGGCGGGAGGAGCAGCAGCGGGGCTGCGCGTTCGTGAACGCCTACGCCGAGATCGGCGGCACGGACCACCCCGCGCTCCCGGTAATCCGCGCCGAGAAGGAGTGGATGCGGCGACGGTTCACCCAACTCGCCACCGAGGCCGGGATCGCGCACCCGGAGGCGATCGCGGCGACGCTCCACCTGCTCTACGAGGGCGCGCTCGTCGCCTCCACCGCGGGCGACGACCCCGAGGCGCTGACGACGGCACGTGAGGCAGCCGCGCGCCTGGTCGGTTAGGTTCGCGGCCATGCTGGCTGCCTTCGTCTCCACCCCGAACCCGAAGGACCCGCTCTCCGTGCTGGAGATCGGCGAGCGCCCCGAGCCGGAGGCTCCCGACGGCTGGACGACCATCCAGGTCAAGGCGGTCTCGCTGAACCACCACGACCTGTTCAGCCTCCAGGGCATCGGCCTGCCCGCCGAGCGGATGCCGATGATCCTCGGCACCGACGCCGCCGGCATCGACGCCGACGGCAACGAGGTCGTCGTCCACGGGGTCATCTCCACCCCTGACTGGATGGGCGACGAGACCCTCGACCCGAAGCGCTCGCTGCTGTCGGAGGTGCACCAGGGCTCGATGGCGGAGAAGGTCGCCGTCCCGAAGCGGAACCTGCTGCCCAAGCCCGCTGAGCTCTCCTTCGCCGAGGCCGCCTGCCTGCCCACCGCATGGCTGACCGCCTACCGGATGCTGTTCGTGAAGTCCGGCCTGCGCCCGGGGCAGACGGTGCTCGTGCAGGGCGCCAGCGGCGGCGTGGCGACGGCGCTCATCGTGCTCGGCCGCGCCGCCGGCTACCGGATCTGGGTGACCGGCCGCAGTGAGGAGAAGCGGGCCGCAGCCCTCGCGCTCGGCGCCGAGCAGGCGTTCGAGAGCGGCGCCCGGCTGCCCGAGCGGGTCGACGGCGTCATGGAGACCGTCGGCGAGGCCACCTGGAGCCACAGCATCAAGTCGCTGAAGCCCGGCGGCGTGCTCGTCACCTCCGGCGCGACCACCGGGTTCAACCCCGGCGCCGAGCTGAACCGGGTCTTCTTCACCCAGCTGTCGGTCATCGGCTCGACCATGGGCACGAAGGCCGAGCTGGAGGCGCTCATCCAGATGTGCGCCGTCATCGGCATCCGGCCGCAGATCGACGTCGAGCTGCCCCTGGCACAGGCCCGGGACGGCTTCGCCCGGATGCTCGAGGGGCGCACCAACGGGAAGATCGTCTTCACGCTCTGAAGGGGCCACCGGTGATCGCTCGCATGTGGCGCGGTCGGGTCCGCACCGCGGACCGCGACGCCTACGTCGACTACATCGAGGGCACCGGCATGGCCGAGTACCGGCAGACCCCGGGGAACCGGGGCGCGCACATGCTCACCCGCGATCTGGGCGACGGTCACACCGAGGTGGTCACGCTCAGCTTCTGGACCGACCGGGACGTCATCCGCGGCTTCGCCGGCGAAGACATCGAGCGGGCCGTCTTCTATCCCGAGGACGACCGCTACCTGGTGGAGCGCGAGGAGACGGTCACGCACTTCGAGGTCACCCCCGGCGGCTGACCGGGGTCAGTGCACGACCTTGAGCCCGATCACGCAGCCGACAATGCCCGCCAGCAGCAGGATCCGCACCAGTGACACCGGCTCGACGCCGGTCACCATCGCGTAGGCGACCGTGAGGACGGCGCCGATGCCCACCCACACCGCGTAGGCCGTGCCCAGCGGGAGCTCGCGCATGGCGTAGGCCAGCCCACCCATGCTCGCGACCAGGGCGACGCCGAACACCACCGAGGGCACCAGTCGGGTGAAGCCGTGCGAGCGGTCGAGCGCCGCCGCCCAGACGGCTTCCAGCATCCCGGACACGACCAGCACCACCCACGACATCGCGGCCTCCTCTGGCGCCGTCTTGTCGCACACCGGGTACGGCACCGCTCGTCCGGGAGCCGGGGAGCGGCTCCCCTCCAGCCTCGCACGTGTCAACGACAGTTGACACGGCGGCGGTACGCAACTTAAGTTGACAGCCATGGCGGACACGGCACAGGTGGCTTCGGCAGCCAGCAGCAAGGACCCGGCGGTGGGGCTCACGGCGGTCCGGTCGCTGCGCGTCCTCGTCGAACGGCTGGAGGCGCTCCAGGTCGACAACGCCCGCGACCAGGGCTGGACCTGGGAGCAGATCGCCCAGCAGCTCGGCGTCAGCCGGCAGGCGGTGCACAAGAAGTACTCACGCGGCCGCGGGCCGCTCCGACGGAGGGACTGAGGATGTTCGAGAGGTTCACGCAGGACGCCCGGGACGTCGTCACCGGCGCCCAGCACCACGCCCGCACCCTCCGCTCACCGCGGATCGGCACCGAGCACCTGCTGCTGGCCCTGCTGGCCCAGCGGACGCCGACGGCCGCGGTCCTCGCCCGTCATGGCCTCTCCACCGAGGTGGTCACCGCGGACGTCGTCCGGCTCACCGGCGGGGACGAGCTCGACGCCGACGCTCTCACGAGCGTGGGCATCGACCTGGACGCCGTTCGGAGCAGCGTGGAGGCGACCTTCGGCCCCGGCGCCCTGGACGACCCGGGACGCAAGCCGCCGAAGGCCGGGCACATCCCCTTCACGCCCCGGGCGAAGAAGGTGCTCGAACTGTCCCTGCGGGAGGCGCTGGCCATGAGGTCGCGCAGCATCACCGACGGGCACATCGCGCTCGGCCTGGTCCGGGAGGGCGAGGGGCTGGCGATGAAGGTGCTGCACGACCGCGGCGTCGACCTCCCGGCCCTCCGCGACGACCTCAGGCTCGGGCTGGACTCCTGACCGGCCCTCCGCGGAGCAGGACCAGCGCCGCCACCGCGGCCAGCGCGGACGCGATCGCCGCGCCGGCGAAGACCGTGTGCAGCTGCGTGAGCACCGCCGCCTCCGTGGCGGCGTCGTAGGCGGCACAGTCGGCGGGGGTGGCAGGGCACAGCTCCATGGGGGTGCCGATCGCCGCCACTTCGGCGGTGAAGCGGCGCAGGGCGACGGCGGTGAGCAGCGACAGCCCGGCCAGCATGCCGACGGTGCGCGCGACGACCGCCAGCGAGCTCGCGCTGCCGTGCACCCGGGGCGGGGTGACCGCCAGGAGGACCGCGTTCACCGGCGCGATGGCGAGGCCGAACCCGAGGCCCGCGGCGACCAGCACGACGGTGGAGCCGACACCGTCCAGCGACCGCTCGTCCCACCCGGTCATCGCGGCGAACGCCGCCGCGGTCAGCGCCATCCCGGCACCGGCGACGGCACGCGGCGGCACCACCCGGCACAGCCAGCCCCCGGCCACCGCCCCCACCGGCACGGCGACCAGCAGCCGCAGCAACACCAGCGCCGCCGCCAGCTGGTTCCCGGGCGCGGTCGTGGCCCGGGCGAACAGCGGGACGTCGACGAGCGCGGCGACCAGCGCGGCGCCCACGAAGACGTTGACCACCAGCGCGCCCCAGGCACCGACCGGGCGCAGCGCGGCCAACGGCAGCACCGGCTCGGGCGCCCGCCGCTCGTGCAGCACGAACAGCAGGCCGGCGACCGCGGCCACCGGCAGCAGCAGCCGGCCGTGCGCCACGACCTCGCGGGCCGGGTCGGCGGCGGCGAAGGCCCAGACCAGTGCGCCCAGCGACACCACGGCCAGCGCCGAGCCGACGACGTCGACCTCCCGGGCCAGCCGGCCCAGCCCGCGCAGCGGCAGCACCGCACCGGCGGGCCGGGCGATGCCGCGCGCCACCAGGGCGCCGGTGGCCAGCACGGTGAGCAGCAGCAGCGGCGCCGTCCACCCCCACCCGTCGGCCAGGGGGACGTAGAGCAGCCCGAGGGTGATGTCCTCGGCGAGCGCGGAGGGCTCGGCGAGCAGCAGCCCCAGGGCGGTGGCGGCGACGACGGCCAGCGCCACCCCGATCGGATCCGGTCGCCGCACCCGGCCGGTCACGACGACGCCGGCGGCCAGACCCACACCCAGGAGCAGGTTGAGCCAGAAGATCGCCCGCCAGTCGGCGACGGCCAGCACGGCGGCCCCCGCCAACGGCCCCAGGACGGCGCCCGCCTCCTGGACCGCGCCCACGATGCCGAGCGGGACCGCCCGGCGCTCGGGCGGCCACCGGTCGGCGACCAGCGCGAGCGTGGCCGGCACCAGGCCGCCGGCCCCGATGCCCTGCAGGCCGCGACCGGCCACGGCCGGGCCCAGCGTCTCCGCCGTCGCCGTCAGCAGCGAGCCCAGCGCGAACAGCAGCAGGCAGCCGATGAGCACGGGCGCCCGCCCGCGGAGGTCCGCCAGCCGGCCGAGCAGCGGCAGCGTGGCGGTGTAGCCGAGCAGGAAGCCCCCGACGATGGGGGTCGCCCGCTGCAGCTCGTCCAGCCCGACCCCGACCCCGGTGAGGATGTCGGGCAGCGCCAGGACGACGACGTAGGTGTCGGCGGCCGTGACCAGCACGGCGAGGGTGGCGAGGGCGATCGCGGCCGGCCCCGGGACCGGCCGGGACGGGGCGACCGCAGCCTCAGCCGGTGGCCGGCGCGGTGATCTCGACATCGGCCCCGAAGTCGCTGAGCTCGAGGAGGTAGGTGGCGTCGGTGCCGGCTTCGAAGAAGGGGCCGGTCAGCTCCGCCCGGCGCAGCTCACCGCTGTCGGTGGCGATCGAGAACCGGGCCTGCACCGGCTGGAACGGGTCCTCGCTGGCGAGCACCTGCTCCACCAGGTCGCCGGGCAGCTCGGCGGTCACCTCGCGGACGACCTCGCCGTCCACCCGCCGCTCCTCCCCCAGCTCGGCCGCCCCCGCCTGGACCAGCAACTGGGAGATGCCGGTCTCGGGGTCGAGCAGCGCGCCGGGGTCGCCGAAACCGAACTGGGCGGGGTCGATCACGCTGAACCCGCTGGTGAACGGCAGCTGCGCGTACACGGTCCCGTCGACGGAGACCACCTGCAGGTCCAGCGTGGAGCCCAGCGCCAGCACCTGGAGCGTGCCGTCGAAGGAGGCCGGGCGGGCGATGTCGCCCTCGCCGCCGACCAGCACCGTCCCGGTGGTCGGGGCACCCTCGCTGGCCAGGTCGAAGTGCGCGCTCTCCGCCTCGTCCAGCGTCTGCTTGGCCCGCTCGAGCAGGCCGTCCGCCGACACCTCGGGCTCGTCGGACCCGCAGGCGGCGAGCACCGGGCCGACGACGATCACCAGCGCGAGCAGCGGCACGCCGGATCGGCGCAGCAGCATGACGTCCTCCCGTCGCGGCAGGGCTCCCCCGCCGTCGCGGCGGACACTAGCGCGCCGTCACGACTAGAGGATGGGCGTGACCCGCCTGGCGACCTTGCCAGCAACCTTCGCGCGGACCCTGTCGGGCAGATGGGGCAGCGCCGGCTCCAGCTCGGCGATCCGGTACTTCTGGGTCGTCAACGCCCGGAAGGCCAGTCCGACGGTCACCTCGTGGTCGGGTCGGAACACGAGCTCGACGGCGTCGCCGGCACCGACGTCCCCGGTCTCGAGCACCCGCAAATAGGCGCCCGGCGCCCCGTGCGCGGTGAACCGCTTGACCAGCTGCGGCTCGTCCCAGAAGCGGGCGAAGTTGGCGCACGGGATCCGGGGCGCGGTCACCTCGAGCAGCGTCGTCCCGACCCGCCAGCGCTCGCCGAGGACGGCGTCGGTGAGGGCGAGCCCCGTCGTCCGCAGGTTCTCGCCGAACATGCCCGGCGGCAGCTCGCGGGCGAGTTCCGCGGTCCAGAAGTCGGCGTCCTCCTGGGCGTAGGCGTAGAGCTGCTGGCCGTCCCCACCGTGGTACTTCCGGTTGACCTGGACGTCGCCGTCCAGCCCCCGCTCCCCGACGGCCACCCGACCGAGCACCGGCCGCTTGGCGATCCCGCTGCGGTCGGGCCGACGACCGGGCAGCGGGAGGAGGTCGGTCCCGGACACGCAGACGGCGTCGACCCGCCCGGTCACTTGGGCTTGGCGGAGGCGGTCGACTCGTTGGTGGAGAGCGCGGCGACGAACGCCTCCTGGGGGACCTCGACGCGGCCGACCATCTTCATCCGCTTCTTGCCCTCCTTCTGCTTCTCCAGCAGCTTCCGCTTGCGGGTGATGTCACCGCCGTAGCACTTGGCGAGGACGTCCTTGCGGATGGCGCGGACCGTCTCGCGGGCGATCACCCGGGAGCCGACCGCGGCCTGGATCGGCACCTCGAACTGCTGCCGCGGGATGAGCTCGCGCAGCTTGCCGGCCATCATCACGCCGTAGCTGTAGGCCTTGTCCTTGTGCACGATCGCGCTGAACGCGTCGACCGCCTCGCCCTGCAGCAGGATGTCCACCTTCACCAGCGCGGACTCCTGCTCGCCGGCCTCCTGGTAGTCGAGCGAGGCGTAGCCGCGGGTGCGGGACTTCAGCGCGTCGAAGAAGTCGAAGATGATCTCCCCCAGCGGCAGGGTGTACCGCAGCTCGACGCGGGACTCGCTGAGGTAGTCCATGCCGCCGAGCTGGCCGCGCCGACCCTGGCAGAGCTCCATGATCGCGCCGGTGTAGTCGCTGGGCGCGATGACCGTGGCGTTGACGATCGGCTCGTAGACGCGGTCGATCTTGCCCTCGGGCCAGTCGCTGGGGTTGGTCACCGTGTGCTCGGTGCCGTCCTCCATGATCACCCGGTAGACGACGTTCGGGGCGGTGGAGATCAGGCTGATGCCGGCCTCGCGCTCCAGCCGCTCGCGGACGATCTCCAGGTGCAGCAGCCCCAGGAAACCGACGCGGAAGCCGAACCCGAGCGCCGCCGACGTCTCCGGCTCGTAGACCAGCGCCGCGTCGTTGAGCAGCAGCTTGTCCAGCGCCTCGCGCAGCAGCGGGTACTCGCTGCCGTCGATCGGGTAGAGGCCGGAGTAGACCATCGGGCGCGGGTCGCGGTACCCGCCGATGGACTCCGCCGCCGGCTTGTTCGCCAGCGTCACGGTGTCGCCGACGCGGGACTGGCGGACGTCCTTCACGCCGGTGATGAAGTAGCCGACCTCGCCGACGCCGAGGGAGTCCACGGGCTTGGGCTCGGGCGAGATGACGCCGATCTCGAGCAGCTCGTGGGTCGCGCCGGTCGACATCATCTTGATCTTCTCGCGGGCGGAGATGCGCCCGTCGACCACGCGCACGTAGGTGATGACGCCGCGGTAGATGTCGTAGACCGAGTCGAAGATCATCGCCCGCGCCGGCCCCTCGGCGACGCCGGTGGGCGCGGGGATCTCCTCGACGATGCGGTCGAGCAGCTCGGGCACGCCCTCGCCGGTCTTGCCGCTGACGCGGAGGACGTCGTCGGGGTCGCAGCCGATGATGTGCGCGATCTCCGCGGCGTACTTCTCCGGCTGGGCGGCCGGCAGGTCGATCTTGTTGAGCACCGGGATGATCGTGAGGTCGTTCTCCAGCGCCAGGTAGAGGTTCGCCAGCGTCTGCGCCTCGATCCCCTGCGCCGCGTCCACCAGCAGCACCGCGCCTTCGCAGGCGGCCAGCGACCGGGACACCTCGTAGGTGAAGTCGACGTGCCCGGGGGTGTCGATCATGTCGAGGACGAACTCACCGCCGGCGTGCTCACCGGAGCGCTGGGTCCATGGCAGGCGGACGTTCTGCGCCTTGATGGTGATGCCGCGCTCGCGCTCGATGTCCATGCGGTCGAGGTACTGGGCGCGCATCTGCCGGGCCTCGATGATCCCGGTGACCTCGAGCATCCGGTCGGCCAGCGTCGACTTGCCGTGGTCGATGTGGGCGATGATGCAGAAGTTCCGGATGCGGGCCGGATCGGTGGCAGCAGGAGTCGTCACAGTGCCGCCATCGTCCCACGTCCCGGCCCGAGGCCCTAGCCCGGCGCGGCGAGGGGCTCGCGCGGGGTGTGCGGGAGGTCGCCGGACGGCGGGTTGGGGTGGCCGGCCGGACGCTGGTATCTTTGCAGGCCGGTCCTGTGGCGCATGCCCGGACGCAGATCTTCAGCACCATTGTCAGAAGTACTCCCTCCTGTCGAGACACCGAGGCTCACGCGTGGCGAACATCAAGTCCCAGATGAAGCGGATCAAGACCAACGAGAAGGCGCGTCAGCGCAACGTTGCCGTCAAGTCCGCCCTGAAGACGGCCGTCCGGCGGGTGCGCACCGCCGCCGAGTCCGGGGACGCCGCGGCGGCGACCGCCGCCTACCAGGCCGCTGCCAAGCAGCTGGACAAGGCCGCCAGCAAGGGCGTCATCCACAAGAACCAGGCCGCCAACCGCAAGTCGGGTCTGGCGAAGCTCACCGCCGGTCTCTGATCGGCCCGCGTCCACCCGGACGCGCACGCTCGACGACGAGCCCCCTCCCCTCGCGGGGACGGGGGCTCGTCGCGTTCCCTGCTGCCGCAGCACCCTCCTACCGCCCTCAAGGACTGCCCGTGACCTCCCCCGGACGCCGCTTCCTCGTCCTGCACGGGTGGCAGAACCGCCGGCCCGCGCACCACTGGCAGTGGCAGCTCGTGGAGTCGCTGCGCGCCGCCGGCGAGCAGGTCCTCTATCCCCAGTTCCCGGACCCGGACCGGCCGGTGGTCGGCACCTGGACCGAGCTGCTGCGCGCCGAGCTGGCCCAGCTGGGCGCC
This sequence comes from Blastococcus sp. SYSU DS0753, assembly GCF_054051175.1. Taxonomy (NCBI): domain Bacteria; kingdom Bacillati; phylum Actinomycetota; class Actinomycetes; order Geodermatophilales; family Geodermatophilaceae; genus Blastococcus; species Blastococcus sp. SYSU DS0753. The sequence goes on along the minus strand of NZ_JBJHAT010000005.1, from coordinate 168,663 downwards.
GGCGAACGCGTCGTCGTGGCGCACTCCCTCGCCGTGCCGCTGTGGCAGCACGCGGCGTCCCTGCTGACGCCGGCGGAGCGCGTGGACCGGGTGCTGCTGGTCGCCCCGCCGGCGCCCGAGGTGCTGGCCGGGTACCCGGAGGTGGCCGCCTTCGCCGCCTTCGGCCCTGATGCGCACCAGCTGAGCCGTGGGGCCGGCTCGGTGCGCCTGGTGGCGAGCGACGACGACCCGTACTGGCCCGGCGGCGGTGCGGTGCCCGTGTACCGAGCGCTCGGTGTCGACGTCGACCTGCTGCCGGGTCAGGGGCACCTCGACCCGGAGGCCGGGTACGGCCGCTGGCCCGCCGTCGAGGCGTGGTGCCGCGACCCGTCGACCCGCCTGGCCCGCGCTGATCCGCCGCGTCGGGCCGGTCACGGCCCGCCCCGGCCGGGAGGTGGAGGTCGCGCGGCCTCAGATGCGCGGCACGAGAGCTGCCGGGACGACGACCGTGCGGGCGAGGCGGTCGTGCAGCGCCCGCCTCCGCGGATCGCGCCAGGCCATGCCGAGGCTGAGCAGCGGCAATAGCAGCGACAAGGCGTAGCTGACGCCCATGACCACCCACTCGTCGCTGCCGAGGATGGCTCGTGCGACGGCGAGGTGCGCCAGCTGCCAGGGCAGCCACTTCACCGCATTCCGCCAGGCCGCTCGCCCGATGCCGGGGCCGACCGGTTCCGCGGGCAGGTCGGCCTGCGGCGTCGTGTCGTCGACCGCCACCCGCAGGCCGGCGCGCTCCTTGCCCGGACCGGCATGCCGGGCACCGGCTTCGCGGAGCGTGAAGTACAGCCACACGGGCAGCACGGTGGCCGCGAAGACGCCCAGGTCGGCGATCACCAGGTCGACCGGGTCGCGCTGACCTCCCTCCGGGACGAGACCCGACAGTCGCGCCCCCGCCGCCACCGCCGCGAGCACGGCGAGCCACCCGAGGATGACGACGTAGTCCCAGCCGGCCGCCCTCCAGCGCGCGACAGCCGACCACGTTCCGGGACCGTCGGGTTCCATGGGCGACAAGCTAGCGGTTCGTCCTCCGGAGCGGTCTCGACGCGCCCGCCTCGGCGCTGGGCTCAGCGGCCGGTGCGGGCCGGTCGGCCCCGACCCGTCTCCGCCCGGATGGTGACGATGCGGCGGATGGCCCGCTCGAGGGCGTAGTCCGCGCTGGCCGCGACACCCTTGACGTCGGCGTTGAGGTCGGCGGCCACGCCGAGGGCCAGCTGGAGGCCCTCGATGCTCCAGCCGCGCGCCTGCGCCTGCGCCTTCTTGACCTTCCAGGGCGGCATCTTCAGCGTGCGGGCGAGGTCGCCGGGGTTGCTGGAGCTCAGCGAGGCCACCCGGGCCGCGGTGCGCACGCCGTCGGCGATGGCGTCGGCGATCAGCACGTGGGCGACCCCGCGCTCGAGCGCCCAGCGCAGCATCTCGATCGAGCCCGCCCGGTCACCGGTCAGCACGCGCTCGGCCACGGTGAACCCGGTGACCTCGGCCTGCCCGCGGTGGAACCGGGCGACGTCGTCGGCATCGATGCTGCCGCCGAAGTCGGAGACCAGCTGACCGGCGGCCGCCGAGAGCGCGCGCAGGTCGGCGCCCACGGCGTCGACCAGTGCGGTGACCGCATCGGGGGTGATCCGGCCGCCGAGCCGGCGCACCTCGTTGCGCGCGAACGCGATGCGGTCGCCGACGGAGGAGACCTTGGGGCACTCGTCGACCGCCGCACCGGCGGCCTTGAACGCCTTGACCAGGGCCTCGTTCCGCTTGCCACCGGAGTGCACGATCACCAGCGTCAGGTCCGGGTCCGGTTCCTTCGCGTAGCCGGCCAGGGCATCGGCCAGCGCGCCGGCCGACTCCTGCACCCCGGTGACGACGACGAGCCGGTGCCCGCCGAACAGCGACGGCGCCAGCACGTCGGCCAGCTCCCCCACCGGCAGCCCCATGGCCGCCAGTTCGTGCACCTCGGCGTCGGGGTGGCGGGCGAGGATCGCCCGGCGCACGGCCCCGACGGCGCGGGAGCGCAGCAGCTCCTCCTCGCCGATCACCACGCGCAGGTGCGACGTGGGCTCGACGGGGGCGGCAGGCACCTCCGCATGGTGCCACGCGGGACCGACGCTCCGCGGTGGCCGCCCGGGAGCCCGGGACCGGGGCGTCGATGGCTCCGGGTCCGCCTGCCGCCGCCTGGCCGCCGGGGTCCGCGCCCCGGGCGGCGATCCCCCAGTTCCCGGCCCGGCCGACCACCGCGAGGTCGCCGTCCCGGTCGGTGCGGTGCACCCGCGTGCCGGCGTCGGCCAGCCACCCCAGCAGCCGCGGAGCGGGGTGCCCGTAGGTGTTGTCCGCCGCCACCGAGATGAGCGCGGCTCGCGCCCCGGTGGCGGCGAGGAACGCCGGGTCGGCGTCGCCGCTGCCGTGGTGGGGCACCTTGAGCACGTCGGCGCGGAGATCCGTGCCGTCGCGCAGCAGCGCGGCCTCCTCGTCGGCACCGATGTCGCCGGTGAGGAGCAGGCGCACCCCCGCGGCGGTGACCCGGACGACGAGCGACAGCCCGTTGGGATCGGCCGCCGCGGTGGCCCGGCGCGGATCGGGCGCGAGCACCTCGATCTCGACCCCGGCAACGCTGCGGCGGTCGCCCGGCACGAGGAGCTCGCGGGTGCCGCCGGCGCGCCGCACCAGGGCGTCGATGCCCGAGGCCCGGTCGTCGGCCGGCGAGAGGGTGCCGCTCGCGACGACGCCCACCGTGCGATCGCCCAGGGCGCCGGCGAGGCCGCCCACGTGGTCGGCGTCCAGGTGAGAGAGCAGCACGAGGGGCAGGTGGTCGATCCCGAGGCGGTCGAGGCAGCGGTCGATCGGGGCGACGTCCGGGCCGGCATCGACCAGGATCCCCCGGCCGTCGCCCACGGGGAGCACCAGGCCGTCGCCCTGCCCCACGTCGCAGGCCACCAGCAGCGCTCCGGCCGGCGGCCAGCCGTCCAGCTGCTGGCGCAGCGGCCAGCCCACCGCGACCACCCCGACGAGAGCCGCGAGCGCGAGCAGCCGCGCCCGGGGGAACCGCCACAGCAGGTACCCCAGGGTCAGCAGGAGGCCGGTGAGCAGCAGCGCCCCCACCGTCCCGGCCGGCCAGCCGGCGACGGCGTCCGGCGCGGCCGCCGCCCGCTCCGCCACGAGCACGATCCAGCGCACCGGCCACCCGGCGAGCCAGACCAGAGCGTCGCCGGCCCAGGGCCAGGGCACCCCGAGGGGCGCGGCCAGCAACCCGAGGACGGTCGCCGGCGGCACGGCCGGGGCCGCCAGGAGGTTGGCCGGCACCGAGACCAGGCTGACCGTGCCGGTGAGCCCGGCGATCACCGGAGCGGTCGCCAGCCCGGCGGCGACGCTCACCGCCACGGCGTCGGCCGGCCACCCGGGCCAGCCGTGCCCGCGCAGCCGGCGCGCCCACGGCGGGGCCAGGAGCACGATGGCCGCGGTGGCCGCGACGGACAGCGTGAAACCGGCGTCCCGCGCCAGCCCCGGCTGGACCAGGAGCAGCACGGTCACCGCGGCACCGAGCGCCGGCAGCGCGGCCCGCGACCGCCCGGAGGCGAGTGCGAGCAGGGTGACCGCGCCCATGGCGGCGGCCCGGAGCACGCTGGCGCTCGGCCGGGCCAGCACGACGAAACCGACGAGCGCCAGCCCGCCCACCAGCGCCTGGATCCGGCGGTCGACGGCCCGGCGCCGCAGCGGCCGGAGGATGCCGGCGATCACGATCGCCACGTTGGCCCCGGAGACGGCGGTCAGGTGCGCCAGCCCGGCCTGCTGGAACTCCTCGTCCAGCACCGGGTCCATCCGGCTGGTGTCACCCACCACCAGCCCCGGCAGCAACCCGCCGGCCCGGTCGTCCAGCACGCGGTCCGCGGCGGCGGCCAGGGCGTGCCGCAGCTCGCCCGCCACGCGCTGGACGGCCCCGGGGCCGCCGACCGGCTCCGGCGGACCGCGGGCCGACAGCACCGCCACCACGTCGTCGCCCCCTCCGGGGAGTGCCAGCCCGGCGCGCACCCGGAGCTGCTGCCCGGGCAGGAGCCCGGACCAGCCGTCGGCGGGTGCGAAGACGAGGACGGCCTCCTCCAGCCGGTGAACCGCGCCGCCGTCGGCGAGCACCGTGACGTCCGCCTCGAGGAGGACGCGCGACGCACCGCCGCCGCCCGCCAGCGCCCGGGGATCGGTCCGCACGGTCACGGTCACCTGCGCGGTCCCGCCCTCCGCGGCGGCTGCGCGCAGCGGGGACGCCTCGCGCGCCGCGCCGCGCACCGCGCCGGCGCCGGAGGCCACCGCGAGGCCGGCCAGGACGACGAGGGCGACGCTCGCCGCGGGACCGCGGGCACGCGCGAGGAGGACCGCCGCACCGAGCGCGGCCCCACCCAGGGCGGCCAGCACCGGCCACCGCACCAGCGGCGCCCCCAGCGTCACCATCCAGACCGCGCCGGCGAGCGGCCAGAGCCGCAGGTCGAGGAAGCGCCAGCGGTCGAGCGCCGCGCTCACACCGACACCAGCTCGGCGAGCTCGGCCGCCTTCGCCGGGCCGATGCCCGGCACGTCGTCGAGCTCCTCGACGCTGCGGAAACCGCCGCTGCGGGTGCGGTGCTCGACGATGCGCTGGGCGAGGACCGGGCCGATGCCCGGCAGCGCGTCCAGCTCCGCCACCCCGGCGGTGTTCAGGTCGACGCGGCCCCCGCCGCCCGGGGGGCCGCCCGCGGGCGGCCCCTCCGCGCCCGCACCGGGCACACCCACGGCGACCTGCTGCCCGTCGGAGAGGAGCGCGGCCAGGTTCACCGAGGCCGGGTCGGCCTCGGGCAGGAGCCCGCCGGCCGCCTCGACCGCGTCGGCGACCCGGGCGCCCGCGGTGAGCGTGACCAGACCCGGCCGCGCCACCTGCCCCACCACGGAGACGACCACGGTGCCGGCGGTCTCGGCCACCTCCCCCACCGGGGGCTCGCCGGCTGCGGGGGTGGCCGGCGCGGTGGGCGAGGGCAGCGGCGCCGCCGCCGGCTCCACCCGGGGCCGCTGGGACCACGTCCAGACCAGCAGGAGCAGGACCGCCACCACCGCGGCGGCCCACACGGCGCGCCCACCGGCGCGGCCGGCGTCCCAGCGGGGCGTCGTGCCGGGTGCCCGGTGCCGCCCCACACCGGCGGGTGGGTCCGGGCGCCCCGCGACGTCGACCGGCACGGTGATCCGGTCGTCCGCCGGCCAGGGCGGGTCGTCGTCCTCGGGGACCCAGCCGTCGGCGGCGGGGCGCGGCTCGGCCAGGACGGCGCGCAGCCGGGCACGGATGACGTCGGCGTCGTCGTCACGGCGGGCAAGCAGGCGCACCCCGGCGACGCTAGGGAGCGCGGCCGCCCTCTCCCGCGGTCACGACGCCGGCTGTGGACGGCTGCCCGGGGTGTGGACGGCGCGCGGGCCCGCGCGGACGCCGGCTCGGGGGGGCTCGGGGGAGGTTCGGGGGGGGGGGGCGTGGCCTGCAGCTCCTGACGGCGACTGGGCCGCCGTCAGGAGCAGTTCCTCACGCTGGCGGCGTCCAGGCAGACCCGAGAGGGAATGGGCGTGCGGGCCGGCTGCGGCGAAGGTGGCGGCGGTGACGACCAGCGGCAGGGTGCTCATCGGCAGCGTCCGCTGGTTGCCCCCGTGCCCGCAGGAACTTGCCCTGGGGCCGCTGCTCACGCGGTCAGAAGGTAGGGCCCGCCTCCGGTGTGCGCCAGTGGCTGCGCCGCGGCAGCGGAAAGGGGGAGCACCAGGGCCACCCAGGGGCCTTGGCGGAGGCCTCCGCACGCCGGAGACTGCGCTGGGACATCCAGGAGCGGAGGACAGATGCGGGTCGAGGTGACCGACGACACCGGGCAGCACCGGTACGAGGGGCGGATCAACGGGGAGCTGGCCGCGATCGCGGAGTACATCCGGACGGCACAGCTCGTGGTGTTCACGCACACGGAGGTGCTGCCCGGTCACGAGGGTCAGGGCGTCGCCTCGGACCTGGTGCGCCAGGCGCTGGACGACGTGCGCAGCCAGGGCCTTGCGGTGCTGCCGTTGTGCCCGTTCGTGGGCGCCTGGATCGGGCGCCACCGGGCGGAGTACGGCGACCTAGTCTACCGTTCGCGCACCACGGTCACCCCGGAGGCCGACGCCGCAGCACGGTGACCGCGGAGCCCTCGCCGGCCGGGAGCCGGTGCCGAGGGCGTCGACGGCCGGGCGGTCATGGGCCGTATGGACAGCGACCGCTCTGCGGAGCGGCGGACGGGCCGTGGGACTGCCGCCCGGCACGCCGTCCGGTGAGCCCTGCCGCTCACCGCGGGTGCTGGTCCCCCACGTCCAGAGGCTCCCCGGCATGCCGGGACACGACCACGCCGACGGCTCCCGGGCCGACGTGCGCGCCGATGGCGGCACCGAGCTCGCTCACGTGCAGCTCCTGCACCCGGGGGACGCGGGCCCGCAGCTCGGTGACCAGCCGGTCGGCCCGCTCGGCGGCGGCGAGGTGGTGCACGGCGAGGGAGACCTCCCGGTCGCCGGCGTGCTCGACGACGTGCTGGACCAGGCGGGCGAGCGCGCGCGCCGAGGTCCGTACCTTCTCCAGCGGCACGACCCGGCCGTCGACCACGTGCAGCACCGGCTTGACGGCCAGCGCCGAGCCCAGGACCGCGGCCGCGGAGCCGATCCGGCCGCCCCGGCGCAGGTGCTCCAGCGTGTCGACGACGAACAGCGTGCGGGTGCGGGCGGCGGCGTCCCGGGCGACCTGCGCCACCGTGGCGCCGTCGGCCCCGCAGGCCGCTGCGCGGGCGGCCGCCAGGACGGCGAACCCGGTGCCCATCGCCGCCGAGCGGGAGTCGACGACGGAGACGATGTGCTCCCCCACCTGCGACGCGGCAACGCGGGCGGCGTCCCAGGTGCCGGAGAGCTCCGCGGACAGGTGGACCGAGACCAGCCGGTCGGCCCCCGCGTCCAGCGCGGCGCGGTAGGCGGCGACGAAGTCCCCGGGCGTGGGCCGCGACGTGGACACCCGCTGGCCGCGGGTGGAGAGCGCCTTCGCCACGTCCTCGGCGCTGATGTCCTCGCCCTCTCGCCCCGAGCGGCCGGCGAGGACGACGTAGAGCGGGACGACCCGGACGCCGTACTCGTCGGCGAGCGGGCGGGGCAGGTAGGCCGTCGAATCGGTGAGGACGGCGACGGGCACCCGGCGAGGCTAGCTGCCGACCGCGCGCCGTACGGAGCGTGGTGCTCGGGCCGGTCAGCCGACGGCGTCGGCGTCCTGGGCCGGGCCCGGGTCCGGACGGTCACCGGCCGCTCCGGGAGCCCCCTGTTCGGGATCCGCGCGGGGCCGGTCCGCCGCGGGCGCGGCGAGCCCCTCCAGCAGCGGACCGGCCGACGCGTTGTGCCGGAGCAGCCGCCACCGGCCGCTCTGCCGGGCCAGCTCGCTCCACCCGCAGTTGTCCAGCGGCCCGAACACGCGCCGGTGGTCCGGCCCGAGCTCCAGCAGCGCCTCGATCAGCCGGCCGCTCGTGCCCCCGTGGGTCACGACCACGGCCACGTCCGCCGGTGGCAGGTCGGCGAGCCCTGCGACCACCCGCGAGACGACCGCCGGGGCCTCCTCCCCACCGCGGCCCCGCACCGGCCGCCCGGCCAGCCAGTCCGCGTACTGCTCGGGGTACCGGTCGGCCACCTCCTCGCGGGTGAGGCCTTCCCACGCGCCCATCCCGTGCTCGCGGAACCTCGGGTCCAGCCGCAGCGGCACGTCCAGCAGCGAGGTGAGTGCCCGCGCGGTGTCCGCGGCGCGGCCGAGGTCGCTGGCGACCACCGCCGTCGACCGGGGCGTCAGCCCGGCCGAGGCCACGAGGTGCGGTGCGGCGTGGACCGCCTGCGCCCGCCCGACCTCGTCGAGCGGTGGGTCGAGCTGCCCCTGGAACCGTCCGGCCGCGTTCCACCCGGTGCGCCCGTGCCGCCAGACCACCAGCCGGGTCACCGGCAGCTCGGGCACGGCCGGGGAGGTCACTGGCCGGCCGTCTCCGCGACCGACGGGGAGCCGGCGTCCGCCGGGGCGCCCGGGGCGGACCCGGGGTCGGCCGCGTCGGTGAAGGGGATGGACGGGCAGTCCTTCCAGAGGCGCTCGAGGGCGTAGTAGGCCCGCTCCTCGGCGTGCTGGACGTGCACCACGACGTCGATGAAGTCCAGCAGCACCCAGCGCGCCTCGGCCACGCCCTCGCGGCGCACCGGCTTCACGCCGTGCTCCCGCAGCCGCTCCTCGACCTCGTCGACGATGGCCTGGACCTGCCGCTCGTTGGGTGCGGACGCGAGGACGAAGGCGTCGGTGATGGCGAGCCGCTCGCTGACGTCGACGATGGTGACGTCGGTGGCCAGCTTGTCCGCGGCGGCCTGGGCGGCGAGCAGCGCGGTCTCCCGGGCCTCGGGCGAGGCGGTCATTCGGGCACCTCCTGGAGGTGGGACGTCGTGGGTGGGGTGCGAGCACCGTCGGGGCCGGTGGTGTTCCCGGGCCCGGTCGGGGGTGGGCGGTCGTAGGTGGGGCGGTCACCCGCCGGGCGCCCGTCGCGGGCCTGCCCGGGGGCAGGGCGCCGCGCGGGCTCGCGGTAGAGGCCGCGCTTCTCGATGTACTGGACCACGCCGTCGGGCACGAGGTACCAGACGGGCATGCCGCGGCCCACCCGGTCGCGGCAGTCGCTCGAGCTGATGGCAAGCGCGGGGATCTCCACCAGGCTGACCCCGCCCTCGGGCAGGTGGCTGTCGGCCAGCGTGTACCCGGGGCGCGTGACCCCGATGAAGTGCGCCAGCTCGAAGCACCGGGCACCGTCGCGCCAGGTCATGATCTGGGCCAGGGCGTCGGCGCCGGTGATGAAGAACAACTCGGCCCCCGGACGCTGGGCCTGCAGGTCGGTGAGCGTGTCGAAGGTGTAGGTGGGCCCGCCCCGGTCGATGTCGACCCGGCTCACGGAGAACCGCGGGTTCGACGCCGTCGCGATCACGGTCATGAGGTACCGGTCCTCGGCCGGGCTCACCACCTGGTCGCTCTTCTGCCACGGCTCACCGGTGGGCACGAACACCACCTCGTCGAGCCCGAACAGCCCGGCGACCTCGCTGGCGGCGACCAGGTGCCCGTGGTGGATGGGATCGAAGGTCCCACCCATCACACCAACTCGTCGTCCCGCCACCGGCCGAGCGTATCCGGGGGTGCCGACCCCGCGCCGCGAGGACCGGCCCGCGCACCCCACCGGGCCGACGGCGACGGCGACCGGCTCCCCCGTGCAGCCGGTCGCCGTCCGGCCGCACCGGTGCGGCCGGCGGGTGACGACACGTCGGCACCGCGTTGTCCAACGGAGCCGGCAGCGTGCGGTTGCGCACCGACCCGGAAGCACCTCGGGGCCGCCGGCGCACCGGCACGTCGGTCCCTTCTCACAGGGTGGTGACGAAGTCGGCGAGCTGAGCGGCGTTGCGGCACTCGACCATGTCGATGACCTCGCCGTACCGGTCGGCGGCGGAGTCACCGCTCCCCCAGAGCCGGCGCGGCTCGGGGTTCAGCCAGTGCGCCGAGCGGGCCTTCGACACCAGGCCTGCCAGCACCGGGACACCCGGCTGCCGGTAGTTGGTCCGCCCGTCGCCGAGCACGAGCAGCGACGTCTTGGGACCGATGGCCGAGGCCCAGCGGTCGGCGAACACGTCGAACGCGGTGCCGTAGTCGCTGTGCCCGTCGAAGCCCACGACCTGGGCCTCGCGGCCGATCCGGGCGATGGCGTCGGCGACGTCCACACCCGGCCGGAAGAACCGGGTGACCTCGTCGGTGGAGTCGACGAACGCGAACGCCCGCACACCGGTGAAGTGCTCCCGCAGCGCCTGGGTGAGCATCAGCGTGAAGTGGCTGAACCCGGCCACCGAGCCGCTGACGTCGCAGAGCACCACGAGCTCGGGCTTGTGCACCTTGCGCGGCCGGTGGTGGGTGACCACCGGGACCCCGCCGGTGCCGAGCGAGGCCCGCACGGTCTTGCGGAAGTCCAGCCGGCCCTGACGCCCGAGGCGCCGGCGGGCGGAGAGCCGGACGGCGAGCCGGCGGGCCAGCGGGGCCACCGCCCGGCGCAGCTCGGCGAGGTCGGCCGACTGGGCGCGGAGGAAGTCGACCTGGTCGGCGAGCGGCCGCACGGCGTTCTTCGCGACCCGGTCGCGGCCCTTCTCCGCCGCCGTCCGCCGGCGGACCTCTGCCTCGACCGCGGTCCGGAAGGCCGCCAGCCGGTCGCGCACCGTCTGCCGCGCCACCTGCTCGGCCAGGCCGCCACGGCCGGACTCCCCGAGCAGCCCGGCGAGCAGCTGGGCCACGAGCGTGTCCGGCGAGAGCGCCCGCATCACCCGGTAGCTGAAGTACGACTGCCCCGACGGGGTGGGCTGCCCCTGCCCCAGGAGGTCGACTGCTTCGCGGGCGAACCGGCGCAGGGCCTCGGGGTCGCCGTCCTGCAGCAGCTGGAGCAGCTCGTCCCGCATCTGCGCGGCGAGCGCGGCGTCGTCGGGGACGTCGAGGGTGGACTCCCCCGCCTCCCCCGGGCCGTCACCGTCCTCCGGCTCGGCGGCCGGGCGGTCGCCGAGCGGCCACCACAGGTCGAACAGGACGTCGTAGGCATCGCGTTGCGCGGCCCGCTGGAGCAGCACGGCCGCGAGCCCGTGGCGCAGCTGCTCGCGGTCGAGCAGGTCGATGACGGTCAGGATCTCCGCGGCGTCGACCGCCTGGCTGATGCCCACCGGGATGCCGGCCTCGCGGACCGCCCGCACGAACCCGTCCAGGTGCCCGGCCAGCCCGCCGGGCTCCCGGACCGGCGCGACCGGCTGCCCCATCAGTTCAGCCGCAGCTCGGCCGCGGCCCGCGTCTGGTCGCTGGCGTGCTTGAGCACGACGCCGAGGGTCGCGGCCATCGCCGGCTCGTCGAGGGTGTCCAGCCCGAGCTCCAGCAGGGTCTGGGCCCAGTCGAGGGTCTCCGAGATCGACGGCGACTTCTTCAGCTCCAGCCCGCGCAGCGCCCGCACCGTGGCCACCAGCTGGTCGGCCAGCCCCGCGGCGAGGTCGGGCACCCGGGAGAGCACGATCTCCCGTTCCCGCTCGGCCGACGGGTAGTCCAGCGCCAGGTACAGGCAGCGCCGCTTGAGGGCCTCGGAGAGCTCGCGGGTGGCGTTGGAGGTGAGGACGACGGTCGGCCGGCGGGTGGCGGTGATCGTGCCGAGCTCGGGGATGGTGACCTGGAAGTCGCTGAGCACCTCGAGCAGCAGCCCCTCGACCTCGACGTCGGCCTTGTCGGTCTCGTCGACGAGCAGCACGGTCGGCTCGGTGCGGCGGATCGCGGTCAGCAGCGGCCGGGAGAGCAGGAACTCCTCGCCGAAGATGTCGTCGTGCACGGTGTCCCAGTCGGCGCCGCCCTCGGCCTGGGACGCCTGGATGCGCAGCAGCTGCTTCTTGTAGTTCCACTCGTACAGCGCGCGTGCCTCGTCCAGGCCCTCGTAGCACTGCAGGCGGATCAGCTCCGACCCGGTGGCCGCGGCGAGCGCCTTGGCCAGCTCCGTCTTGCCGGTGCCCGCCGGTCCCTCGACCAGCAGCGGCTTGCCGAGGCGGTCAGCGAGGAAGACCGTCGTCGCGATCTGCGCGTCGGGCAGGTAGCCGGCGGTGGACAGCCGCTTGCTGACGTCCGCGACCGACGAGAAGTGGGGGGACTGCGACGGCGGGCGGGGCATGCGACTCCTCGAGAGGCGGCAGGGTCAGCGCGTGTGGCCGGACCCCGTGACGACGTACGTGGTGGAGGTCAGCTCGGGCAGGCCGAGCGGGCCCCGGGCGTGCAGCTTCTGGGTGGAGATGCCGATCTCGGCGCCGAAGCCGAACTCGCCGCCGTCGGTGAACCGGGTGGAGGCGTTGACCAGCACGGCGGCGGCGTCGACCCCGGCGGTGAAGTCGGCGATGGCGCGGGCCGAGTCGGCCACGATGGCCTCGGTGTGGCCGGTGCTCCACCGCGCGATGTGCTCCAGGGCCTGCGGCAGGTCGTCGACGATCCGCACCGCCATGTCCATCGAGAGGTACTCGGTGCCCCAGTCCTCGTCGGTGGCTGGGACGACGCCGTCATGCGCGGACCGGGCGGCGTCGTCACCGTGCAGCGTGACGCCGGCGCCGGCGAGCGCGGCGAGCAACCGGGGCAGGAACGGGACGTCGCGGTGCACCAGCAGCGTCTCCGCGGAGTTGCAGACGCTCACCCGGTGGGTCTTGGAGTTGAGCACCACCGCCTCGGCGATCTCCGGGTCGGCGGAGGCGTCGACGTACACGTGGCAGTTGCCCTCCCCGGTCTCGATGACCGGCACCCGCGACTCGCGCACCACCCGCTGGATCAGCGAGGCGCCGCCGCGCGGGATCACCACGTCGACCAGACCGCGGGCGTTCAGCAGCTCCCCCACCGACGCGCGGTCGGCCGGGAGCAGCTCGACGAACCCGGCGGGCAGCCCGGCCTTCTCCCCGGCCTCGGTGAGGACGGCGAGCAGCGCGGCGTTGGTGCCGAACGCCGACGCCGACCCGCGCAGCAGCGCCGCGTTGCCGCTCTTGAGGCACAGGCCCGCGGCATCGACGGTGACGTTCGGGCGCGCCTCGTAGACGATCCCGACCACGCCGAGCGGGACGCGGACCTGCTTCAGCTCCAGCCCGTTGGGCAGCCGGGAGCCGCGCACCACGTCGCCCACCGGGTCGGGCAGCGCGACCAGCTGGCGCAGCGCGTCGGCGACGCCGGCGACGCGGCCGGCGTCCAGGCGCAGCCGGTCGACGATCGCCTCCGGCGTGCCGTCGGCCCGCGCGGCGGCGACATCGGCCGCGTTGGCGGTCAGGATCTCGTCGGTGCGCTCGACCAGCGCGTCGGCCATCGCCGTCAGCGCGGCGTCCTTGGTGTCGGTCGGCAGGGTGCGCAGCACGCGGGAGGCGGCCTTCGCGCGCAGCGCGGCGGCGCCGATCAAGGGCAGGCCGGAGACGTCGGACACGCCCGTGAGGGTACGCGGCGGGCGGCCGGCTCCTCGCCCCGTCGGGCCGGGCGGCCGCCTCGTCCGGACACCGTGCGAGAATGATTCTCATGAGCATGCCCGCCCCCCGCTGGATCGCCCTCACCGCTCTCGCCACCGGCGTGCTCCTCACCGCCGGGTGCGCCTCCGACGGCGGGGGCGGTGCGAGCGACGACGAGCTCTCCGTGGTCGCGGGCTTCTACCCGCTGGAGTGGGCCGCCGCCCGCGTCGGCGGGGAGCGCGTCTCCGTCTCGTCGCTGACGCCATCGGGAGCCGAGGCGCACGACCTCGAGCTGACCCCGCGCGACGTCGCCGCCGTCGGGGAGGCGGACCTGCTCGTGTACCTGGAGGGCTTCCAGCCGGCGCTGGACGAGGCTGCCGCCTCCGAGGCCGGCGACGCCGCCTGGGACGCCGGCCAGGCCGCGGACCTCGTCGAGGGCGAGCACGCGGAGCACGCCGACGAGGAGCACGCGGACGAAGCGCACGCCGAGGAGGAGCACGTCCACGGTGACGAGTCGACCGACCCGCACTTCTGGCTGGACCCGACCCGGCTGGCCGCCGTGGGCGACGCCCTGGCCGAGCGCCTGACCGAGCTGGACCCCGACGGCGCCCCGACGTACGAGGAGAACGCCGCCGCCCTACGGGCGGACCTGGAGTCCCTCGACGAGGAGATGCAGGCCGGGCTCGCCGACTGCGCCGTCGACACCCTGGTCACCAGCCACGACGCCTTCGGCTACCTCGGCGAGCGCTACGGTCTGGAGGTGGTCGGCATCAGCGGGCTGAGCCCGTCCCAGGAGCCCAGCCCTGCGCAGCAGGCCGAGATCGCGGACCTGGTCCGGGAGCACGGGATCACGACCGTCTACACCGAGACCCTGGTCGACCCCGCGGTCGCCGAGACGGTCGCGGAGGAGGCGGGTGCGCAGGTCGCCGTGCTCGACCCGATCGAGGGGCTCACCGACGAGTCCGCGGGCGAGGACTACCTGCAGGTGATGCGCGCCAACCTCGCCACGCTGCAGGAAGGCCAGTCCTGTTCATGACCGCACGCTCCGGCGCCGCCGTCCGGCTGCGCGACGCCAGCATCGGCTACGACGACGTGCCGATCGTGGCCGGCGTCGGGCTGACGGTGCGGCACGGCGAGGCGGTGGCGATCCTCGGGTCGAACGGTTCGGGGAAGACGACCCTCGCCCGAGGGCTGCTGGGCCTGGCCACCGTGCTGGACGGAGAGGTCGAGGTCCTCGGCGCGCCGGTGGGCCGGCTGCGCGAACGCGGGCGGATCGGCTACGTGCCGCAGCGGCACACGGTCAGCGGAGCGGTACCCGCCACCGTCCGCGAGGTCGTGTCGGTCGGCCGGCTGGCCAGGCTGGGCCTGTTCCGGCGGCTCGGAGCGGCCGACCGCGTGGCGGTCGGCGAGGCCGTCGCCGCCGTCGGGCTCGCGGACCGCATGGAGGAGCCGGTCGCCTCCCTCTCCGGCGGCCAGCAGCGCCGCGTCCTGGTGGCCCGGGCGCTGGCCGCCCAGCCCGAGCTGCTGATCATGGACGAACCGACCGCCGGGGTGGATGCCGCCAGCCAGCACGCGCTGGCCGAGGTGCTCGGCCGCGTGTCGGCGACCGGCACCACCCTGCTCGTGGTCACCCACGAGACCGCGCCGCTGGCCGGCGTGCTCACCCGCGCGGTCGTGGTCGACCACGGGCGGATCGCCTACGACGGGCCGCTGACCGGCGCGGAGCCGGCCACGGGCCACGATCACCACTGCGGGGAAGCGGCGGAGCCGGAACGGCCGGGGTACCGGCTCGACCAGCCGACCGTGACGGCGCGGACGGCGAAGGGGAGCCGCTGACGTGGAGATCCTCGAGTACGGGTTCATGCAGCGCGCCCTGCTCGCCTCGCTGATGGTGGGGCTGGTCGCGCCGGCGGTGGGGGTCTTCCTCGTCCAGCGCCGGCTCTCGCTGCTCGGCGACGGTCTCGGGCACGTCGCCCTGACCGGGGTGGCGATCGGGGTGCTCACCTCCACCGCCCCGGTGGGCGCGGCCCTGGTCGCGGCCGTCCTGGGCGCGGTGCTCATCGAACTGGTCCGCGCCCGCGGCCGCACCAGCGGCGACGTCGCGCTCGCCGTCCTCTTCTACGGCGGCATCGCCGGTGGCGTGGTGCTGCTCAGCCTCGCGCCGAGGGGCCAGGCCACGAACCTCGACGCCTACCTCTTCGGCGCCATCACCACCACCGGCGCCGGCGACCTGGTCGTCTTCGCGGTCATCGCGCTCACCGTGCTCGCCGCCGTCGCCCTGCTGGGCCAGCGGCTCTACGCGGTGAGCGACGACGAGGAGTACGCCCGGGCCGTCGGCCTCCCGGTCCTCGCCCTGAACGTCGTCCTCGCCGCCCTGGTCGCCGCCACCGTGGTGCTCTCCATGCGCATCGTCGGCCTGCTCCTGATCAGCGCGCTGATGATCGTGCCCAGCGCGGTGGCGCAGCTGCTGGCGCGCAGCTTCCGGCAGGCGCTCTACCTGGCGTGCGGCATCGGCCTGGTGGTCAGCGTCTCCGGGACGACGGCGTCGTACTACACCGGCACCCCCTCGGGCGGGACGATCGTGCTGCTGGCGATCGCGGTCTTCCTCGTCGTGTCCAGCGCGGTGGCGCTGCGGGAGGCCACCGCGCGCCGTCGGCACCGGCGGCGCGGCCCGGTCCACGGCGCCCATCCGCACGAGCACGGCGAGGGGTGCGGCCACCGGCCGGTACCGCACGGCGACCACGTCGACTACGACCACGACGGCCACCTGCACGCCCCCCACCTGACCGGCGCGGGAGTCCACTACGACGAGCACGGCACGGCGACGGTCCCCGGCGGGCCCGGGACGGGAGGTGCACGGTGAGCACAGCCGACCAGACCGACGGCAGCGCCCGGCGGCCGAGCCGCCAGCGCAGCGCGGTCCTCGCGCTGCTGGAGGAGCTCGACGGCTTCCGCAGCGCCCAGGACCTGCACGCACTGCTGCGCGAGCGCGGTGACTCGGTCGGGCTGGCGACGGTCTACCGGGCACTGCAGGCCCTCGTGGACGACGGCCAGCTCGACGTGCTGCGCAGCCCCGACGGTGAGGCGGCCTACCGCCGCTGCTCCCCCAGCCACCACCACCACCTCGTGTGCCGCTCGTGCGGCATGACGGTGGAGGTCGCCGACCCCCCGGTCGAGCGCTGGGCCGCCCGCATCGCCGCGGAGCACGGCTTCGCCGACGTGCAGCACGATCTCGAGGTGTTCGGAACCTGCGCCGACTGCGCGTCGTCCCGCGGCTGAGCCCCCTGCGCTCGACCCGTCGGACCGCGCCGGATCAGCGGTCGCGCAGGGCCCGCAGCGCGGCCTTCCGGGCGTCGCCGGTGAGCCGGTCGAGGAACACCTTGCCGTCGAGGTGGTCCACCTCGTGCTGGAGGCAGCGGGCCATCAGCCCTTCGCCCTCCAGCCGCAGCGGCTTGCCGTCGACGTCGAACCCCTCGGCGACGCAGCGCATCGCGCGCACGGTCGGCGCCCAGATCCCCGGCACCGACAGGCAGCCCTCGTCGCCGTCCTGGATCTCCTCGGACCGCTCGACGATGACCGGGTTCACCATGTGCCCGATGACCCCGTCGATGTTGTAGGAGAACGCGCGGACGCCTACGCCGATCTGGGGAGCCGCCACCCCGGCCCGGCCGGGGTGGTCGACGGTGTCCTCGAGGTCGCGGATCAACGCGGCCAGCCAGCCGTCGAAGGCCCGGACCGGGTCGGAGGGGGTGCGCAGCACCGGGTCACCGAGTTCGCGGATGGGGCGGATGGTCACCCGGGCAGTCTCTCAGCCGGGCTGCAGCCCTCAGCGCAGGCGTCCGACCAGGACCATCTCGTCGCGGTGCACGACCTCCCGGCGGTGCTCGGGCGGCAGGTCGCCGGTCTTGCGCCCGAGGAGCGACGGCAGCTCGCGGGCGTCGTAGGCGACCAGCCCGCGGGCGACGACCACGCCGTCCGGCCCGACCAGCTCCACCGGGTCGTCGGCGAGGAACTCCCCCACGACGCCGGTGATTCCCGCGGCCAGCAGCGAGGCGTGCCGCTCCCGGAGAGCGGCCACCGCGCCGTCGTCGAGGACCAGGCGGCCGCGGGGGCGGCTGGCGTAGCGCAGCCAGAACTGGCGGGCGCTGGGCCGCTTGCCCATGGGGGCGAACAGCGTGCCCACCCGGTTCCCACCGAGCGCGGGGGCGGCCTGGGGCGTGGAGGTCACGACGACCGGGACGCCGGCGTGCGCGGCGATGAAGGCCGCCTCCACCTTGGTCGCCATGCCGCCGGTGCCCACGCCGTTGCGGCTGGCCGAGCCGAGGGCGACGGCGGCGAGGTCCGCCGGGTGGCGCACGGTGTCGACCAGCTGCGCCGGGCCGATGCGCGGGTCGCCGTCGTAGACGCCGTCGACGTCGGAGAGCAGGACCAGCGCGTCGGCCCGCGCGACGTGGGCGACGAGCGCGGCCAGCCGGTCGTTGTCCCCGAAGCGGATCTCCTCGGTGGCCACGGTGTCGTTCTCGTTGACCACCGGGAGGACGCCGAGGCTGAGCAGCTTGTCGACCGTCTGCTGCGCGTTGCGGTAGTGGCTGCGCCGGGTCAGGTCGTCGGAGGTGAGCAGCACCTGGCCGACGGTGATCCCGTGCCGGGCGAACGCGTCGGCGTAGGTCTGCACCAGGCGCAGCTGCCCGACGCTCGCCGCCGCCTGCGCGGTGGCGAGGTCACGAGGGCGCCCGTCGAGGCCGAGCGGCGCCAGCCCCGCGGCGATCGCGCCCGAGGAGACCAGGACCACCTCCCGGCCCGACGCCCGGACGGCGGCGAGGGCGTCGACCAGCGCGGTGAGGCGTGCGACGTCCAGGCCCCCGGGCAGCGTGGTCAGCGAAGAGGAGCCGACCTTGACCACGACCCGGCCCGCGCCGGCGATCGAGGGCCGGGCCGCGGTCTCGGCGGCCGCGCGGGTCACCGGGGGTCCTTCCCGGGCAGGTCGTCGTCCATCCCCTCGAGGTCCTCGTCGGTCCAGCCGTCCTCGGTGACCTCGAAGGGCACCCGGCGGGCGCGCTTGGCCGCCAGTCGCTCGGCCGCCCCGATGCGCTCGGTGACCTCGAGCCGGTTGTCGGTCCCGCGGCCACCCAGGCCCGCGGACTCCTCGGCGGTGAGCGTGCCCGCCGGAAGCGTCGGCGCCCAGTCGAAGGTGACGTCGCCGATGGTCACGGCGTCGCCCTCGCGGGCGCCGGCACGGGCCAGCTGCTCCTCCACCCCGAGGCGGTTGAGCCGGTCGGCGAGGTAGCCGACGGCCTCGTCGTTGGTGAAGTCGGTCTGCCGGACCCACCGCTCGGGCTTGACGCCGCGGACGACGAACGCCTCCGGGTCGGCAGGGTCGCGCTCCACGGTGAAGCCGGAGTCGTCGACCGCGCGCGGGGTCAGCGTCACCCGCACCGGCTCGGGCGCCGGGAGCGAGGCACGGTGCTCCTCGACGGCCGCGGCCAGCGCGTACCCGAAGGCCGCCAGCCCCTCGCCGGTGACGGCGCTGATCGGGAACACCTGCAGGCCGCGCTCCTCGAGGGCGGGGCGGACCAGGTCGACCAGCTCGCGGCCGTCGGGGACGTCGATCTTGTTGAGCACGGCGATCCGGAGCCGGCCGACGAGGTCGAGCTCCTCCCCGCCGTACTCCGCGAGCTCGTGCTCCAGCGCGTCGATGTCGGTCTCGGGGTCGCGGCCGGACTCCATGGTCGCCATGTCGATGACGTGCACCAGGACGGCGCAGCGCTCGACGTGCCGGAGGAACTGCAGGCCCAGCCCCTTGCCGGCCGAGGCGCCCGGGATCAGGCCGGGCACGTCGGCCATCGTGTAGACGGTGTCGCCGGAGCGGACCACGCCGAGGTTGGGCACCAGCGTGGTGAACGGGTAGTCGGCGATCTTCGGCCGGGCCGCGGACATGGCGGCGACCAGCGAGGACTTGCCGGCCGACGGGTACCCGACGAGGCCGACGTCGGCGATGCTCTTGAGCTCCAGCACCGCGTCGAACGCCTCGCCCGGCTCACCGAGCAGCGCGAACCCCGGCGCCTTGCGGCGGGGGTTGGCCAGCGCGGCGTTGCCCAGCCCGCCCTTGCCGCCGTGGGCGAGCACCACGCGGGTGCCGGCGCCCACCAGGTCGGCGAGCACGCGGCCGTCGGGGGTGCTGACCACGGTGCCCTCGGGCACCCGCAGCACGCGGTCCTCGCCCCGGGCGCCGTGCCGGTTGCTGCCCGCACCGGGGCGGCCGTTGGCCGCCTTCTGGTGGGGTCGGTGGTGGAAGTCCAGCAGGGTGTGCACGTTCGGGTCGACCTCGAGGACGACGTCGCCGCCGTCCCCGCCGTTGCCCCCGTCGGGCCCACCGAGCGGCTTGAACTTCTCGCGGTGCACCGAGGAGACGCCGTGCCCGCCGTTGCCGGCAGCGACGTGGATGGTGACCCGATCGACGAAAGCGGCCATGGGTGTCGAGCGGACGAGTCCGCGCCGCCTCCTACCTACCTGTCAAGCGCGACGAGCGCACGGGCCGGTCGGCCCGTGCGCTCGTCGCGAAGCGAACTGCTTGTCGGCCCCGTCCAGAGGAGGACGGGGTCCTCTTTCAGGCCTCGACCGCAGTGATGGAGACGGTCTTGCGTCCCCGTCGCGTGCCGAAGGTGACCGAACCCGGCGCGAGCGCGAACAGCGTGTCGTCGCCGCCGCGGCCGACGCCGAGGCCCGGGTGGAAGTGGGTTCCGCGCTGGCGGACGATGATCTCGCCGGCCTTCACGACCTGGCCACCGAAACGCTTGACGCCGAGGCGCTGCGCGTTCGAGTCGCGGCCGTTGCGGGAGGACGAGGCGCCCTTCTTGTGTGCCATGTCGGCGTCAGCCCTTCGAGATGTCGCGGACCACGACGCTGGTCAGGGGCTGACGGTGCCCCTGCCGCTTGTGGTAGCCGGTCTTGTTCTTGAACTTGTGGATGTGGATCTTCGGGCCCTTGCCGTGCTCGAGGATCTCACCGGTCACGGTCACCTTCGCCAGGGCCGCCGCGTCGCTGGTGACGGTGTCGCCGTCGACCAGCAGGATGGCCGGGAGGGCGACGGTGTCGCCCGCCGCGCCCTGCAGGCGGTTGATCGTGAACGTGTCGCCCACGGCCACCTTGTGCTGGCTCCCGCCGGCCTTCACCACTGCGTACACCACTGACTCCTCGTTAGCTTCTTCACGTCGAGCTCTGTGTCCGGCGCGCACGACCGGGGGGCGCCGGGTGCTTGGACGGGCTGCGCACGCCGTCCCGGCGGCACCCGGAGGCGCCTGCGCGGTGGCGCAGCAACCCGACCAGCGTACCCGAGGCTGCCCGCACCGGTCGACACGCCCCGGCTGTGGCCCTGGCGACCCCGCTCCCACGGGCCCGCGCCCCCGTCCGGGGCCGCCGGACGGGGCCGCGGGGCACTGCCAGGGACTAGGACACCGGCGGACCGGCCGGCCGGCTGGCCGCCCGGCGGCGGCGCGGCCGGGCAGCCGCGGCCGGCGCCTCGCCGTCGCCGGCGGCCGGCTCGGCCGGTGCTGCCGGGGTCTCGGCCCCGGCGTCGGCGGCGTGCGCCACCCCGCCGGGGACGACGTCGGCCGTCGTCGTCGCCGGGGTGATCGGCTGCGCGGACTCGGCCGGCGCCTCGACGGCGCCGACCTCACCGGCCGGGAGCACGTCCTCGGCCTCGGTCTCCGCGACCGGCACCGGGACGGGCGCGGTCTCGGGCAGCGGCTGGACCGTCGTCACCCGCGCGTCGACCCGCTGTGCGGGCGGCACGACCACCGGCGCCTCCGGACCTGCCGGCGCGTCGTCCGGGCCGGTCCGCCCGGGCTCCGGCGAACCGGCGACCGGGGCCGGGACGACCGGATCGACGTCCTCGACCGTCTCGGCCGAGCCGTCGGCCACGGGCTCACCGGCGGGGGTCCCGTCGTCGGCGCGGGTGCCGGCGAGCACGGCGGCGTCCTCGGCCGCGCGCTCCTCCCCCGACTGCCCGCGGTTGCGCCGGCCACGGCTGCGACGTCCTCCGCCGCGGCCGCCCTCGACGGCCTCGCCGTCACCGGCGGGCGCCTCGGCCGCGCCCGCGCCGGTCGCCTCGACCTCCTCGGCCTCCTTCGCGACGGCGTCCTTGCCGCCGCGGCTGCGCCCGGACTCCTTGCCACCGGCGTCCTTGCCACCGGAGTCCTTGCCGCCGGAGTCCTTGCCGCCTCCGGAGTTGCTCCCGCCGCCGTTGCCACCGCCCCGGCGCTTCTCGTCCACCGGGTCGAGGTGCACGACGATGCCGCGCCCGCGGCAGTGCTCGCAGGACTCGGAGAAGACCTCCAGCAGGCCCTGGCCCACGCGCTTGCGGGTCATCTGCACCAGGCCCAGCGAGGTCACCTCGGCGACCTGGTGCTTGGTGCGGTCGCGGCCCAGGCACTCGGTGAGCCGGCGCAGCACGAGATCACGGTTGCTCTCGAGCACCATGTCGATGAAGTCGATGACGATGATGCCGCCGATGTCGCGCAGCCGGAGCTGGCGGACGATCTCCTCGGCCGCCTCCATGTTGTTGCGCGTCACGGTCTGCTCGAGGTTGCCGCCCGAGCCGGTGAACTTCCCGGTGTTGACGTCGACGACCGTCATCGCCTCGGTGCGGTCGATCACCAGCGAGCCGCCCGACGGCAGCCAGACCTTGCGGTCCAGCGCCTTCGTCAGCTGCTCGTCGATCCGCAGGTCGTGGAAGACGTCGCCCTGGCCGGTGTAGCGGGTCAGCCGCGCGGTGAGCTCGGGGCTCACGTGCGCGACGTAGGCCTCGACGGTGTCCCAGGCGTCGTCGCCCTGGACCACGAGCTCCTTGAAGTCCTCGTTGAAGACGTCGCGGATCACCCGGATCGCCAGGTCGGGCTCGCCGTAGAGCAGGGTCGGCGCGTTCGACGTCGACTCGGACTTCTGCTTGATGACGTCCCACTGCGCCTTCAGCCGGTTGACGTCGCGGGTGAGCTCCTCCTCCGAGGCGCCCTCCGCGGCGGTCCGGATGATCACGCCGGCGTCCTCGGGGACGATCCGCTTGAGAATGTCTTTGAGCCGCTGGCGCTCGGTGTCGGGCAGCTTGCGGCTGATCCCGGTCATCGAGCCGCCGGGCACGTAGACGAGGAAGCGACCGGGCAGGTTGATCTGCTGGGTCAGCCGGGCGCCCTTGTGGCCGATCGGGTCCTTGGTGACCTGTACCAGGATCTTGTCGCCGGACTTGAACGCCTGCTCGATCGAGCGCTGCTTGCCCGAGAGCCCGACGGCGTCCCAGTTCACCTCACCGGCGTAGACGACGGCATTGCGACCCTTGCCGATGTCGACGAACGCCGCCTCCATGCTGGGCAGCACGTTCTGCACCCGGCCCAGGTAGACGTTGCCCGCGAAGGACGTCGCGGAGGCCTGGGTGACGTAGTGCTCGACGAGGACGTCGTCCTCGAGCACGGCGATCTGCGTCCGCTCGCCGCGCTGGCGGATCACCATCTTCCGGTCGACGGCCTCGCGGCGGGCGAGGAACTCCGACTCGGTCAGGATCGGCTGGCGACGGCGCCCGGTGTCCCGGCCGTCCCGGCGGCGCTGGCGCTTGGCCTCGAGCCGGGTGGAGCCGGCGATGCCGCGGACGTCGTCGTCGCTGGTGCTGCGGCCGTTGCGCCCGGCCCGCTCGGGACGGTCGTCGTCGTCGGTGTCGTCGGAGGACTCGTCCGCGCCGGAGCTGCCGCCACGGCGACGGCGGCGCCGCCGGCGGCGGGTGCCCGACCCGGTCGACCCCTCGTCCTCGCCCTCGTCCTCGTCGGTGTCGGTCGCGGCGCCGGAGGTCTCGTCGTCCTCGGTGTCGTCGGCCTGCGGTCGCTCGTCGCCGCCGTCCTCGTCGGAGTCGGCGTCCGAGGAGTCCTCGCCGCTGCGGCCCCGCCCGCGGCCGCGCCGGCCCCGGCGGCGACGCCGGCTCGCCGACGAACCACCCTCGTCGCGGTCCTCGCCGGACTCGTCGCGGTCGTCGGTGTCCTCGGCCTGCTCGTCCTCGGTGTCGGCCTCCGCCCGCTCCGGCTGCTCCTCCGCGGAGCGGCGGCGGGACCGGCTGCGGCGGGAGCGGGGCGCCTCGTCGGCGGTCGCGTCCTCGCCGTCCTGGTCGCCCGCGGCGTCGTCGACGTCGGGTTCGGGGGACTCCGCCGGACGGCGGCTGCGCCGGCGGGGCGCGGGCGGTGCGTCGTCGGGCGGCGCCACGAAGCTCACGAACGCGGGGATGGGCGCAGCCGCGACGGGTCGGACGGCCTCGACCTGGTCGGGGTCGGCCGCGGCGGCCGGCCGGGTGGCCCGGCGGCGGGGGCGGGCCACGACGGCCGTGGGCTCCGGTGAGCTGAACTGGGCGCCGAACCGCGGTCCGGCCGGTTCGGGCTCGGGCGTCTCGGCCGCGGCGCCGTCCGGGGCATCCGCGGTGTCGTCGGCGGCCGCCGTCTCGTCGGCGTCCTCGGCGTCCGGCGCCCCTTCGTCGGGGGTGGCCGGCGTGCCGGTGACCTCCGCCTCGGCGGGCTGCGGTGTGCCCGGCGGGACCGCGGTCTCCTGGGTGTCGTCGTTCTCGGTGGTCGGGTGGTCGGTGTCAGCCACGAGGGCTCTCGCCTCCTGTGCTGCTCCCGGGCGCCGATCGAGAGGACTGGCGGCCGCGCAGGAGCACGGGTTGGGCGGGGCGGGCCGCCGCGCGGGGTACGGCGGACTGGCTCGCCCTGCGAAGTCTGTGGGCGGCTCCCGCGCGACGGTTGCCGCGGCGGGGAGCCGGATGTGGTGGTGCGCACCTCCGGTGACGCCGGGGGTGGTGGTGCGGGTCCTGCGGTGGTCTGGGCATCCGGGCCGGGTGGCCTGGAACGGGCGCGTCACGTCTGGCAGCCGTGGCGCTCGACAGCGCGCGGTCTCCGGGCGTCCGCCGGTCAGACCGTCGCGTGCTCCCCCTGGCAGCGGGTGCGCGCCGCACGGTCAGGACCGAGCGGATCGGCCACGGTCCCGGTGTCGTCGAGCCGGCCCTGCGCCTCACGCACGGCCCGGGGGGGCAACGGCGGGCGCAGGTCGGCGACGGCAGCCAGGGCGGCCAACACGTCGTCGGGTCGTACAGCGGGCGTCACCTGCCGGACGACCATGTGCAGTATGGCACAACCTGCCTCCTCCGCCGCTGACGCGCTGGCCACGGCGGGGCGCGCGTCCACGTCCTTGAGGCCGTTCTTGGTCCGCTTGGCGACGGTGACGACGTCGGCCGCCAGGAACTTCTCGACCGCCGGGGCGAGCTCCTCCAGGCGCACGCCGGGCAGTTCCACGCGCCAGACGGAGGTGTCGATGCGGTCGGCCAGCGACCCGGTCCCCTCCTGCGCCTCGACGACCTCCAGGACGGCGATGTCCGGCGGCAGCGCGGTGTCGAGCGCGACCCGCACCGCCTCGGGGTCGCAGCGGATCGCCACCCCGATCTCCAGGTACTCCGCCTCGCTGGCCGACCCGGTCGGCGCGGCCCCGATGTAGGAGATCTTCGGGTGCGGGCTGAACCCGGCGGAGAACGCCATCGGCACCTGCGCCCGGCGCAGCGCCCGCTCCAGGGCCCGGGCGA
The DNA here is from genome assembly GCF_054051175.1 of Blastococcus sp. SYSU DS0753. Taxonomy (NCBI): domain Bacteria; kingdom Bacillati; phylum Actinomycetota; class Actinomycetes; order Geodermatophilales; family Geodermatophilaceae; genus Blastococcus; species Blastococcus sp. SYSU DS0753. The sequence continues at coordinate 144,009 of NZ_JBJHAT010000005.1, read as the reverse complement.
GGTCGCGGTGGGAGGCGAACCGCAGCCGGCCCCGCTTGGCGTAGCGGATCCGGAGCTTCTGGACGGTCGGCGGCGGCGGTGGGCCGTCGGGCTGGCGCGCCATCAGACGACGGTGAGCGGCAGCAGGCTGCGCCCCGTCGGCCCGATCTGGATCTCGGTGCCCATGGTGGGACAGACCCCGCAGTCGTAGCAGGGGGTCCACCGGCAGTCGGCGACCTCCTCCTCCGACAGGGCCTCCTGCCAGTCCTCCCAGAGCCACTCCTTGTCCAGGCCGGAGTCCAGGTGGTCCCAGGGCAGGATTTCGTGCTCGGTGCGCTCGCGGGTGGTGAACCAGTCGAGGTCGACCCCGAAGGCGGCCAGCTCCTCGGCGGCGGCCTGGGTCCAGCGCTCGTAGGAGAAGTGCTCGCTCCAGCCGTCGAACTTGCCGCCCTCGCGCCACACCCGCTCGATGACCCGGCCCACCCGGCGGTCGCCCCGGGAGAGCAGGCCTTCGATCACGCCGGGCTTGCCGTCGTGGTAGCGCAGGCCGATGGAGCGGCCGATGCGGCGGTCGGCGTTGATGGCCTGGCGCAGCACCCGCAGCCGGTGGTCGATGGTCTCGGCGCTCGCCTGGGCCGCCCACTGGAACGGCGTGTGCGGCTTGGGCACGAAGCCACCGATGGAGACGGTGCAGCGGATGTCCTTGCGGCCGCTCGCCTCGCGGCCGGCGCGAATCACCTCGACCGCGAGCTCGGCGATCTCCAGCACGTCCTCGTCGGTCTCGGTCGGCAGCCCGCACATGAAGTAGAGCTTCACCTGCGTCCAGCCGTTGGCGTACGCCGTCGTCACCGTGCGGACGAGGTCCTCCTTGGACACCGTCTTGTTGATGACCCGGCGGATGCGCTCGCTGCCGCCCTCAGGGGCGAAGGTCAGCCCGCTCCGCCGGCCGTTGCGGGAGAGCTCGTTGGCCAGCGTGACGTTGAAGGCGTCCACGCGGGTGCTGGGCAGGCTGAGGCTGGTGTTGGTGCCCTCGTAGCGGTCGGCGAGCTGCTTGGCCACCTGGCCGATCTCGGAGTGGTCGGCGCTGGAGAGGCTGAGCAGGCCGACCTCCTCGTAGCCGGTGGCCTTCAGCCCCTGCTCGACCATGGAGCCGATGCCGGTGATCGTCCGCTCGCGCACCGGGCGGGTGATCATCCCGGCCTGGCAGAACCGGCAACCGCGGGTGCAGCCGCGGAAGATCTCCACGCTCATCCGCTCGTGCACGCTCTCGGCGAGCGGCACCAGCGGCTGCTTCGGGTAGGGCCACTCGTCGAGGTCCATGACGGTGCGCTTGCCGACCTTCGCCGGGACGTCGTCGCGCGTCGGGGTCACCGCGGCGATCGTGCCGTCGGGGCCGTAGGAGAACGCGTAGAAGCGCGGCACGTAGACGCCGTCGACGCGGGCCAGGCGGGCCAGCAGCTCCTCGCGGCCGCCCGGGCGCCCCTGCGCCTTCCACGCCTTGACGACGTCGGTGATGTCGCCGACGGCCTGCTCGCCGTCGCCCAGGACCGCGCAGTCGACGAAGTCGGCGACCGGCTCGGGGTTGAAGGCGGCGTGCCCGCCGGCGACGACGACCGGGTGGGTCTCGTCGCGGTCGACGGCGTGGAGCGGGACCCCGGCGAGGTCGAGGGCCTCGAGCAGGTTGGTGTAGCCCAGCTCGGTGGCGAAGCTGACGCCCAGGAGGTCGAAGTCGCGCACGGAGCGGTGGCCGTCGACGGTGAACTGCGGGACCCCGTGCTCGCGCATCAGCGCGGCGAGGTCGGGCCAGACGGCGTAGGTGCGCTCGGCCAGGGCGTCGGGGCGCTCGTTGAGCACCTCGTACAGGATCATCAGCCCCTGGTTGGGCAGCCCCACCTCGTAGGCGTCGGGGTACATGAGCGCCCAGTGCACGTCCGCGGACTCCCACGGCTTGGTCTGGGCGTTGAGCTCACCACCCACGTACTGGATGGGCTTCTGGATCTGGGCCAGCAGCGGCTCGAGTCGCGGGTACAGCGACTCGCCGGCGGTGGTGCGGAGCTCTGCAGTCATGACCGGTCCAGGGTAGCCGCCGCCCCGCCGGGCCCGTGTTGATCAGGTGACCTGATCGTTAGGGGTCCTGGCTCAGCGTCGACCGTGAGCCAGGACCCCACACGGTGAGCCAGGGCAACGACCCTTGCGCCATCCCGTTGTATTTATGCTACGGTTTGTCGCATGGGAAGACAGCCAAAGGGTGAGGCGGACAAGGTCCACGACCGCATCGCCGTGCTCAGGGCCGACCGTGGCGTGAGCCGGAAGGAACTCGCGGACGCCGTCGGCGTCCATCCGCAGACGATCGGCTACGTGGAGCGCGGCGAGTACAGCCCGTCGCTGGCCCTGGCCCTGCGCATCGCCCGCTACTTCGACCTGCCGGTAGAGGCGATCTTCTCCCTCGACCCGCTGCCCTCGCTCAGCCAGGAACTCCTCAGGAGGACGTCGTGACCATCTCCCCCGAGCAGACCTACCTCGCCCGCACGTTCGAGGACGGGCGATACGCCTGGGCCCGTTCGCTGACGAACCGCCGCCGCGCCGTCGTCGCCGAGGCCGTCCTCCTGGTGGCGCTGATCGCGGCCACCCTCACCGCCGCGATCACCGGCACCGGGTGGTCGACGTGGTTCTTCGCCGCGTGGACGGCCGGGATGCTGGCGTTCATCCCGCTGCACTCACTGCTCAACCTGGGCATCCGCGGCGTCTTCGACCGCAGCACCCGGTCGCTCGACGAGCACCAGCAGCGGGTGCGCGAGCGGTCGTACAGCGCGGTGGGCTGGCCGAGCACCGCCCTGCACTTCGCCGCCTGGTTCGGTGCCGTCACGCTCGTCGCGCTCACCGACCACGTGGACCTCGCGCTGTGCCTGGGCTTCCTGCTCTGGTTCTCCGCCGGGTTGCTGTCCTACTGGCACCTGGCCTGGACCGCCCCCGAGGAGCCGGCCGACGCCGACTCCTGACCCGCCCCCCGATGTGCCGAGATCACGCGATCTCGGCACATCAGGCGCATCCGAGCGCCGAGATCACGGGATCTCGGCGACGAGGAGAGATCTCAGCTCAGGTTCGGGAAGAAGAGCTTCACCTCGCGCTCGGCGGACTCGGGCGAGTCGGAGCCGTGCACGATGTTGTTCTGCACCTCGAGGGCGAAGTCGCCGCGGATGGTGCCGGGGCCTGCCTTCACCGGGTCGGTGGCACCGGCCAGGGCGCGGAACGCCTCGATGGCCCGCGGCCCCTCGACGACCAGCGCCATGAGCGGGCCGCTGGTGATGAACTGCACCAGGTCGGCGAAGAACGGCCGCTCGCGGTGCTCGGCGTAGTGGGTCTCCGCGGTCTCCCGGTCCAGGGTGCGCAGCTCGGCGGCGACCAGGCGCAGCCCCTTGCGCTCGAGCCGCGTGATCACCTCACCGACCAGGCCACGGGAGACGCCGTCGGGCTTGACGAGGACGAGAGTGCGTTCGGTCACGGGGCGGCAGCCTACGGGGTGGCCGCTCCACCGCCGTCGGCGTCGGTGCCCCGAGGCTCCTCGACCGGCCCGAACGGGGTGCCCACCAGCTCCTTGCGCACCTGCAGCAGGTAGGCCCAGATGAGCAGAAAGGCGCCCGCCACGAACCACATGACGCCGTTGAGCAGGCCGGTGAGCAGCAGCGGCACCTGCAGGACGGTGCCGATCAGCAGACCTCGCTCCCGGCGCTGCAGGCCGGACGCGAGGATCAGCACCACCGCCAGGACCAGCAGGACGGTCAACCGGACGGCGCCGAGCCCCTCCTCGGTCTGCGCGATGCCGCGGGGCACGAAGAGGACGGCGATGCCTTCCAGCACCAGGATCGCGGCCGCGGCCCCGCGCAGCGCCTTCGCCGCGCGCAGCGGGTCGGCCGCGGTCACCGCGAGCCCCGGGCCATCAGCGTGCGGGCCTCGCCGGCGGTGATCACGCTGCCGGTGACCAGCACGCCGGAGCCGCCCAAGGCGTCGTCCGGGCCGGCCTCGGCGAGCTCGATCGCCTCGGTGATCGCCTCACCCAGCTCTGGCTGGACGCTCACCCGGTCGGCGCCGAAGACGTCGACGGCCAGCGCGCCGAGCTCGTCGGCGGGCATGGCGCGCGGCGAGCTGTTCTGGGTGACGACCAGTTCGGCGCAGACCTCCTCCAGGGCGGCCAGCATCCCGGCGACGTCCTTGCCGTGCACGCACCCGACCACGCCGACGAGCCGGGTGAAGTCGAAGGACTCCCGGAGCGCCTCGACGGTCGCGCGCATGCCGGCCGGGTTGTGCGCCGCGTCGACCAGCACCGTCGGGCTGGTGCGCACCCGCTCCAGCCGGCCGGGTGACCGGACGGCGGCGAAGGCGGCGCGCACCGTCTCCTGCTCGATCGGGCCGGTCGCCGCGCCCGCGCCGAGGAACGCCTCGACCGCGGCGAGCGCCGTCACCGCGTTCTGCGCCTGGTGCGCCCCGAAGAGCGGGAGGAAGACCTCCTCGTACTCCCCACCGAGCCCCTGCAGGCGCACCTGCTGCCCGCCGACGGCGACCGTGCGCTCCAGCACGCCGAACTCGGTGCCCTCACGGGCGACCACCGCCTCGACCTCCACGGCGCGACGGACCAGGGTGTCGAGCGCCCCGGGCTGCTGGTGGGCCAGCACCGCGATGGCGTCGGGCTTGATGATCCCCGCCTTCTCCCCCGCGATCGTGGCGACGTCCGGGCCGAGGTACTCGGCGTGGTCGAGGTCGACCGGGGTGACGACGGCGACGCGGGCATCGGCGACGTTCGTCGCGTCCCAGGTCCCGCCCATGCCGACCTCGATGACGGCGACGTCGACCGGGGCGTCGGCGAACAGCGCGTAGGCCATGCCGACCATGACCTCGAAGAAGCTCAGCGGGACCTCGCCCGCGGCGTCGACCATCTGCACGTAGGGCGCGATGTCCTCGTAGGTCTCGACGAACCGCTCGGCGCTGACCGGCTCGCCGTCGACGACGATCCGCTCGCGGATCGACTCCAGGTGGGGGCTGGTGAAGCGGCCCACGCGGAGGCCGAAGCCGCGCAGCAGCTCGTCGATCATCCGGGCCGTCGTCGTCTTGCCGTTGGTGCCCGCCACGTGGATGACCGGCATCGCCCGGTGCGGCGATCCCAGCAGGTCGACCAGGGCGTTGATGCGGGTGAGCGAGGGCTCCAGGCGGCTCTCCGGCCAGCGGGCCAGCAGCTCCTTCTCCACCCGGGCCATGTCACCGGTGCTGCTGTTGCTCATCCTGCTCAGGATGCCAGTCGTGCAGTTCCTAGGATGAGTGACATGGTTCCCGACATCGCGCCCCCGGACACGACTGCCCCGGCTGCGACCGTCGGCGTACCCGACCGGCCGACCGTCGACGGGCTCGAGGACAAGTGGATCGCCCGCTGGACGGAGCAGGACACCTACGGCTTCGACCGCGCCGCCGCGCTGGCCGCGCCGCGCGAGCAGATCTGGTCGATCGACACCCCGCCGCCAACCGCCAGCGGCTCGCTGCACGTGGGCCACGTCTTCAGCTACACCCACACCGACATCGTCGCCCGCTACCAGCGGATGCGCGGCAAGCACGTCTACTACCCGATGGGCTGGGACGACAACGGCCTGCCCACCGAGCGGCGGGTGCAGAACTACTACGGCGTCCGGTGCGACCCGGCGCTGCCCTACGACCCGTCCTTCGAGCCGCCCGCGAAGCCCGGCAAGGACCAGGTGCCGATCTCGCGGCGCAACTTCGTCGAGCTGTGCATGCAGCTCACGAAGGAGGACGAGGCCGAGTTCGAGAAGCTGTGGCGCCGCGTGGGTCTGTCGGTGGACTGGACGAACGTCTACCGGACGATCTCGGAGTCCTCCCGGGCCACCGCCCAGCGGATGTTCCTGCGCAACCTCGCCCGCGGCGAGGCCTACGCCCAGGAGGCGCCGACCCTCTGGGACGTCACCTTCCGCACCGCCGTCGCCCAGGCCGAGCTCGAGGACCGGGAGCGCCCCGGCGCCTACCACCGGATCGCCTTCTCCGGCCCCGAGGGCCCGGTGTTCATCGAGACCACCCGCCCGGAGCTGCTGCCGGCCTGCGTCGCGCTGGTCGCCCACCCCGACGACGAGCGCTACCAGCCGCTGTTCGGCAAGACGGTCCGGACGCCGGTCTTCGGCGTCGAGGTGCCGGTCGTCGCCCACCGCCTCGCCGAGCCGGACAAGGGTTCGGGCATCGCGATGATCTGCACCTTCGGCGACCTCAACGACGTCACCTGGTGGCGCGAGCTGCAGCTGCCGACCCGCGCGATCGTCGGCTGGGACGGCCGGATCCTGGCCGAGCCGCCGGCCGACGTCCCCGCGGAGCCGTACGCGGAGCTCGCCGGGAAGACCGTCTTCAGCGCGCAGCAGCGCATCGTGGAGATGCTCCGGGAGTCCGGCGACCTGGAGGGCGACCCGAAGCCGATCACCCACCCGGTGAAGTTCTTCGAGAAGGGCGAGCGCCCGCTGGAGATCGTCACCACCCGCCAGTGGTACATCCGCAACGGCGGCCGCGACGGCGACCTGCGCGACGCCCTCGTCGCCCGCGGCCGGGAGATCCAGTGGGTGCCCGAGCACATGCGGCACCGCTACGACAACTGGGTCGAGGGCCTCAACGGCGACTGGCTGATCAGCCGCCAGCGCTTCTTCGGGGTGCCCTTCCCGGTCTGGTACCGGCTCGACGAGGCGGGTGAGCCCGACTTCGAGAACCCGATCCTCGCGGCCGAGGAGTCGCTGCCGGTCGACCCGTCCTCCGACGTGCCGCCCGGCTTCGACGAGGCGCAGCGCGGGCAGCCCGGCGGCTTCATGGCCGACCCCGACGTCATGGACACCTGGGCGACCTCCTCGCTGTCGCCGCAGGTGGCGTCGGGCTGGGACACCGACCCGGAGCTGTTCGCCAAGGTCTTCCCGATGGACCAGCGGCCGCAGGCGCACGACATCATCCGCACCTGGCTGTTCTCCACCGTCGTCCGCGCGCACTTCGAGCACGGCACGGTGCCGTGGACGCACGCCACCATCTCCGGCTTCGTGGTCGACCCCGACCGCAAGAAGATGTCGAAGTCCAAGGGCAACGCGACGACGCCGATCGACGTGCTGGAGCGGTACGGCACCGACGCGGTGCGCTGGCGCGCGGCCGGGGCGCGCCCGGGTGCGGACTCGCCGTTCGACGAGGCGCAGATGAAGGTCGGCCGCCGGCTGGCCATGAAGATCCTCAACGTCGGCAAGTTCGTCCTGGGCCTGGGCGCCTCGGCGGCGCTGACTGCCGACGACGTCACCGAGCCGATCGACCGGGCGCTGCTCGCCGGGCTGGCCGGCGTCGTCGACGAGGCGACCGCGGCGATGGAGGCGTTCAACTACACCCGCGCCCTCGAGGTCGCAGAGGCGTTCTTCTGGTCGTTCTGCGACGACTACGTGGAGCTGGTGAAGTCCCGCGCCTACCGGTCGGATGCGGCCGCGACCTCCGCGCAGGCGGCGCTGGCGATCGCCCTGGACGTCCAGCTGCGGCTGTTCGCCCCGGTGCTGCCGTTCGTCACCGAGGAGGTCTGGTCGTGGTGGCAGACCGGTTCAGTGCACCGGGCGCTGTGGCCGACCGCGACCGAGCTGCCGACCGGGGGCGACCCCGCGGTGGTCTCGGTGGCCGCGGCTGCGCTGGCCGGGGTGCGCAAGGCGAAGTCCGACGCCAAGCAGTCGATGCGCGCCGAGGTGGAGACGGCGACCGTCACCGCCCCGGCCGCGCAGGTGCCCGCGCTCGAGGCGGCGCGCTCGGACCTCGTCGACGCCGGCCGGATCCAGACGCTGACCGTGCGCCCGGGCGAGGGTGAGCTCACCGTGGACGTCGTCCTCGCGCCGGCCCCGGAGGCCTGACCCCGCCGGCCGTCGTAGCGATGTGCGGCGGGGGCGCGTTCCGTCGGCTGGAACGCGCCCCCGGCGCACATCGGTAACCGCGTCAGCGGGTCAGCTCGACCAGCTTCGTGACCGTGTTCCAGTTCCGGTTGGTGCCGACCTGGCCGAGGATGCGGTCCCACTTCCACCCGCCCATGGCGCTGCCCTGCATGCCTTCCGGCAGCCAGAGGTAGACCTCCCGGCCGCGGACCACGTACTCGCCGCCCTCGGCCGTCGGCGCCGCCGCCACGCGCTCGGGGTCCAGCGGCTCGGGGAAGAACGTGACCGAGTAGCGGGCGTGGTCGTCGGCGAGGTGGCCCAGCGGATCGACGGCCAGGACCTCGGCGAGCTCGTCCGCCGTCCGCACCACCACGGGGACGTCGAGGGCGAAGTGCTGGGCGATGGCCGCGGTCAGGTCGGCGGCGAGCTCGGCCTCGGGCAGCGCGCTGTCGAGGATGACGTTCCCACTGGCCAGGTGCGTGCAGACGGCGCCGTACCCGCGTTCGGTGAGGACCTCGCGCAACCGCGGCATCGAGACCCGGCGCGTGGCGCCCAGGTTGATCGCCCGCAGCAGCGCCCCGTAGCGGGTGGTCACACCGAGACGCTACCGCTACCGCCGCCGCGGTCCGGCAGGCAGCGGGGGCCGCGTCCGCGGCGGCTGACTCCGCGGGCGTTGTCCCTCCGGCGGACATCAGGGCGGCCGCGATGCCCATCACGGGGCCAACGCTTCCGACGTCGTCCACAGGTTCGCCGGAGCTGCCCCGCGCCAGGACCACGGCCAGCAGGCTGGGCCGGTGCACGACATCCTCCGGCTGCTCGACCCGATGCGGGTGGCCTCGACCGCGGCGCTCGCGCAGCACGTCGACCCGCGCACGATCAGCCGGTGGCTGGCCTCCGGCCGGCTCGTGCGGCTGCACCCCGGCTGGGTCACCGTCCCGCAGCTCGCCGATGACTGGGCGGTGCGCGCCCATGCCGCCACGTCCTACTGCGGCGGGCCGCTCAGCCACTGGAGCGCGCTCGCGGTCCACGGCCTCGGGGAGGAGTACACGCAGCTGGACGTCACGGTGCCGGCGGGATCGAGGGTCCGGACCACCCGGTGGGTGCGCGTCCACCGGAGCCGGACACCGCTCGGCCTGACCGCTGCGCGCGGCTTGGTGACGACCCCGGTCCCCCGGGCTCTGGTCGACACCTGGGGCGATGCCCATCGCGCGACGGCGATGCGGGCCTCCCCCCGACTCGCCAGAGCCGCGGTGCTCCGTGCGGTGCAGCGCCGGAGCGTGGATGCGGCCGAGGTGACGGGCGAGCTGGCCCGTCACCCGAACCTGCCCGGGCGGTCCGCACTGCACGAGCTGCTGGCGCTCGTCGCGGGCGGTAGCCACAGCGAGCTGGAGATCTTCGGCCTCCAGCACATCCTCACCGTTCCCGGTCTCCCGGAGTGCCGGCGCCAGCACCGGGTCCTCCTGCCGGAAGGGCCGGTTCTCCTGGACGCGGCCTGGCCCGAGGTCCGGCTGGCGGTCGAGCTGGACGGGGCGGCGTTCCACGGGTCGGAGGACGCGCGCGAACGGGACCTCCGCCGGGACGCTTCCCTCGCCGCGCTCGGGTGGCAGACGCTGCGGTTCAGCTACCGGCGGGCCACCTCGGAGCCGGCCAGCTGCCGCGCGCAGATCGCTCAGATCTACCGGCAGCGACTCGGCGTCGTCCCGTGACCGGACATCTGGTCGTCCGGAATGCCGCGTACCGGGACAACGCCCCTGCGCCGAGCGGGAGGGCGGCGGGGCGGCGGGGCGGCGCGAGCAGACACCCGCGGCGAGGGCTGAACGGGGCGAGAACACCGCGAGCCCGCCCCCGATGTCGGGGACGGGCTCGCGGCGTCAGCTGCGGATCAGGCCGACTTCTCGCGGGGGGCGCGGGAGGGCTTGCGCGGGACGATCGTCGGGTTGACGTGCTCCAGCACGACCTCCTTGGTGATCACCACGGAGGCGACGTCCTCACGGCTGGGGATGTCGTACATCACCGACTGGAGCACCTCCTCCATGATCGCGCGGAGTCCACGGGCGCCGGTGCCGCGGAGGATCGCCTGGTCGGCGACGGCCTCGAGCGCGTCGTCGGTGAACTCCAGCTCCACGCCGTCGAGCTCGAACAGCTTCCGGTACTGGCGCACCAGGGCGTTCTTCGGCTGGGTCAGGATGTTGATCAGCGCCTGACGGTCCAGCTTCCGCACGCTGGTGATGACCGGCAGCCGGCCGATGAACTCCGGGATCATGCCGAACTTCAGCAGGTCCTCGGGCATGACCTCGGCGAAGGCGTTGGCGTCCTCGATCTCCTGCTTGCCGCGGATCTCCCCGGCGAAGCCGATGCCCTGCTTGCCGGCGCGGGCCTCGATGACCTGCTCCAGGCCGGCGAAGGCACCGCCCACGATGAACAGCACGTTCGTCGTGTCGATCTGGATGAACTCCTGGTGCGGGTGCTTGCGGCCACCCTGCGGCGGCACCGACGCCGTCGTCCCCTCGAGGATCTTCAGCAGCGCCTGCTGCACGCCCTCGCCGGAGACGTCGCGGGTGATCGACGGGTTCTCGCTCTTGCGGGCGATCTTGTCGACCTCGTCGATGTAGATGATGCCGGTCTCGGCCCGCTTGACGTCGTAGTCGGCGGCCTGGATCAGCTTCAGCAGGATGTTCTCGACGTCCTCGCCGACGTAGCCGGCCTCGGTGAGGGCGGTGGCATCCGCGATGGCGAACGGCACGTTGAGCATCCGCGCCAGCGTCTGGGCGAGGTGCGTCTTGCCGCAGCCGGTGGGGCCGATCAGCAGGATGTTGGACTTGGCCAGCTCGACGGCGTCCTCGCGGGAGGCGCGGTCACCGCCGGCCTGGATCCGCTTGTAGTGGTTGTAGACCGCGACCGAGAGCGTCTTCTTGGCCTTGTCCTGGCCGATGACGTACTGGTCGAGGAAGTCGTGGATCTCCTTGGGCTTCGGCAGCTCGTCGAACTTCAGGTCCGACGACTCCGAGAGCTCTTCCTCGATGATCTCGTTGCAGAGATCGATGCACTCGTCGCAGATGTAGACCCCGGGGCCAGCGATGAGCTTCTTGACCTGCTTCTGGCTCTTCCCGCAGAACGAGCACTTGAGCAGGTCACCGCTCTCACCGATTCGTGCCACCTGCTGACCTCCACCTCGACAGTCGCCGGTCCTGGTGCCAGGTACCCGCGGGTTGGACCCTGCTGAAGATTTCTGCCCCGTTCGACCTCGCTGACAGGCTGCCCCGCGAGGCTCTCCTCCCAGCGCTTCCGGCCGGGGATCGGGCGTTCGCCGAACGTACCTGCCGCCGCGGACGAGGTGAGGCAATGACTCACCCGGTTCGTCCGTGGCCGTCCCTCATCTGTCCCGTCGTGCCCTTCGACCTCCGACGGTACGGGCCGAACACGCGCCTCGCGCGTCCCCGGCCCGTACCGGATCAGGCGGTGGGGAGGGCGTTGAGCTTGCGGCTCTGGATCACCTGGTCGACGATCCCGTACTCCTTGGCCTCCTCGGCCGTGAGGATCTTGTCCCGGTCGATGTCCTTGCGGACCTGCTCCTGGCTGCGGCCGGTGTGCCGGGCGAGGATCTGCTCCATCTGGGTGCGCACCCGCTCGATCTCGGCGGCGTGGATCTCCAGGTCGGAGACCTGGCCGCCGGCCTCGCCGGAGGGCTGGTGGATCAGCACGCGGGAGTACGGCAGCGCCAGCCGCTTGCCCGGCGTCCCGGCCGCGAGCAGCACCGCGGCGGCCGAGGCGGCCTGGCCCATGCAGACGGTCTGGATGTCGGGCCGGACGAACATCATCGTGTCGTAGATGGCCATCAGCGAGGTGAAGGAGCCACCGGGCGAGTTGATGTAGATGGTGATGTCGCGGTCCGGGTCGGCCGACTCGAGCGTGATCAGCTGCGCCATCACGTCGTTGGCCGACGCGTCGTCGACCTGCACCCCGAGGAAGATGATGCGCTCCTCGAAGAGCTTGTTGTAGGGGTTGGACTCCTTCATGCCGTAGCTCGTGCGCTCCACGAAGGAGGGCAGGATGTAACGGCTGGAGGGCATCTGGAAGCTCATGGGGTTCTCCTCCGAACCGTCAGTTGTCCGAGACCGGGTTGGCCGAGTCGGTCATCGTCGCGCGGCTGACCACGTGGTCGACGAAGCCGTACTCGAGGGCCTCCTGCGCGGTGAACCAGCGGTCGCGGTCGGAGTCCTCGATGATCCGCTCGACGGTCTGCCCGGTGAGCTGCGCCTGCAGCTCCGACAGCTCCTGCTTGGTCCGCCGGAACAGGTCGGCCTGGATGGCGATGTCCGAGGCCGTGCCCCCGACGCCGGCCGAGGGCTGGTGCATCAGGATCCGCGCGTGCGGCAGGGCGTAGCGCTTGCCCTTGGTGCCGGCGGTCAGGAGGAACTGGCCCATCGAGGCGGCCAGGCCCATCCCGTAGGTGGCGACGTCGCAGTCGATGAACTGCATCGTGTCGTAGATGGCCATACCGGCGGTCACCGAGCCACCGGGCGAGTTGATGTAGAGGTGGATGTCGCTCTTGGGGTCCTCGGCGGAGAGCAGCAGCATCTGGGCGACGAGCTGGTTGGCGATGACGTCGTCGACCTGGGTGCCCAGGAAGATGATGCGCTCGCGGAGCAGGCGCTCGTAGACCGAGTCGTTGAGGTTCATCCCCCCGGCCGCGGCGCGCAGCATCGGCGCGCCGGCCAGGTTCGGGTCGGTGGTGCTCACGGGTGCGGTGACCTCCGTAGGACGCGTGTCGTGGCAAGTCGGTCTCGGTGCGGTGCGGGCCCGGTTCGGCCCTCCGGGGGGCGGTACCCCTCGGCGATCGCCTGAGTCCTCTCGACCCTAACGCGGACCTGCGACGGGACAGTCCCCGTGGCGGCGGTGTTCGCCGTCGGCGCAGCGACCGGCCCCGGAACGCCGCGACGCCGCCCCGCCCAGGTGGGCGGAACGGCGTCGTCGGTGCACCGGCCCCCTCCCGAGGCTCACCGCGAGCGTGCTCGTGGTGAGGAGGAGGGGGTCCTCTTTCAGGCCTTGGTGACGTCCTCGGTGTCCTCGGTCGCCCCTTCGGCGGCCTCGGTGGCGACGGCCTGGACGGCGATGTCGTCGTCCTCGGCCGGCTCCTCCTCGGCGGGGGTCTCCTCGGCGGGCGCCTGGACCGTCTTCGGCCGCAGGGCCTCCAGGTCGACGTTCCGGCCGGACTCGTCGGTGATCGTCGTCTGCTCGAGCAGCTGGGCCAGGGTCTTGGTGCGGCGGACGTCGGCGACGAACTCGGCGATGTTGCCGCTCTGCTGCAGCTGCTGCGCGAACTGCTCCGGGCTCATCCGGTTGCGCTGCGCCTGCGCCATGATCTGCGCCGAGAGGTCGTCGTTGTCGACGGTGACCTCACGGGCGTCGGCGATGGCGTCGAGGATGAACTGCGTCTTGACCGCCTGCTCGACGTTCTTCCGCTGGTCGGCCTCGTAGTCCTCGCGGCTCTCCACGCCCGACATCTGCAGGAAGGCGTCCCAGTCCATGCCGGCCTGCTGGAGCTCCCGCTCGAAGGCCTGGTTGCGCCACTGCACCTCGCGCTCGACCAGGTTCTCGGGGATGGGCACCTCGATGGTCTCGACCAGGTGCTCGACGAGCTTGTCGCGCGCCTGGGCGCCCTGCTGGATCACCTTGGAGCGAGCCAGCCGGGTGCGGACGTCCTCGCGCAGCTCCTCGAGGGTGTCGAACTCGCTGGCGGTCTGGGCGAACTCGTCGTCCAGCTCCGGGAGCTCCTTCTCCTTCACCGAGCGGACGGTGACGGTGACGTCGGCCTGCCGGCCGGCGTCGGGGCCCGACAGCAGGGCGGTCTGGAAGGTCGCCGACTCGTCGGCGGACAGCCCGCGGACGGCGTCGTCGAGGCCCTCCATGAGGTTGCCGGAGCCGACCTCGTAGGACATGCCGGTGGTGGAGCCGTCCTCCAGCACCTCGCCGTCGAGCTTGGCTTCCAGGTCGATGGAGACGAAGTCGCCGTCCTGCGCGGGGCGCTCGACGCCGGTGAGCATCGAGAAGCGCTCGCGCATGACGTCGACCTGCTGGTCGATCTCCTCGTCGGTGACCTCGACGTCGTCGACGGTCACGGCCAGGGAGTCGAGCTCCGGCAGTTCGAGCTGCGGGGCGACGTCGACCTCGGCGGTGAAGGCGAGGGTGTCGTTGTCGTCGAGGCGGGTGACCTCGATGTCGGGCTGGCCCAGAACGCGGACCTGGTTCTCGCGGATGACCTCGGAGTAGATCTCCGGAACGGCGTGCTGGACGACCTGCTCCAGGACCACGGGCCGGCCGAGCCGCTGGTCGAGCACGCGGTTGGGGACCTTGCCGGGGCGGAACCCGGGAACGCGGACCTGCTTGCCCAGCTCCTTGTAGACCTCACCGAAGGCGTGGTCCAGGTCCCCCCACGGCACCTCGATCGCCATCCGGACCCGCGTGGGGCCCAGTTCCTCGATGGTGCTCTTCACAGCGGCAGTGCTCCTCGGTGAGACAGTGGTGTGCAGGCGGCCACGACGACGGTGGCGCCGGGTCGACCCCCGAGTCTAGAGACGTCCGGGGCACGCGCGCGGTGGCGGGATGCGGGCATCGCGCTCGTCCGGTCGGGGTGACAGGATTTGAACCTGCGGCCCCCTGCTCCCAAAGCAGGTGCGCTACCAAGCTGCGCCACACCCCGTGGCCGCCCGAGTCTAGGCGTCGCCCGGCCGCCGGCCAGGGCTGGTCGGTCAGGCGGAGACCCGAGGACGGCGGTCGGCCCACGGCGCGGCCTGCTCGAGCGCGGCGGCCACCCGCACCAGCACGTCCTCCCGGCCGACGGCGGCGACCAGCTGGACGCCGACCGGCAGGCCCTCGTCGGTGCGGTGCAGGGGCAGGCTGATCGCCGGCTGACCGGTCACGTTGAACTGCGCGGTGCACGGCATGAGGCTGTTGATCCGCCGGCCCTCCTGCTTCGGCCCGGCCGCGGTGAACCAGCCGAGCTCCGGCGGCGGGGCGGCGATGGTCGGCGTCACCAGGAGGTCGAAGCCCTCCCCGCCCAGCTCCTGCGGCGCCCACCACCGGGCCATGCGGCGGGTCCAGGCGCCGAGCCAGGTGCGGGCGCCGAGGTAGTCCTCGGCGGAGAGCTTCCGGGCCACGGCGCGGTACATGACGTTGCGCGGCTCGAGCTCGTCGTCCTGGATCGGCCGGCGCAGCGCCGAGCGCTCGAGCGCGGAGAGGGTGAGCGCGACGTCGGCGGCGATGGTGGTGGTGAAGAAGCGCGGGAACTGCGAGTCGAACATCGCCCCCGGCGTGCCGGGCCCGACGTCGCAGCCGAGGTCCGCGAGCAGCCGGCCGGCGTGCTCCACCGCGGCCCGGCACGCGGGGTCGTCGAGGTACTGCTCCCCCGGGTCGGCGTCGAGCAGCCCCACCCGCAGCCGGCCCACCGGCGCACCCACCTCGTCGGCCAGCGGCCGGGGCAGCGGCGGGGCGGCGTACGGATCGCCGGGCATGGGCCCGGCGATCGTGTCGAGGACGGCGGCGGTGTCCCGCACCGTGCGGGTGACGACGCCGTCGATGGTGGCGCCGGCCCAGCTCTCCCCCACCTCCGGCCCCTGGCTGACCCGGGCCCGCGTGGGCTTGAGCCCGACCAGCCCGCACTCCGATGCCGGGATGCGGATCGAGCCGCCGCCGTCGTTGGCGTGGGCGACCGGCACCAGTCCGGCGGCGACCGCCGCGGCCGACCCGCCGCTGGAGCCGCCGGTCGACCGGCTGGGGTCCCACGGGTTGCGGGCCGGTGGGTTGGCGGCCGGCTCGGTGGTGATCGTCGTCCCGAACTCGGGCACGTTGGTGCGGCCGAGGACGACGAAGCCCGCCGCGCGGAAGCGCTGCGCCAGGTGGCTGTCCACGCGCCAGCGCACGTCGGCGTCCCGCAGGAACGACGTCCCGTAGTGCGTGGCCTCGCCGGCGACGTGGCAGCCGAGGTCCTTGAGCAGCAGCGGCACACCGCGGAACGGGCCGTCCGGGAGCCCGCCGCGCGCCTCGGCGCGGGCGGCGTCGAACCGGTCGCGGATCACGGCGTCCAGCTGCGGGTTCACCCGCTCGATCCGCTCGATCGCGGCGTCGACGAGCTCGGCGGGGGTGGCCTGTCCGGTGCGGACCAGCTCCGCCTGCGCGGTGGCGTCCAGCCACGTGGTGTCGGTCACCCGGCGCACGCTAGCCGGACTGACCACGGACGTTGTAGCGACGGTCGAGCAGGAGTCATGGAACCGGCCTGTGCTGCACCGCCTCGCGCAGTCGATGATGAGGTGCGCGTCCGGCACACGACCACCCCGGTGCACACGGAGAGGGCCATGACGAGTCGTCGAGCAGCACTGCTGTTGGTTCCACTGCTGGCCGTCGGTGCCTGCACGAGCAGCGGCGACGACGACGCCGCGGGAGGTGACACGAGCCCCACCACGGCCGCCGAGGTCGAGATGGGCGCCTGCGAGTTCGACGTGCCTGCGGGGGTGGAGATCGACTGCGGCACGCTGCCCGTCCCGGCCGACCGCGACGACCCCGGCTCCGGGGAGATCCAGCTCGCCTTCGGCATCGTCCGCAGCGACTCCGCCAGCCCGGCGGACGACCCCGTCGTCTACCTGTCGGGCGGGCCTGGCCAGAGCACGCTGGAGCTCGTGCCGCAGGGGTTCGGCCAGCTCTACGAGCCGCTCATCGCGAACCGGGACCTCGTGCTCGTCGACCAGCGCGGCACCGGGCTGACCGAACCGTCGCTGGCCTGCGACGAGTACAGCTCGTGGGTCCAGGAGTCACTCGGCTCCGACCTGCCCCCGGAGGAGCTGGAGGCCCAGGCCGTCGAGTCCCTGGAGGAGTGCCGCCAGCGCCTGGTCGACGAGGGCATCGACTTCGCCGACTACAACAGCGCCGCCTCGGCCGCCGACCTCGAGGACCTGCGCCTCGCTCTCGGCTACGACGAGTGGAACCTCTACGGGATCTCCTACGGCACGCGGCTGGCCCAGACCGTGATGCGCGACCACCCCGACGGCATCCGGTCGGTGGTGCTGGACGCCGCCTACCCGATCGACGCCGACCTCTACGAGGAGACGCCCGGCAACGCCGTCCGGGCGATGGAGGCCCTGTTCGCCACGTGCGCCGACGACGCCGGGTGCGCCGCGCAGTACCCCGAGCTCGAGCAGACCTTCCAGGGCCTGGTCGACGAGCTGAACGCCGCGCCGGCCCCGATCACCGTGGTCGACCCGACGAACGGGCAGCGCATCGAGGACGAGCTCGACGGGGACTCGCTGGTCGGCTTCCTCTTCCAGACCCTCTACTCCACGGAGCTGGTGCCGCACCTGCCGGAGATCATCGCCGCGGCGGACGACGGCGAGTTCGGGACGATCGGCCTGCTGCTCGGCGCGCTCTCACAGCAGCTGGAGCTGGTCAGCATCGGGCAGCAGCTGGCCGTCCAGTGCCAGGAGGAGGTCGCCTTCGCCGCTGAGGAGGAGGTCGCCGCGGCTGCCGCCGAGCACCCGCTGGTGGAGGGCTTCTTCGAGGGCGCGCCGACGCTGGGCCCCGGCGTCTTCGACGTCTGCGCCTCGTGGGACGCCGGTGAGCCGGGCGCCGGCGCGAACGAGTCCGTGGCCAGCGACATCCCGGCGCTGGTGCTCGCCGGCGACCTGGACCCGATCACGCCGCCGCGGTGGGGCGAGGAGATCGCCGCGGAGCTGTCGAACGGCGTCTTCGTCCGGTTCCCCTTCACCGGGCACGGCGCGTTGCCCAGCCACGACTGCGCGGTGCAGATCGCCGAGGAGTTCCTGGACGATCCCCGGAGCGAGCCGGCGACCGACTGCGTCGACGACATCGAGCCACCGGCCTTCACCGCGGATGACGTCCAGATCGAGATGACGCCGTTCGAGAGCGAGGAGCTGCGCCTCACCGGACAGCGGCCGAGCGGCTGGACCGAGGTGATCCCCGGTGTGTGGCAGGACTCGGTGCTGGTCTCCCTGACCCAGCAGGTCGTCCCCGGGGCGACCGCCGACCAGCTTCTCCAGCAGTTGGCGGCTCAGCTCGGCACCGACCAGCCACCCCAGCCGGTCGAGCAGCTGTCGACGGAGGCCGCCACCTGGGACCTCTACCAGCTGGAGGACCTCGGGCAGCGCGTCGAACTGGCGCTCGCCGACACCTCGGACGGCCTGCTGGTGGTCCAGCTGACGACCAGTCCGGCTCGGGCTGACGTCCATCGCGAGCAGGTCTTCCTGCCGGCCGTCGAAGCGCTGGCCCCGCAGTCCTGAGCCGGGCGCCCGGTCCACCACCTGTCGGTCGGTGACGCCCGCGCTCCGCTCGTCGCGGACCTGAGGCAGGTCTCGCACGGCGGGCGGAGATACGGCCAGGCAGAGAGCCCGTTCGCCCCTCCGGCTGGATCCCGGTGACCACGACTGATCACGCGGAGGGCCCGAGATCGTGCCGGCGGCGATCCGCCGGCGCCTCCGCGACCGTCGACGACGTCGGCCAGGCGAGCGTCTACTGGGGCGCGCACCGGCCGCCAGCGGCGGTAGTTGGCGCGTCACAGCCCGAGACCCCACGTTGGCACACTTGTCGATTCGTTGCGTATCCGCAACACTTCGTGCATGCCAAGCAAGAACGCGGTCGGTGAGGGTGGCAAGGGGCTGCACAACCGCCTCGCGGTGCTCCGCGCCGAGCGAGGCCTCAGCCGTCGGGAGCTCGCTGAGGCCGTGGGCATCAACTCTCAGACAGTCGGCTTCCTCGAGCGCGGCGACTACGGACCCTCGGTGGAGCTCGCCCTGCGCTTGGCCGGCTACTTCGACCTGCCGGTCGAGGCGATCTTCTCCCTCACCCCGTTCCCCGCCATGTCCGCGCAGCTCTACTCACCTCGCACGACAGGAGCGAACCCATGAACACCTCCCGCCCCACCACGGCCCAGCGCAGCGCCGAGCTGCGCGCCGCGGCTCAGGCCCGCATGCAGCAGAAGCGCCAGCGCCCTCTACCCGGCTGGCTGGCCGCCCCCGGCCGGCGCCGCGCTCTGGCCCTGGTGCCTGCGATCATCTTCACCGTCGGGGTGGTCGCCGCCGTCCTCGCCGACACCCTCGGCCTCCTGCTCATGATGCTCGTAGCCGTCCTCGGCATGGCCGGCGTCCTCGTGCTGCGCCGGGCGACGCAGATGCTCGATGCCGCGCCCGAGGTCCTGCTCGACGAGCGTGAGATCAGCCAGCGCGACCGCGGGTACCGAGACGCCTTCCATCTGACGCTGGCCTTCTTGTTCGTGCTGTGGGTGCTGGCCATCGCGGACGGGGTCGCCACCAAGACCGGGACCACCGGCCTGTTCGACGGGGACGGTTGGATCTACCTCACCCTCGCGTCCTTCTTCACGATCTCCACGCTCCCCGCCGCGGCCCTGACCTGGCGCTGGCAGGCACCCCTGGACGACCAGGACGACTGACCGACACCGCACCCCGACCACAACCCATGGCCCGCTCCGCACGCGGGTTCTGGCCGAAGACCACGGCCGCCGACTGCTTCCCGCGTCTCCGCGCGATCGAAGGCGCACCGCTATCCGAAGGCAGGGTCGTCGGCGTGGATGTCGACCGCGGCGTTGATCAGGTGCGCGTCGTCCCAGTCGAGCTCGCCCTGCGCTTGGCCTGCCACCAGCTCTGCCTGCGCGGTGGCGCCCATCCAGGTGCCCGCGGTCGCACCGGGCACCGTAGCGGCGGCCTCCGGATCCGATCCGCGGGAGGCGTCGCCGGCCGTTAGCCTGCCGGGGAGCGCACGGGCGGTCGGAGCGCGCCCCAGGGACGGAGGCCTCGCGGTGGAGATCGACGACGACGGCCTCGGCCCGGCCACTCCCCCGCCGCCGCCGGAGTTCGGCGTGCTGCCCGCGGCCGCGGCGCTGGTGCGTCTCCCGTTCGACCTGGTGGTGCTGGTCGGCTACGCCGTGCGCGAGCTCCCGCTGCTGGTGCAGGACGTGCGCAGCACGGTCAACGACGTCGCCCGGCTGGTGCACCACGGCGAGCGGGGCGGCGCGCTGCAGGAGCTGCTCGACAGCCTCGCGCGCGCGGCCCGGGCGGACAGCGCGGGAGCGCTCACGCACCTGCTGCGGTCGGCCGGCGACCTGGCCGCGGTGCGGGCCGAGGTCGAGCGGCAGCGTCTCCTGCTCGGGGACGTCGATCCCGCCCAGGACCGCGGAGACGGCTGACGCCACCGGTCACCCGAACTGCTCGACCGGCGCCGTCCGCAGGCCGGTCGCGGTGGGCAGCCGCCGGCCGGCCGGGCGACGGCGGATCAGCCACTCGGCGACCGCCAGGTTGATCAGCCAGCCGGCGCCCATGGTGAGGGCCTCGGCCGTCGGGCCCGGTGCGCCGGCCACGACCAGCCAGAAGCCGGCGGTGAACACCTGCGTGCCGGCGCCGAGCCCGAGGGCGTAGCCGCGCAGCATCCAGGCCCGGTGCCGACGGATGTCGCGGCGCAGGACGGCGGTGACACCGAGAACGATGGCCACGGCCATCCCGGCCCCGGCGGCCGCACGGAAGACCGTGAGCAGCCCGCTGTCGGCGCCGGTGATCACGGCGGTGAGCCAGAGCCCGCTGAGTGCGGCGACGAGGCCGACCGGGGCGACGATCCGCCCGGTGACCCGGTGCCAGCGGGGTCGGCGTCCCCGCGTGCCCGGCACGAACTGGAAGGCGCCGACCACGGTGAACACCAGCGCGCTCACGATGTGCACCACGAGCGGCACCGGCGCGGCCGCCGAGCGCGGCGGTTCGGGGAGCGCTGCCGCACCTCCGGAGAGCTCGATGAGCCGGGCGGCACCGGCGAGGAGTGGCACGAGGGCCAGGGCGATCAGGGCGGCGGGCACCAGCCACCGCCGCCGGGGGCGGGGCGTTGTCCGGAGTGCTGCGGTCATGCACCCGATCCTCGGGACGGCGCCGCCGCAGGTCATCGCCGGAAAGACCGGTTCCCGGGTCCTCCTTTGGTCGGAGCCTGTCGGCGAGCGTCAGGTTTGCGGCGTGCGAGCAACCAACTTGCGGCGGCGTCCGTGCGTGAGAACGCGGTGGCTAGCGTCCTCGATGGGCTTCGCGCCGTCCGGGTTCCCACCGGGGTGGCGCTGGTTTCATCCGAGGACCGCCAGAAGCGCACCCCGGGGCATCGACTGAACGTGCCGGTGTAGCTGGCATCCTGACTGGGCTCGTGGCGGTCGCCCCGAGCCACCGCCGTCGAAGGAACGCCACATCCGTGCCCCGCCCCCTGTACCGCAGCGACACCGCCCACCAGGAGATCCGGGCGTGGTGCATCCGGCGCCTGACCGACTGGGACACCGCACACCAGCGGACCGTCGTGGACACCACACTGGGCCAGACCCATCTGCTCAGCGCCGGGAGCGGCGACACCACGGTGCTGTACCTGCCCGGAACCAACTTCAACGCAGCGACCAGCCTGCCGCTGCTGGCCGCGCTCGCCTCCGAGCACCGGGTCGTCGCCGCCGATGTGCCCGGGCAGCCCGGGCTCTCCGCCGGCGCCCGGCCCGGGGGTGACCGGATGGCCGCCTACGGCGCCTGGGTCGGCGAACTGGTCGAGCACCTGCGCACCGATCGCGCGGTGCTGATGGGCCACTCGCTGGGCGCTGCGATCGCCCTGGCTGCCCAGCCGGCCGGCGTCGCCGGACTGGTGCTGGTGGACCCTGCGGGGCTGGTCCGGCTGCGGGTGGGATCGGCGGTCCTCGCGGCTACGGTACCCTGGCTGCTGCGGCCGACCCCGGCGCGCAGCGCCCGTCTGCTGCAGCACCTGCACGCTCCCAACCGGCGTCCTGCGGATGACGCCGTGGAGTGGATGACCCTGGTCGCCCGGGGCACTCGCACGGCCGGTGCACCAGGGCCCCTGCCGGCGGCGACGGTGCGGCGCTGGCGAGCAGTCCCCCGTCGGGTGCTCTCCGGAGAGAAGGACTGCTTCCTGCCGGTGCCGCGCCTGCGGGCCTCCGTACGCACCCAGCTCGACACCGAGGTCCAGCTGCTGCCCGACGCCGGGCACCTCGCCCCTGATGAGCAGCCGGAGCAGATCGTCGCAGCAGTGACGAGCCTCGTTCGGCGGGACGCCGGAGGCTGCTGACCGACCCACAGGGCGCAGGAAGCCGTTCTCCCGCACCGGCTCGCAGACCGGCCCGGGTCACCGAGGTGGCGCCATGCGGCGGGCTCCTGCCGGGGCGGAGACGGCGGCCGAAGCCAGCTGGCGCCGCCCCGAGGCAGCGTTCTCACGCACGCGGTCACAGCTCGATGCACGCGGAGATTGCGGTCGCGCTTGCGCAAATGCGCAACTGACGCTCGCCGACAGAGCCGCCGGCCGGTCTACCGGCGCGGCACGCGCCGCGTCTCGTACGCCCAGATCGCGATCTCCACCCGGTTCCGCACGCCGAGCTTCGCCATGAGGCTGCCGACGTGCGTCTTCACCGTGCTCAGCGTGATGTGCAGCTCGCGGGCGATCTCGTCGTTCGACCGGCCGCGCGCGACGGCGGAGAGGACCTCCTCCTCCCGGTCGGTGAGCGGGTCGATCGGCTGGGCGGGCGAGGCTGCGGGGCCGGCGCCGGCGAAGGCGTCGAGCAGCCGGGCGGTGACGCTCGGGGCGATCAGCGCGTCCCCGCGGGCGGCGGCGTGCACGGCCTGGGACAGCAGGTCGGGCCCGGCGTCCTTGAGCAGGAAGCCCCGGGCGCCGGCGCGCAGCGCGGCGTAGACGTAGTCGTCGAGGTCGAAGGTCGTGATGACGACGACGGGGATCGGATCGGGAACGTCCGGGCCGGCGAGCCGGCGGGTGGCCTCGAGGCCGTCGGTGCCGGGCATGCGGATGTCGAGCAGGCAGACGTCGGGGCGCAGCCGGCGGGCCAGGTCGACGGCCGCCGCGCCGTCCGCGGCCTCGCCGACGACCTCGATGCCGGGCTGGGCGTCGAGGATCATCCGCAGGCCGGTGCGCACGATCTCCTGGTCGTCGGCGACGAGCACCCGCACGGTCACGCGGGCCCCCGCCGGGGCAGCTCGGCGCGGACGGTCCAGCCGCCGTCGGGCCTTGGGCCGGCGTCGAAGGTGCCGCCGAGCAGGGAGACGCGCTCGGCCATGCCGCGCAGCCCGAACCCGGGGGCGCCCGGCGCGGGAGCGCCGTCGCCGTCGTCGCTGACCAGCAGGTTCACTCGGGCATCGTCGACGATCACCCGGACGTCGACGCGGGTGGCGCGCCGGGCGTGCCGGCGCGCGTTGGTGACCGACTCCTGGGTCAGGCGGTAGACGGCGGCCGCCACGGACGGGGCGACGGCGTCCGCGTAGCCGGTCACCTGGACGTCGACGGGCAGGCCGTTCCCGTCGGCAAGGGCGGCCAGGTCGGCGAGCCCCGGGGTGGGCGCGAGCTCGGCGGGCCCGTCGCGGCGGAGCGCGCGGACCATGCCGCGCATCTCGGCGAGGGTGGTGGCCGCCTCCTTCTCGATGAGCTCGAGCGCGTCGACCGCGGCCTCCGGGCGCGTGGCCGCGGTGGCCAGCCCGGCCTGCGCGCGGACGGCGATCGCCGAGACGTGGTGGGCGACGGTGTCGTGCAGGTCGCGGGCGAGGTGCTCCCGCTCGCGCGAGGCGACCTGGTCGAGCTCGCGGGCCCGGGCACGCGCCCGGAAGCGGGCGGCCGCGCCGAGAGCCAACGAGGAGAGCAGGACGGCGGCGCCGCCGATGGCGTCGCCAGGTGTGGCCGAGCCGAGGATCAGCGAGACGACGGCGCCGGCCAGCAGGACGGCGAGCCCGGCCAGCGCCTGGGCGCCCGAGCCCCAGCGCACGACCGCGTACGGCAGCAGCAGCCCGAACGCGGCGGTGTACATGCCGTCGGGGTCGCCGGTGCCGGCGGCGAGCACGGCCAGCACGCCGAACCAGGCGATGAGCACGGGCACCGGCTGCGTGCGGCGCCACAGCAGGAGCGGGGCGAGCACGCAGACCACGGCGACCTGCAGCCAGCGGGAGGGCAGGTCGGGCCGGAGCAGCCCCTCGAGCACGGCGGCGACCGGGACGAGGGCGGCCAGCAGCCAGTCCCGCCAGCTCCGGGCGGGGGCGTCCGGCGGCCTCGGCTCGCGCCAGACCGAGCGCAGCAGGGCGTTCACGCCGGTCACCGTACGAGCCCGGACGCCCCCCGTGATCACCCGGAAGTACGAGAGGACGGCGCCGATGGGGCACCATGGTCCGATGCTTCCCCGCACCCACGTCGTCCTCGGTGGCGGCGCCGCGATGGGAGCCTTCCAGGCCGGCAGCCTCCTGGCCCTGTTCGACGCCGGCATCCGGCCGGACGAGTTCCACGGCAGCTCCGTCGGCGCGCTCAACGCCGTCTTCCTCGCCGCCCGACCGGACGCCCCCCGGGCGCGCGAGCTGGCCGAGTGGTGGACCGGGCCTGTGGCCGCGCAGCTGCTCCGGCCCACCTGGCCGGCACGGGTCCGCGGCGTCGCCCGGTCGGTCCGCCGCGAGGGCGCGCTGCTGGACGCCCGCCCGCTGCGCCGGCTCCTCGCCGGAGCGGTGCCCGTTCGCGACGTCGCCGATCTGGCCGTCCCGGTCACCGTGACCACGACGTGCCTGGACTGCGCGGCCGCCCGCCGGCACGACGCGGGGGCCGTCGAGGACGTGGTGGTCGCGAGCTGCGCGCTCCCCGGGTTGTTCCGCCCGGTCCGGCTGGGCGACGGCCACCGGCACGTCGACGCCGGCATCCTCGACGGGGTTCCCGTGGGGGCGGCGCTGGAGCGGGCTCGCCCCGGCGACCGGGTGCTCGTCCTCGACTGCGGGCTGTCCCCGGTGACCGGCCGCACGGACGTGTGCGCCGCCACCTCGGAGGTGCTCGCCGGGCAGGCGTGCGGCGTTCCCGTGGACCCGGACCTGGCCCCGTACGTCCCGCCGGTCGAGGGGGCCATCGGCGCCCTGGGCACCGTCCTGGAGGCGTTCACCGTGGCGCGGACCGTGGCCAACCGGGCCGCGGTCCGCGAGGCGCTGGACGACCCACGCGTGCACGTGGTCCCGCACATCGCCGACGCGTGGGCGGCCGGGCTGCTCCCGGTGCTGCCGGAGGGCCCGCGCGACGCCACCCGGTCCGCCGAGCTGCTCGAGGCCGGCCGCGCTGTCACGCACCGGTGGCTGGCCGCGCAGACCTGGGCCGGGTCAGCCGCGGCGGAGCATCGCTGAGGCCAGCGGCCTGCCGATGTCGCCCAGGTGCGTGGCGGCGTAGGGCACCCCGTGCCGGGCCGCCCACCAGGCCCGGGCACGACGCGAGGCCCCGCGGGGCGTCTCCCCCTCGCCGATCGGGCCCACGGGGAGCCCGGCGCCCCGGAGGGCCTCCGCGGCGGCCATCGCCATGCCGCGGTGCCCGGCGGGGCTCGGGTGGATGCGGTCGACCGACCAGCCGCCGGGGTCGGCCAGCACCGGCACCGCACCGAGGTCCACCA
Organism: Blastococcus sp. SYSU DS0753; assembly: GCF_054051175.1. Lineage (NCBI taxonomy): Bacteria > Bacillati > Actinomycetota > Actinomycetes > Geodermatophilales > Geodermatophilaceae > Blastococcus > Blastococcus sp. SYSU DS0753. The sequence goes on along the minus strand of NZ_JBJHAT010000005.1, from coordinate 118,665 downwards.
CGTGCACCCCGTCCAGCGCGGCCGCCCGGTCGACGGCACCGTTCACGGCCGCGAGCCGCAGCCGGCACGCGGCCGCGATCCGCGCCGGGAGCGGCAGCAGCGAGACGGCGTCGTGCAGCCGGCCGACGACGACGGTGCCCGCCCGCTCCCGCAGCGCGGCGACCAGGGTGAGCAGGTCGGCCGCTGCGCGTCCGGCGTCGAAGCCGGACCGGCCGACGTCGTTGAGGCCGACCAGGACGGTGGCGACGTCGACCCGACCCGGGACCAGCGGCAGCTGGCGGTCGCGGACGTCGGCGACCCGCGCTCCCGGCTCGGCCAGCCGGACCAGCCGGCCGTCGGGGAACGCCCCGGCCAGCAGCGCCACCCACGTGGCGTCGGGGTCCACCCGGACGCCGACGCCCTCGCCGCAGGTGAAGCTGTCGCCCAGCGCGGTCACCACGGTCACGGCACACCGACCCGCGTGCCGTCGTGGACGGCGAGGAAGCCGCGCACCGTCCGCTCCCAGGAGAACTCCTCCGCCCGGGCACGGGCCGCCGTCCGCCGGACGTCCTCGGGAACGGCGAGCAACTCCTGGACGGCGCCGGCGAGGGCCGCGGGACCCACCCCGGCGCGTCCCGCCCCGCCCACCACGCCGGGCAGCGCGGAGCGACCGTCCGCCACGACCGGTGTGCCGCAGGCGAGCGCCTCGAGGGCCGCCAGTCCGAAGGTCTCGATCGGCCCGGGGGCGAGCGCGACATCGGCGTCCGCCAGCAGACCGGCGAGACGGGCCCGGTCGGGCACGAAGCCGAGCCACTCGACCGGCAGGTCCCGCGTCGCCGCCTCGAGGTCGCGCCGCATCGGCCCGTCCCCCGCGACGGTGAGCCGCGCCGGGACTCCCCGCGCGAGCAGCTCGCGCAGGGTCGCGACCGCCACCTCGGGGTGCTTCTCACGCGAGAGCCGGCTGGCAAGGACGAGCGCGACCGGGTCGTGCGGCCGGCGACCGGGTCGCGGTGACGTGCGGGCGGGGAAGGTCGCGTGGTCGACGGCGAGCGGGATGACCTCCAGCCGCGGGGCGCGGAGGCGGACGAACTCCTCGGCCGCCCACTCCGTCGTGCAGACGACCGTGTCGAAGGTCCGCACCAGCCGGGCGTTGGAGCGATCGGCCAGGGCGTCCAGCCGCAGCGGGGCGGGCAGCCACTGGCCGAGCCAGCGGTCCAGCCGCTCGTGGCTGACGACGAGCGAGGGCACGCCCCGGGCGCGGGCCCAGCGGCCGAGGCCGCGCAGCGTCGTCCGGTCGTGCACCTCCACTGCGTCGGGCGCCACCCGCTCGAGCACCCGGCGGACGGCGGCCAGGTCGACCAGCAGTCGGTAGCCCGTGCCCCCGACCAACGGCGCCCGCAACGTCAGCCGGCGGCCCCACGGGGTGGCCGTCTCGGCGGCGGCGTCGCCGGGCACGACCTGCACCACCTCGTGCCCGTGGTCCGCGTAGCCCTCGGCCAGGTGGCGCAGGGTGGTGCGGAGCCCGCCGGAGGTGGGGGTGACGAAGTTGGCGACCTGGACGATCCTCACGCGGCGTCCCGCTGCTCGGTGCCGCGGACTTCGTCGATCACGTCGCGGTAGTGCCGGAGGAGCTCTCCGGTCACCGCCTCCCAGGTGCGCCCCTGCACCGACCGCCGGGCCTGACGGCCCATCCGGTCGCGGAGGTCCGGGTCGTCCCGCAGGGCCAGGACGCGGTCGGCCAGGCCGGCCGCGTCCCCGGGGTCGAAGAGCAGACCGTTCTCACCCGGCTGCACGAGGTCGAGCAGCCCGCCGGCGGCCGGGGCCACGACCGGCAGCCCGCTGGCCAGGGCCTCCTGAGCGGCCTGGCAGAAGGTCTCGTGGGAGCCGGTGTGGACGAAGACGTCGAGGGAGGCGAAGGCGGCCGCCAGGTCGCTGCCCGACAGCAGGCCGGTGAAGACAGCGCTGCCGAGCCGGCGCTCCAGCTGCCGCCGTTGCGGCCCGTCGCCGACCACGACCAGGCGGATGCCGGGAACGTCCTGGAGCGCGTCCAGCAGGCCGACCTCCTTCTCGTGTGCCAGCCGGCCGACGTAGCCGACGACGAGCTCGCCCTCCGGCGCCCAGGCGCGGTGCAGCTCCGGGTCGCGACGGGACGGTGCGAAGCGCTCCAGGTCGATACCGCGCGCCCACCGCGCGACCCGGGGAACACCGTGCTCCTCGAGCTGGCGCACCGCGGCCCGGCTCGGCGCCAGGGTCCGGGAGGCGGACGCGTGCACCCTGGCGAGCCGCCGCCAGACAGCCGGCTCGGCGACCCCGAGCCGGTAACGGCCGGCGTACGCGGCCAGGTCGGTCTGGTAGACGGCGATGGAGGGGATGCCGAGCTGCACAGCCGCGCTCGCCCCCTGCGCCCCCAGCACCGCCGGGGAGGCGAGATGGACGACGTCCGGCCGGAAGGCCCGGAAGGTGGCGGCCATCGCGGGGAAGGGCAGTGCGACCCGGAAGCCGCGATAGCCGGGAACGGAGCAGGACGGCGTCCTGACGACCGGGAACCCGGCCCACTCCGTCGGGCCGGGGCCCGGCGCGACGACCAGCGCCTGCTGTCCACCCCGGCGGAGCTGCTCGCACACCCGCACGACCGAGTTCGTGACGCCGTTGACCTGCGGGAGGAAGGACTCCGTCACGATCGCTATGCGCATACCCGGCAGCGTGCTGGAAGCCGAGCACCTATTCGGCGGCCTGCGGGGAGAGGTCTGCTGAACCCATCGGGAAGTCTCAGCAACAGGGCGGTGCCGGACGCCGCGGTGGCGGCGGGTGCGGTCACCAGGCGGGTCTCCGGGGGAGCTACGCTGTCCTGGCACCTCCGCGGGTGTAGCTCAATGGTAGAGCCCCAGCCTTCCAAGCTGGCCATGCCGGTTCGATCCCGGTCACCCGCTCCACGTACTGACCAGCTCGTATACCCGTCTGTCCAGCTCAACTCGGCATCGGCGCCACTTTTGCGGCTCAGTGATCCGACCCTTGTCGACCGCTGCCGTCCGCTCTTGGCCGCTGCCTGAGGCACGCCTTAGGCGCCGAGGCATAGCGCCAGTAGCGAGGACGACGACTAGGACGCACCTGCCGCGGCTGAACCATCAGCCGGTCGGACCGATGCGAGCATCTCAACGATGTGGGCGACGGCAGCGTCTCCGGCAGCGGCGACGGAGACCTCGGCGATCTTTGACGGCGCATACGCTGCCCAAGGTCGCCGAGCACCTCGAGGCCGCCCGAGCCGACGTGCTCGCCTTCACCGCCTTCCCCATGGAGGTCTGGCGGCAGATCTGGAGCAACAACCTCTCCGAGCGGCTCAACCGGGAGATCCGCCGGCGCACCGACGTGGTCGGCATCTTCCCCGACCGCGACTCGGTGATCCGCCTGGCCGGCGCCGTCCTCGCCGAGCAGCACGACGAATGGGCCGAAGGCCGCCGCTACCTCGGCCTCGACGTCCTCGCCCGATGCCGAGTGCGCCCCGTCCCTGACAGAGACGACAGCACCGAGGAGATGACCATGCCGGCGCTCAGCGCCTGACCAACATGAAGATGACGCGGTCGCCGTCACACACCACGCCACCGGGCTTGACCGCCTGGGCTTTCCCGGGGCTTGCCGCAGGACGCCGACCCCGCTAGGCGTTGAAGTGGATCGAACGATCGGTTCGCCCATTCGCGTGCGATCAGCGTCGGCGGAAAGCGGAGTTCGGTCGTCGCGCCGGTCACAGCCCTCGTACGGTGCATCTCGGCGTTGTCGGTCACGGTAATGCCCGGTCGGCTCCGTCCTGTGCGGGTTGCCTTCCGGGTGTGCGGTCCCTACGGGTGTGAGGGCGCCGGGGGTGCCCCGCGCAGCTCGAAGGCGATCCGGTCCGGATAGCACCAGAACCACTCCTCGCCCGGTTCGAACGACCGCACGAGGGGGTGGCCGGTACCGTCGGCGTGCGCGGTCGCGTGCCGGTTCGGGGAGGAATCGCAGCATCCGATGTGCCCACAACTGGCGCACATCCGCAGGTGCACCCACCGCCCACCGGAGCGCAGGCAGTCCTCGCAGCCCGGCGCGCTGGGGGTCACCCCCAGGTCGATGTCGTCCAGGTGAGGGCACCCACCGCCGGTCCCGCTCATCCGTCCTCCCCGCTCTCGTCGGTCCTGCGCGTCATGGCAGCCGCCGGTCGACCGGCAGGGTGACGGTGAACGTCGTGCCCTGTGGTCCGCTGCTGACGAGCAGCGTTCCGTCATGGTGGTCCTCGACGATCCGCCGTGCGCTGTCGAGCCCGAGCCCGCTGCCGGCCCCGGGCGGCTTGGTGGTGTAGAAGGCGTCGAACAGCCGAGGGACGACGTCCTCCGGGATCCCCGGTCCGTCGTCGGTCACCTGCACCTGCACCTCGCCATCCGCAGCGCGGGTGCGCAGCAGCACGGAGCCGCTGCCAGCGAGGGCGTCGGCGGCGTTGTCGAGGAGGTTCGTCCACACCTGGTTCAGCTCGGCCCCGTACGCGGTCACCCTCGGCAGCTCGGCGTCGTAGTCGCGCCGCACGGAGATGCCGGCGAGCTTGTGACCCAGCATCGTGACGGTGTTCTCCAGACCCTCGTGCACGTCGACCTCGTGGGCCGTCGGACCGCCGGGGTGGGCGTACCGCTTCACCGACGCGACGAGCGCCGAGATCGCCCCCGTGGACGAGGCGATGTCGTCCAGCAGCGACTCCGCCGCCAGCGCGTCCACCAGCCAGTCCAGTGCGCGCGCGCCGGGACCGCCATCGAGCTCCTCGACGATGCCGTGGACGCGCCGAGCGTCCAGCCCGGCCGCGACGAGTACGCCGGCGGCCTCGTCGGGCTCCGTGGCCCCGGCGGCAGCGAGGAGATCGCGCGCCGCGTCCTCCTCGTCGGCCCGCCCGAGGGCGCCCGTGCTGGCCCTCCCCCCGGTGGCCCGGACCGCCTCGTGCAGCTCGTGCAGCCGCTGGAGGCTCGTAGTGTCGGCTCCGGCCCTAACCAGCAGGAGGGGGTGGCGGCGCAGCGCGTCGACGTGCCGACGCAACTGGTCCGCGGCGCGCACGGCGGCGGTGGCGGGGTTGTTCAACTCGTGTGCTAGTCCCGCGGACAGGGCGCCGAGGCTCGCCAGGTGCTCGCGGCGCCGTACGGTCGCCTCGCTGGCGCGCACACCGGCGAACAGGCCGTCCAGCAGGTGCACCGCCATGGGCATGTGCGCGCGCACGAACGCGGCGAAGTCCGCTGCGGGCAACCGGAAGAAGCTGCTCGCCACCGTGGTGCGCATGGTCTGCACGTACGTCCGCTCGGCCCCGGGGACGAACGCGCGCATGGCCCCGCCGTAGGCGCCGCGCTGGGTGGTCGCGCTGATCGTCACCTCCTGGCCCGCGGCTCGCTGCGACAGGCGCACCCCGCCGTCGAGGAGCACGTGCAGGTGGTCGGCGGGGTCGCCCTCGCAGAAGACCAGCGCGCCGGTCGGGTACGTCCGGCGGTCACCGCGCCGGGCCAGCCAGCGCAGCTGGTCCTCGGCGAGTTCCTCGAACAGGAACAGCGTCCGCAGCTCCTCCACCGCGACGGTGGAGTGGCCGCTCACAGGTCCCCCAGGTACCGGTGGACGAGGTTCACGGCGAGGGCGCCCTCGCCGACGGCGGAGGCCACCCGTTTCACGGACGCCGCCCGTGCGTCGCCGGCGACGAAAACCCCCGGCACGCTCGACTCCAGCAGGTACGGCTGCCGGTCCGGCGTCCAGCCCGCCGGCGGACGTCCCTGTGCGCCCAGCAGCTCCGGACCCGTCAGGAGGAACCCCTTCGGGTCGCGCGCGAAGGCCTCCCCCAGCCACTCCGTGCGGGGAGCGGCGCCGATGTACACGAACAGCCACGAGGCGGGGACGGCCTCCACCACACCGGTCGCGTTGCAGCGCAGGTGCAGCCGCTCCAGGTGCTCGCCGCCCTCGGCTCGGGTGATCTCCGTACCGGTGCGCACCTCGATGCGCTCCGACACCTCGATCCGCTGCACGAGGTACTCGCTCATGCTCCTGCGCAGTGAGCTGCCACGGACGAGGAGCACCACGCGCCCGGCGTGCCGGGCGAAGTGCAGCGCCGCCTGCCCGGCGGAGTTCGCCCCGCCCACCACGTACACCGTCTCCCCGGCACAGTCCGCCGCCTGGTGTGCGGCGGCGCCCTGGTGGACGCCCCTGCCGAGGAACGTCTCCATCCCGGGCGCCGGCAACGACGTGTAGGACACCCCGGTGGCCAGCACCACGGCGTGGCAGGCAACGGTGGAACCGTCGGCGAACTGCACGGTACGGCCCTCGCCGTGGGCCTCGACACCGGTGCACTCCACCGTCGTCAGGATCTCCACCCCGAACCTCAGCGCCTGGTGACGGGCACGTTCGGCGAGGTCCGCACCGGAGACGCCTTGCGGGAACCCGAGGTAGTTCTCGATCCGGCTGCTCTGCCCCGCCTGCCCGCCAGTGGCGGACCGCTCCACCAGGAGGGTCCGCAGTCCCTCGCTGGCCGCGTACACCGCTGCGCCGAGCCCGGCGGGGCCACCACCGACGACGACGACGTCGTAGAAGGGCAGGCCCGCCGTCGTCGAGAGCCCGACCCGGCGCGCCAGGTCGGCGGGCCGGCACGCCGGGACCACCTCGCCGTCCGGCAGTAACGCCACCGGGAGCTGCTCTGCACGTGGGTCGATGCAGGCGATGCGCAGGAGCCTCCCGGCCTCCGCGCCGTGCACGTCGTGGTACCGGTACGGGACTCCATTGCGCGTCAGGAACTCGCGGAGCTGCTGCGTCGGGGCCGACCACCGGTGGCCCACCACGGTGACCGCGACGGGGACACCCGGACGGACCTCGGCGGTCCACTGCGCGAGCAATTCGTCCAGCGGCGGGTACAGCCGTTCCTCCGGGGGGTCCCAGGGCTTGAGGAGGTAGCGGTCGAGGTCCACGTCGTTGATCGCCCGGATCGCGGCGTCGGTCTCCGCGTATGCCGTCAGCAGGACCCGCTTGGCGTCGGGGGCCAGGTCGAGGGATCTCTCCAGGAAGTCCACCCCCGTCATGCCCGGCATGCGGTGGTCGGCGAGCAGGAGCGCAACCCGGTCCCCGCGCAGCGTGAGCTTCTCGAGCACATCGAGGGCCTCCGCGCCCGAGCCGGTGCGCAGGACGCGGTAGGTCCCGGAGTAGCGCCGACGCAGGTCCCGGGTGATGGCGCGGCCCACCGCCGGGTCGTCGTCCACGCTGACGAGCACCGGGCGCGCGTCCGGTGCCGCACCGGTGGGCGGGGGCACGGGCAGGGCGGTCATCCGCCCACCTGCGGGCGCAGGGTGAGGACCTGGATCTCCCCGCCCTGCAGTTGCGCCGTCAGGCGGCCGCGGCCGTTGCGGCCTCCACCACCGATCTCCACGTCGGCTGCCGCGCCACCGGGCACCTCGGTGATCCCCAGCACGTGGAAGCGGGCGCGCACACCGATGACGGTGCGCAGGTTCCACTCCGCGATCTGCAGCAGCCCCTGGAAGAGGCGGCCGTCGTCGTCCACGACGGCGTCGGCGGCGAAGGAACCCAGGAACCCCTCGGTGTCCTCGGCGTTCGCTGCGTCGAGCAGGAGCCGGAGGCTGTCGAGGGCGGTCATGCGGCGAGCTTGCCCGGACCGGTGTGCGGGAGGGAGGCCCCCACAATCCCACCCTAGGCGTACCGGCGTTGCTCGAAGTTGAGGTCCAGGCGCGTGCGAACGCATCGAGGAGCTGCGGCGAAGGGGGCCGCTCGCGGCCCTGTTCCAGCCGTGTGCAGTAGTCGGTGCTGACCCCGGTGAGGCCGGCGACCTCGTCACGGCACAGCCCGGGAACCCGGCGCGTCCCCTAGGAAGAGATGCCCCGGGCCGCTGCCGAGGCAGCGGCCCGCCTGGCCCGCAGGAGGTTCGCCAGTTCGTCGTCCCTGGCCATCGGCGGAGGTCAGGCAGCGGCGCAGGTGTCGGCAACGGTGGGCATCCCGTGTCATCCTCAGATGACCTGCTCGGTGGGCAGGATGGTGATCTCGGTGAGGTTGACGTGCCGGGGTGCGGCGGCGATGAACGCCACGGTCTCGGCCACGTCCTGCGCGGAGAGCACGTCGATGTTCTTCAGGAGGCCGGCCATGAGGTCGCTGGCCTCGGGGTCGGTGACGTGGTCGGGCAGTTCTGTGTCGACCATGCCGGGCTCGACGGTGGAGACGCGCACCTTCTTGCGGCCCAGCTCGGTGCGCAGCAGGCGGCTGAGCTGGGTCACGTAGGCCTTGGTGCCGGAGTACACCTGGAACCGCTCCAGGACGCGGACGGCTGCGATGGAGGACGTCGTGATGAGGTCGGCGGGACGGCCGTCCACGGCGGCCTGCTCCAGGTCGCGCACGAATGCGGCGATGGTGTTCATCAGGCCCTTGACGTTCAGGTCGATCTGGTCGTCCCAGTCCTCCACGCGCAGGTCCGTGATGGAGGAGATGCGCTGTCGCCCGGCGTTGGCGAACACCAGGTCCACCCGGCCGAACTCGTCGTGGATGCGTTGGGTCGTAGCGAGGAGGGCTTCCCGGTCGGTGACGTCCACGGGCAGCGGCAGGGCGGTCCCGCCGCCCGCGCGGATGCTGCCGGCCAGGTCCTCGAGGCGCTCGGCGCGGCGGGCGAGGAGCGCGACCCGCGCACCGAGGGCCGCCAGGCGCGCCGCGGTGGCGGCACCGATTCCGCTGGAGGCGCCGGTCACGACGGCGACACGGCCCGCGAGCGGGCTACCGGAGATCAGCGTGGTCTGCGTCAGCTCGGTCATGGTCCCACGGTGCCTCGCAGACGCGGGAAGAACATGGCCCTCTCGCACCCACCCACCACGGTGGCGACCGTGGTGGGGTCCTGGCGCACCCGCGCAGCGTCCCGCTCGCGCACGGCGGCCCGCGCACCGCCCTCGGCGGCGCGAGTCGGAGTTCCGCAGCACCGCGACGACACCGACCACAGCCCGGGTTGCGGTTCCCCGGGTACCCCGCCTCCCGGCCGGGGTGCGCGCTCGCCGCGGCGGCCGCGCTGGGGGTGACCGGCCTCGCCCCCGGACCGGCCGCGGCGGCACGGCCGACTAGAGCCGCGACACCGCTGCGGGCGGTGCAGGAGGGCCTGGAGGGCCTGGTCCGCGAGGAGGTTTCCCCGCCCTGGACGTGACGGGCGCCGCTGACTGGACGCTTCGGTCGCGCTCGCCACCGATCAACCCGAGGACGTGGAGATCGGTGACCTGGCCATCCGGCCAGCGCGTCGGGGTTGACCCACTGCAGGTTCAGCTACGACCGCGGAGAGCCACTACCGTCGACACGTCGTCCCACGCCGTCCGTGGACGTCGTGGGACGAGTCGTCAGACCGCGACGCCCGACCGGCGTGCCCGGTGCAGCACCGCATCCCGCGAGGCCCGCACTTCCTCCCTCAGCGCGTCGAGGTCGACGTCCAGGACCCGGCCACCCCACTTGCGCACCTGCCCGGCGACGAACACCGGCGTGATGTTCCGGGCGTCCGCACCGAGCACCAGGGTCCCGACGCGGTCGTTGAGGGGCATGGTGTTGAGGTCCTCGGCGTCGACGACGAGCAGGTCCGCCTGCTTGCCGGGCGTCAGCGACCCCGTGACGTCCCCCAGGCCATTGGTCCGCGCACCCTGCAGGGGTCGCCATGTCCAGCACGTCGTGCACGCCGATGCGCCGGGGGCCCGGTCCGTGCCGTAGGCGGAACTCACCGCACGCATCCGCTGGATCGCGAGCAACGCGCGCATCTGCGTGAACATGTCGCTGGACAGCGGCACCTCCACGTCGATGCTCAGCCCGGGGCGGACACCCGCTTCGAGGGCCTCGTCGACGGCCGGGACCGCCGTCTCCAGGCCGATCTGCGCATCCGACGTGGGGGCCAGCGCAACCGTGGTCCCCGTGCGTCCGATCGCCTCCCACGCCGCGCCGGTCAGTCCGGTGCAGTGGATGAGCGTGACGTCAGGGGACAGCAGACCGGCGCGCTCCCACCCCAGGACCGCCTCGGAGCCGGATGCGCCGAACACCGCGGGCGACGACGACGAATGCCCCGCCGCCACGTCGAGGCGAGCGGGGCCGACCGGCCGGGCCGTGGCGCCGGTACACCACCACGCCCAGGCCCACGGCGACCGGCGCGTGCTCGCCCGTGCCGCAGGAGGACCCGGCACGTCCCGCCCGGCCTCCACCCGCACCTCACCTCCCGCAGCCGGCACACGGGAGCCCCGGACGTCCCCGTCCCCGTTCCCGGGACAAGCCCGCCGGCGGCCCGTTCCAGGCGCGCAGCAGCCGGTCCAGCACGGCCTCCGAGCCTGTTCCAGGCACGGGGGTGTGCAGGGCCAGGAACACACCCTCACCGGGGAGCGGCAGCGCCTGGTAGTCCAGCAGGCAGGTCCCGGCCCACGGGTGCTCGACGGTCCACCGCCCGTGGAAGGTGCCGGTCACCTCCGGTACCGCCCACATCCGCGAGAACTCGGCGCTGCGGCCCGACAGCTCGGTGATCAGCGCGTCGAGCAGCGGGTCGTCCGGGTTTCGGGCCCGGTTCAGCCGCAGGCCCGCGACCGCCGCGGCGGCGCTGTCCCGCCACCCCGGCAGCAGGTCGCGTGCCCAGGGGTCCAAGAAGTGCCACCGCACGAGGTTCCCCACCGCCTCCGGGCGCCCACCCGGCCGCGCCAGGAGGAGCCGGAACGGCAGGTTGTCCGCCAGGACGTCCATCCGGTGGTTCACCACGGCCGCCGGGACGGTAAGCCACGCCAGCATCCCCGTGGTCCCGGGCCGCAGCCGTCCCTCCGAACGCGGCCTCGGCACCGAACGGGACGGGGCCCCCAGGCGGTGCAGCAACGCGGTTTCGTCCGCGCTTAGCCGCAACGCCTTCGCCAGGGCGTTGAGGACGGCCCCGGAGACCTCCCCGACCCGCCCCTGCTCGATGCGGGTGTAGTAGTCCAGGCTCACACCGGCAAGCTCCGCCACCTCCTGCCGGCGCAACCCCGGGACCCGGCGGTGGCCCAGCGAGGCCGGCAGGCCCACTTCCTGCGGGCGCAGCCGGCTGCGCATCGCCCGCAGGAAGTCGCCCAGCGGTGGCGGTGTGACCGCACCCGGCAGCACGTCGGTGGCGGTGCCTGCACGGGACCGCGACGGCGGCCCTGTCCGCAGCCCTCCTGCTCCACCTCTCAGCACGGGGACCTCACCGGAGCCGTTCGCCGGCCCCGCCGGGGCCGCTGCCACCCGGCGCGGGGTCGCCGTGCTCGGTGGCACGGGCCATCTCCGTCGCGATCTGCTCCGGCCCACGGTCCGCCAGGAGCGTGAACTCCGCCCAGCAGGCGCTCTCCCGGGCCCGCGCGGTGACGTGGTCGGTGGGGCGTCGGCCCGGCAGGTGCGGGCGATTCACGGGTCGATCCGCTCGCCGCTGCCGACCGAGAACAGGCACTGCTCACCGTCGCGGATGCACAGGACGATGCGCTCGCTCTTCTCTGGGGCCCGGGCCGGTGCGCCCCGGGCCACCACGTCACCGGACGCCACCAAGCTGTCCGCTGCGGCGGAACCGGCGTAGACGACTGCCTCGGCACCCAGTTCTCTCACGACCTGCACCACAACGGGAACGGCCCAGGGGCCTCCGCACCGGCCTTCTCGCCCGCCTCAGCGACCCGCCGGGCCATCGCGTGGATGGTTCCCGTCGCCGAGTAGTAGATGGCTGCGAGTTTCACGTCGGTCACTGGTCTCCTCGGGGCTTTCGGGCCTGTCGGCGGGGGCCACCGGAGCGCCGCCCCCTGCTGTGAGAACGCTCCCAAGCAGGGCGGCCGCTTCGCCTCGGTGGTCATCACCTACATGTGCCGCCCACGGTGCTCAGGGACCGTCGCGGTCGACGTACATGTCGATCCCCCTGGCCCAGGAGGTCGGCGGACTCCGCGCGCCTGCGGGTGGCCAGGACGAAAAGCCCGTCGAGCAGGAGGTCCGCGGCCAGGCGCAGTCTCTCCGCGACGGGAGGGACCGAGCGCGGCCGCGATCCCGGCGACGACGTCCGGACCGGCGAAGCACCCGGCGTACGTGGCCACGCCGAACGCCTCAAGCAGGGCCTCGCGGGCGGCCTTCGGGTCCGTCCCGGCGACGACGTGCGCGGCGTCCCGCGGGAGGCCGACTGCTCCGGCGTCCCGGCGCTGGTCCAGGGCCCCCGTGCGGGCGTGCAACGCCACCGCCAACGCGCCCTGCTCAGGGTCCAGGACGGCGTCCTCCGTCGGTGACAGCAACTGCAGCGCCGTCGCCGGTGCTCCCGCGGCGCGCTCGGCGGCCGTCGCCTCCAGCAGGCACCGGGTGCGGCTGACCGGGTGGGCCCGGCCCCGCCGACCGCTCGAGCTCGTCGGCTACCACCTCGTCGGGGCCCGCGCCCGCGCGCAGACCCGTACCGGGTGCGGCCGGCCCCGCGTCGAGCCCCAGGGCGCACCTGGGGGCGGCGGCCTGGGGCGCCGGCAGATGCTCAAGGTGCTGCAGCAGCGGTCGGCAGAGCTGGTGCAGCCCGGCGGACAGCAGCTCCAACTCGAACTCCATGCCGTTGGCCTCGAGGACCCTCAGCCCGGGCTCCGCGGCCGTGGTGGCCTCGGCGACGAGCACCGCCTTGCCGATCCCGGCAGGCCCCGCACGACGAGGACGCCACCGCGACCAGTCCCCGCCGCCTGCAGCAGGTCCCCGACCACCCTCAGCTCCGCCGCCCGTCCGCGCAGCGTCATCGGGTAGCCCTGCCTCCCCTCCACACGGGACGTGCGCCGTCGGGGACCGAACAGGGTGACCGGCGCCGACAGCTGGGCGGGGTCAGACGAGCTCCTCCACGCTGCCGTGCGCGTCCAGCAGCCCGGGCAGACCACGCAGCTGCCGGCGGGAGACGATCCCGAGCTTGGCGAAGATGCCGCGCAGGTGGGCGTCGACCGTGCGTGGGCTGAGGAACAACTCCGCGGCGACCTCCTTGCTGGTCGCGCCGCCCGCCACGAGCCGCGCCACGTGCAGCTCCTGCGGTGTCAGGCCCGCCGGTCCCGCAGCGGCGCGGACCCGGGCCCGCCCTCCCGCCGCGGCCAGCTCCCGTGTCGCGCGCGCGGCGAAGGCGGTGGCGCCCATGAACGAGAACCCGTCCAGGGCCACCTGCAGCTGCCCGCGCGCCTCGCGCGCGCGGCCCTCGCGGCGTAGCCACTCCCCGTACAGCAGGTGCGTCCGCGCCCGTTGCGACGCGGTCCCCGTACGCCGGAGGCGCTCCAGCGCCTCGAGGTAGTGCTCCTCGGCCGGTGGGCCGCCGCTGAGCAGGGCCGCGTTGCGGGCGGCCATCCCCAGACCCCAGTCGCTCCCGGCGGCGTCCGCGGCAGCGCGCAGCCGTTCATGCACGGGTACGGCCTCCTCGGGCCGGCCCGAGCGGACCGCCGCCTCGATGAACTCGGGTCCGATCCAGACCCCGAAGCTCTGCTCATCGAGCTCGACGGCCCGCCGACAGGCCTCGCGGGCCTCGGCGTAGCGCCCCTGCGCGTTGAGCAGCACCGCGGGGGCGTACTCCATCGCGGTCAGCATGCGGCCCTCCTGCCGCGCGAGGGCGTCGGCGGTGCCGGTGCGCACGAGCTCGGCCGTGCGGAGTTCGTCGCCCCGCCATGCGGCGATCGTGACGGCCACGGACTGCAGCGGCGGCGCCTCCAGCTCCGCGGCGACTCGCATCGCCTCGTCGACGAGGACCTGCGCCCCGCGGAGATCCCCCTCGTGGACGTGGACGAGCGCGCGGTAGTTCAGCGCCACCGGCAGGGACGCCACCGCCCCCGAGCGCCGGACCCGTTGCAGTTGCTGCTCGGCGATGGCCCGGAAGGACTCCTCGTCCCACAGCTCCTGTGCCGCGCTGCACGCCATCCACAGGCACCCCGAGTGGAAGAGCTCGTCCGCGGCCGTGCGACAGGCGTCGACCCCGCTGCGCAACAGCGGCGCAGCGGCGGCGCGGCCCCGGGTGACCTGCGTGAGCAGACCCGCGAACAAGTCCTCTCCGGGACGCCGTGGGCCCGGGGAGGCAGGCAGCGCCCGCTCCGCCGCCGCGAGCCCCCGCATCAGGTCCGGGTCGGCGAACCGGCCGGCGAAGACGGCGGCGGCAAACGCCTCGAAGAGCACCTCCTTCGCTGCGACGGGTCCCACCGCGGTTGCCGAACGTCCCGCCTCGAGCAACATCCGCACCGCGCCGGAATCGCGGCGCTGGTCGAAGGCGGCGCGGGCCCGGAGCACCTCCACGAGCGCCCGCTGCCGCCCGTCCAGCGCCCCGCCCTCCGCGACCGCGAGCAGCCCCAGCGCGGCCTCCGGCGCCCCGGCCGCTCTCTTGGCGTCGGCGGCTGCCAGGAGCCGGTCGGACCGGCGGGCCGGATCGGGTGTCAGGACGGCGGCGCGTTCGAGGAAGGCACCCGTTGCGGCCAGACCGCCCCGGGCCTGGGCACGGTCCGCGGAGCGCTCCAGCTCCGCGGCGACGGCCTCGTCCGGTCCGTCGGCGGCCAGCGCCAGGTGCCAAGCCCGCCGGTCGGGGTCGGTGACCGCGTCGGTGGCCTGCGCCAGCGCCCGGTGGGCCGCACGCCGCTGACCCAGGCCGGCGGCGTGGTACACCGCCGAGCGGACCAGCGGGTGGCGGAAGCGCACGCGCGTCCCCAGGGACAGCAGCCCGGTGGCCTCCACCGGCAGGCCGGCCTCTGGCCCCAACCCGCAAATCTCCGCAGCCCGCCACAGCAACGCCGGGTCCCCGGTCGGCTCGGCGGCGGCCAGGGTGGTGAACGTTCGTGACGGCGCGGGCAGCAGGGCCAAGCGGTGCTGGAAGCTGTCCTCCAGCACGCTGGACACCGACTCGTCGCCCGGCAGCGCGTAGCCACCGGCCAGTTCGGCCGGGCCGAAGGTCCGGGGCAGCTCCACCAGGGCCAGCGGGTTGCCGCGCGCCTCGGCGATCACCCGGTCGCGCACCCGCGGGTCGAGCGGGGCTCGCATCTCCGCGGCCAGCAGCGCACGAGCCTCCCGCTCGGGTAGGCCAGCCAGGTCCAGCGACGGAAGACGGTCGAGGGCGCTCGGGGTCCCGGGGCCGCCGGCGCCGTCGCGCACCACCAGCAGCAGCGCCACGGCCAATCCGTCGAGGCGCCGCGCGGTGAAGGCCAGGGCCTTGGTGCTGGCCGGGTCCAGCCACTGCAGGTCGTCGACCACGCACACCACCGGCTGCCGCCGTGCTGCCGCACCCAGCAGCGCCAGCAGACCGGCGCCGATCAGCAGCGCGGCCTCCGGCGCGGTCGGCTGCCCGGCCAGCCCGAGGGCGCTGCGCAGCGCGTCGGCCTGCAGGGTGGGCAGCTCACCGAGGTGCTCCAGCAGCGGCGAGCACAGCTCGTGGAGGCCGGCGAAGGGCAGGTCGGCCTCGAACTGGGTGCCGGTGGCGCGAAGTACCCGCACCCCGCCGGCTGCCCCGACGGCCTCTGCGACGAGCGCCGACTTGCCGATCCCGGCTGCCCCGCTCACGACGAGCGCGCCGCCGCGGCCCTCACCGGCCGAACGCAGCAGGTGATGCACGACTGCCAGTTCCTGCTCCCGCCCGTACAGCGCCACGCTCCCGCCTCCGATCAGCCGGTCCGCGCCCCCTCCGGCTCGGCCCGCCGGGCACCGGACATGACGCTGAGCACACGTTCTCCGCACGTGTCGCGTCGCGAGGTCACGGTACGCGGCCCGTACTTGCTCCAGGGGAGTAGATCTGCGAGGACGAGGACGGCGACGTCCCCGCGACGACCAGCCGCGCGAGCGCCTCCCACGCCTCCGGGGTGTCGGCCTGCTCCGGCCCGTCGGAGTACACGCGTGCCCCGCAGCCTCCGGGGTCTCACGCCGGCGTGGGGGGCCCTACCGCTCCTACCGTCCGGCCGACTGCATACGGGCTCACCCTCGCCACCCCGGCACGGGGACCGGCACCGCCGCCGACACGAGGTCAACGGTGCTCGTCAGCGCGTGCCGGTGCCGGACGTCCGCTCAGGGGCAGGTGAGGACCCGGCGACCGCCGGCGTCGGTCTCCTCCTGCACCCCGAACCGCCTGAGGTCGCGCACGAACCGCGCACGATCGACCGCTTCGCCGGCGTACTCGACCAGGTATTGGGCGTAGACGTCGCGCGTCAAGCGTGGTTCGTCCCAGCTCTGCTCGGTCATCCAGACCCGCACGGACGGCGCGACCGGGGAAGTGTCCTGATCCGTGTGGGTTCTCGGCAGCTGAGTGCCGCAGGAAGGGCACACGAGAGGACCATCGATGTTCTCGATATCACGCATGCCTGCACGCTAGCCATGCGAGCACGGTCTCTCGTCCCCTGACGGGAGGATCCGTGGCTGGTACCACGGGTGGACTCGTGCACACGGGCTCCGACGGCCCCCACGGCGGTCAGCACGCCCGGCACCGCTGGCAGCGCCCGGCGGATGCGCGCCTCCGGGGGCCGCCGGGTGGGTGCGGTGGCTGGAGTGCCTGCTGGGGCGTCATGGCGGCGCCTTCCTCGACGGAGGTCATGAGGGACGACCGCCCCCTCCCGGCTGCCCTTCCGGCGGGAGGCCCTGCCATTCCACCCGGCGGCCGCTCGGGAGCGCCCAGGGTGGGAGTCCCGGGACCTGGCTCGGCCGCGGCACCCACGCGACGCTGCCGGTCGATGGCAGTACTGCGCCGGCCTCGGTACCCACCCCGGCCGGCAGCTGCCCGCGACAGGAGGCCCTATGAGTACCGGCACGACCGGTCGGCCCGGAGCGGCCCAACTGCTGGAGCCGCGCCCGGGCACTTCCGCCGTGGAGTTGCGCGGCGTCAGCCGGACCTACGGCAGCGGAGCCGCCGCGGTGCGCGCCGTCTACGACGTCAGCGTCGCGTTCCCCCGCGGCAGCTGGACGGCGGTCATGGGCCCCTCGGGTTCGGGCAAGTCGACCCTGCTGCATTGCGCGGCGGGCCTGGAGCGGGTGGATTCCGGCCAGGTGCTCCTGGGCGACACCGACATCACCACCGCGGACGACGACGCGCTCACCGACCTGCGCCGCGACCGCATCGGGTTCGTCTTCCAGAGCTTCAACCTTGTCGCCTCCCTCACCGCCGAGCAGAACGTGGCGCTGCCGCTGCAGCTGGCCGGACGCCGCCCCGCGGCCTCGCAGGTCCGCGACGTCCTGGCCGCCGTCGGGCTGGGTGATCGCGCCGGGCACCGCCCCCGCGAGCTGTCCGGCGGCCAGCAGCAGCGGGTTGCGATCGCGCGGGCGATGGTCACCCGGCCCGAAGTGCTCTTCGCCGACGAGCCGACCGGCGCGCTGGACTCCCGGGCTGCGCGCACGGTGCTCGAGCTGCTGCGGGAGGTGGTGGACCGCGGCCAGAGCATCGTCATGGTCACCCACGACCCGGCCGCGGCCGCCCGCGCCGACGCCACGGTGTTCCTGCGCGACGGCCGCATCGCCGACCGGCTCGTCGGCGCCAGCGCCGCTGCCGTGGCCGACCGCCTCGTCTCCCTGGAGGGCTGACGTGCTGCGGTTGAGCTGGGCGGGACTGGCCGAGCGCTGGACGCTCTTCGTGGGAGCGGCCCTGACGGTGTGCCTGGGCGTGGGTCTCGTGCAGTCGTCCCTGCTGCTGCTGATATCCGCCGCCACCCTCGACGCCCCGGCTGGGCTGTCGCCGGTGGAGCAGATGCGGTTCGACGCGGCGAACGTGGTGGCGGTGACGGTGATCGCCGTGACGCTGGCGCTGTCGGCGTTCCTGGCCGTCTTCATCATCAGCACGACGTTCGCCTTCGCCGTCGCCCAGCGCCGCCGCGATCTCGCGCTGCTGCGCCTGGTCGGCGGCGGCCGCCACCAGGTCCGGCGACTGCTGCTCGGCGAGGCCGTCCTCCTCGGCGGCGTCGGCGCCGTCACCGGGGTACCGGTGGGCCTGGCGGTGATGGCCTTCCAGTCCTGGTCGCTGGCGGCGCTGGACTTCGTGCCCGACGGCTTCACCGGCGAGTGGCGCACCTGGGCCCTGGGTGTCTCGGCCGCGGTAGGGGTCGGCCTCGCCGTCGCGGGAGTGCTCGTGGCCGCGCGCCGCGCCGCACGGGTGCAGCCCTTGGAGGCTCTGCGCGACACCGGTGAGGCAGCGGAAGTGATGACACGCGGGCGCTGGGTGAGCGGCCTGCTCCTGACCGCCGGGGCCACGGCCCTGGTCGTCCTGGCCCCGCTCGGCGGTCCCGCCGGGGGCCAGGCGATGGCGATGTGCGTGTCGGTCCTGGCCGCCCTCGCCCTGACCGCGCTCGCGCCGCTCGTGGTTCCCGCCGCGGCGAAGCTGCTGCCGGTGCGCTCGTCCGGCGTGCTCGCTCGGCTGGTCCGGGCGAACCTCCGCGACGACGTGCGCCGCAGCGCCTCCACCGCGGCGCCGCTGGTCGTGCTGGTCGGCCTCGTCCTGGGCCAGTCCGGCGCGCTCACCTCCTTCGCCGTCGCCGGCCAGGCCGAGCAGCGCAGGACCACCGCAGCCGACCTGGTGCTGGAGACGACCGGGGCAGAAGGCTCTCGGGCGGTAGCCCTCGACGGGGTGGCGACCGCCTCCACCGAGGTCGACGTCCCCGTGGCCCTGACCACGGGCACCGGCGAGACGGCCTTCACCGAGATCACTCGCGGCCTGGTCGTCGACCCGGCCGGCTACGAGGCCGTGCATCGCGGCAGCGGCTCGCTGGCCGCGCTGGAGGGTCGCGCCGTGGCCGCGGGCCCCGGAGCGCTCGGCGTCTCGCCCGGGGACACCGTCGGGGTGCGGGTCGGGGACGTGGACCTGGGGCGGCTGCCCGTCGTCGCCGCGGTGCCCGCAGCGATGGGCGGCGGCGCGAGCCTGCTGCTGCCTGCCGGCCTGGTGCCCGAGCAGGTGCTGGACAGCGCACCCTCGCGCATCCTCATCGCCCTCGAGGACGGCGCCGATGCGCAGCGCGTGAGCGCGTCCCTGGCCGCCCTCGGCACGGTCAGCGCTCTGGAGGCCTGGCTGGAGCGCAGCGCCGAGCGCGGCAGCGAGACGAACACCGCCATCCTGCTCGTGGTCACGGGACTCGGCGGGCTCTACGCCGTGATCGGCGTCGTCAACGCCGTGGTCATCGCCGGGAGCGCGCGCCGTCGGGAGTTCGCCGTCGCGCGGGCCACCGGGATGCGGCGGGCACAGGTGCTGCGGATGGCCCTCGCCGAGTCCTGGGTGGTCACCGCGATCGGTCTCCTGCTCGGCGTCCTGGCCGCCGCCGGGACCCTGGCCGCGGTGGCCGCCACCACCGCCACGGTCACCGGGACGGTGACCGTGGCCCTGCCGTGGGCACTGGTGGCCGCCGTCGGCGTCGGTGCGTTCGTCGTCACCGGCATCACGAGCGCGCTCACCGCCTGGTCGGCCACGCGTCCCGCGCCGGTCTCCCTCCTGGCCGCCCGCGAGTAGCCACGCGGCGCCGCGGTCACCGCCCCGCGGCGTCGACCTCGACGGTGAGCGTGGTGCGCGAACGGTAGACCAGGTCGCCGTACTCCTCCCGGTGGCGCCCGATCCATGCGGCCACGAAGGGGCACAGCGGCAGCACTTCCAGGCCCTGGCTGCGCGTCGTCCAGGGCCTGGCGCACCAGGTCCGAGGCGGCGCCCTGGCCCTCGTAACCGGGCAGCACCTCCGTGTGCCTGAACACCTCGAGCTGCGCCGTCCGGATGTACTCCGCGATCACGGCCAGCCCCCCGTCGGCCCGGCCCTCGTACCGGTGCTGCCTGCTGTCGTCGGTCATCTCGACCTGCCTGTGCCCTCCGCTCCTCGACGATCCCGCGAGGTCTCGAGCGTGCAGGGCGGTCTGCCAAGGCCCCGGGGTGGCCCTGGCGTTCCTCCCCTTCACCGTCGGGGGTGCAGCCCTGGCGCTCGCCGGAGGTCTAGCTCTACCTTCTCAGGCTGTGAGCAGCAGCCTCCTGGGAGAGTTCCTGAGGGCGCGACGCGCCGCCGTGCGCCCCGACGACATCGGGGTGTTCTCCTACGGGCGGCGCCGGGTCCCGGGCCTACGGCGCGAGGAGGTCGCCACCGCCGCGGGCGTCAGCGTGGACTACTACGTCCGGCTCGAGCAGGGCCGTGAGGGCCGACCGTCGGACCAGGTGCTCGACGCGGTCGCCACCGCGCTCCAGCTGGACCACGAGGCCCGCGCGCACCTGTACCGCCTGGCGCGCCCGGTGTCCCGGCAACGCCCCTCCGGCAGCGCCGCCGCCGAGCCGGTGGCCGCCGAGCTGGTGGCCCCCGAGCTGGTGCAGCTGCTGGAGCGCTGGAGCGAGACCCCCGCGTTCGTGCTCGGCCGTGCCCTGGACCTCTTGGCCCGCAACGCTCTGGCGGACGCGCTGTTCAGCTCCTTCACCCGCAGCGACAACCTGCTGGAGATGGTCTTCCTCGACCCGGCGGCCACGGAGTTCTACCGCGACCCGCGCAGGGAGGAGGTGGCCGTGGCCCACCTGCGCCAGGCCGCCGGGACATGGCCGGGCGATCCCCGGATCGCCGCGCTGGTGGAGGACCTGAGCGCCCGCAGCCCCGGCTTCCGCGAGCTGTGGGCGCGTCACGACGTGCGCGGCAAGACCAGCACGGTCAAGCTCCTGCACCACGACCAGGTCGGCGATCTGGACCTGCACTACTCCTCGTTCACGGTCAACGGGGCGCCCGGCCAGCAGCTGGTGGTCTACCAGGCCGCTCCCGGCAGCCCCTCGGCTTCCGCGCTGGCGCTGCTGGGCTCCCTGCACGCCGAGCGCGCCGGCGCCACCGGCGACCGTCCCGGCTGAGCCCACCACCGAGACGGCCGGTCAGACCCGGCCCGTGGCGGACGGGCCGGCTCAGGCGTGCAGGGTGGGCACCACCACCACCTCGGCGAGGTTCGTGCCCGGCGGGAGGGTCGTGCTGTAGACCACCGCCCGCGCCACGTCCTCGGCCGTCAGGGGCTGGGCCGCGGCGCGCAGGGAGGCGAGCCGCTGGCGGGCCACCGGGTCCGTGATGCCCGCACCCAGGTCGGTGAGGGTCACCCCTGGCTCCACGTGCCGCACTCGGACCCCGCGCTCGCCGAGCTCGGCGCGCAGGGTACGGGAGAGCTGCGCGGTCGCCGCCGCGGCGGCCGAGTACACGCTGAACGCGGGGAACAGCCCGCGGGCGGCGACCGACCCCATCAGGACCAAGTCGGTGGCGCGCCCCCGCGCGGCGGCGGCCAGCAGGTCCTCGACGAAGACCCGCGCGGTGCCGAGTGCGCCGCCGACGTTCACGTCCACCACGGCCGCCCACTCCTGCGCACTCGATCGCTCGAAGGGGCCACCGAGCAGGACGCCGGCGTTGGCCACCACCAGGTCCACCGGGCCGCTACGAGTGTGGACCTCCTCCCTGGCGCGCTCGAGTTGGGCCTGGTCGGTCACGTCGGCGACCAGGCCGAGCGTGAGGGCTCCGGGGGCGACCGGGTGGTCGGCCGCAGCGTGCACCTCCTCGCGGCGGTCCAGGAAGGCCACCGAGGCGCCGGCGTCCAACAGGCCGCGGCCGATTGCCCGTCCGATGCCCGCGGCCGCGCCGGTGACGACGGCGCGGCGGCCGAGCAGCGGCCACGTCGAGGGCTGCGCGGTCACGGCGCCGCCGCCCTCAGGTCATCCAGCGGCTCCACCAGCTCCGGCTCACCGCGCCGACCCTGCTGCCCGTCCTGCCCGCTGTTCGGCCGGATGCCCTCGCGGTCCCGCTCGCCCGGGACGCGCGGCTCCTCGTCCGGCGGCTCCTCGTCCCGAGGATCCCGTCCCGGCGTCCCGGTCCGGTGAGCCGACTGCAGCAGCGCCGCTCGCAGCGGCTCGGTCTCGAGCGGCCCGCCGTAGAGCTGCCCGTTGACGAAGAAGACCGGCGGGCCCTCCAGGCCCATCGCCTCCGCGTCGCGCTCGTCTTCCCGCACCCGGTCCTCGTAACGACCGCGGCGCAGGTCGTCGTCGAGACGAGCCAGGTTGAGCCCGGCCTGCACCGCGCACTCGCGCACCGTGCGGACGTCCACGCGGCCCCGCCGAGCCGCCATCGCGTCGTGCATCGGCCAGAACCGGCGCTGGGCCGCAGCGGCCTCACTGGCCTGGGCCGCCTCGTGGGCTCCGGGCTGCGCCGTCGGCAGGTGGCGGAAGGCGAAGACGAGGTCCTCGCCCAGCTGCTCGTGCAGCTCGTCGACGACCTCCACCGCACGCCCCGCCGTGGTGAAGGTGAAGGAGGCGTACACCACCAGCTCCAGCGGTGCACCCACTGACCCGCGCACGTGGTCCCGCCCGGGCGTGACGGCCCGCACGAGCCGCTGACCGTCCCTCCCGCGCGTCCGGTCGACGACCCTGACGACGGCGAAGGCCACCAGGGCCAGCACCGCCGCGAGCATCGAGGCGGTCAGCACGCCAATACGGGCACGGGACTGCTGCGTGGGGTCGGCCAAGGCCAGGTCGACGATGAACAGGGAGATCGTGAAGCCGACGCCGGAGAGCAGGCCGGCGGTGACCAGGTGCCGCCCGAACAGGCCCGGCGGCAGGTGGCCCAGGCCGGTCCGCACCGCCACGGCGGCGGACCCGGCGATGCCCACCGTCTTGCCCAGCACGAGCCCAGCGACGACCGCCCACGTCAAGGCGGAACTGAACGCGTCGGTCAGCGCGGGCACGTCGACCCGCACCCCCGCATTGGCCAGGGCGAAGACCGGGACGACGAGGAAGGAGACCCAGGGCCGCATGAGCCGCTGGAGCCGCTCGTTCACCGACACGGCGCGGGTCAGGCTCAGCACCGCGGTGCGGGCGCGCTCCGGCGTGGGCGACTGGCCGTAGGCGCGGGCCCGGCGCTCTGCTTCCTCCACCTCCGCCACGCTCGGCGGGTGGACCGGCATGAGGAGGCCGATGAGGACACCGGCCACGGTGGCGTGCACCCCCGAGGCCAGCACGCCGCCCCAGACGAGCACGGCCGCGAGCAGGTAGACCGGGCCCCTCCACACGCGCAGCCGCCGGAGCGCGGCGATGGCGACGAGGCCCGCGGTGGCCGTGAGCGCAGGCGCGAGGCGGATCTGGTCGGTGTAGACGACCGCGATGACCCCCAGCGCCCCGACGTCGTCGATGATCGCGAGCGTCAGGACGAAGACCCTCAGGTTGACCGGCGCGGCCCGTCCCGCCAGGGCGATCAGGCCGAGCACGAAGGCGGTGTCGGTGGAGATGACCACGCCCCACGCCCCGGTGACTGCGGAGGACTCGGAGGCGGCCGTGGTGATCGCCCAGAAGACGACGGCGGGCACCAGCAGGCCCAGCACCGCGGCGACGGCCGGCACGCGCACCCGCTGGTGGTCGCGCAGCTCGCCCAGGACGAGTTCCCGCTTGACCTCCAGGCTCACCAGGAAGAAGAACAGGGCCATCAGCGCGTCGTTGACCCAGTGCCTCAGGTCGAGCTCCAGGGCGTCCCCCCCGACTGCGAGGCTCACCGGGGTGTGCCAGAACGACTCGTAGCCGTCTCCGGGCAGGTTCGCCCACACCAGCGCCACCACCGTCGCGGCGAGCAGCATCGCCGCGGCGCCGGTGTCCGAGCCGCTGAGCCGCCGGACTCCGGCCGCCAGCGCCGTCTGCGTCGCGGCCGTCACGCCAGCGCCCCGTCCTTGCGGGTGGGCAGGTACCGGTCCTGCAGCGTGGGCAGCACGACCACGTCGGCGACGTTGACGTGGGCCGGCATCGCGGCGCCGAAGACGACCGCGCTGGCGACGTCGGCGGCGTCGATCGGCGGCACCCGTGTCTTGAGCTCCTCCCAGGCGCGCGCGGTCACCTCGTCGCTGATGTCGCTGCCGAGCTCGCTGTCGGTCAGGCCCGGCTGGACGGTGCGCACCCGCACCCCCCGCGGGGCGTACTCCGCGCGCAGCGTCCTGGCGAGCTGCGCCACGGCCGCCTCCACCGCCGAGAACACCGCGTAGCCGGGGAAGGTGATGTCGCCGGCGATGGCGCCGACGAGGACGAGATCGGCGCTGCCCCCGGCCGCGGCAGCGGCGAACAGGTCACGGCTGAAGGTCTGGGCGGTGTGCAGCAGCCCGCGCAGGTTGACGTCGATCATCGCGCCCCACTCGGCCGGGACGCCGTCCTCGAACGGCGAGCCGGTCATGACGCCGGCGCCCACCACCACCAGATCCACGCCGCCGAAGCAGCCGTGGACGACGTCGAGGGCGTCGGCCAGCTGGAGCGGGTCGGCGACGTCGGTGGGCACGGCCACGACGCGCTGTGGTGCACCGACCTGCTGGGCGGTCGCGGCCAGCCGGGCGGCGCGCCGGCCGAGCAGGGCGACGTGCGCTCCGGCGTCCAGGAGCGCTCGCGCCGTGGCCGCGCCGATGCCACTGCTGGCACCGGTCACCACGGCAACGCGCCCGGAGAGGGCGGGGGTCTGGTCGATCGTGGCCACGTCCAGGACGCTAGGGGTGGTGCCGCAGGCCGTGCCTGGGTGTGCTGCACCCAGGAACGGGGCGGTCACCGTCCCAGCCGGCGACGGCGCGCGCTCCGGTGGTGGTCCGCGCTCACGCCGCGGGCCATCGCCAGGAGCCACGGCAGCGGGAAGGCCGGGACTTCCACGATCCGCCGCCGGGCGCGGGCGAACGTCTCGACCACCACCGCCTCGACCTCCACCGGCGGCACGCGGCGTTGGGCGTAGCGGGTCACGGCCGGCCCGTGCTGGGCGCGCAGCGCGTCCAGGCTCCAGGGCGCGCGCTCGTGGGGTGGTGAGGTGGAGGCGCAGGTGGCTGACACGGTGGTGCTCCTCGGGGCGCGGACGGTCGCGAGATCGGGGGGGCTGGACGCCGGTGCGGCGGGGCGCTGGTCGCACCCATGCTGGCGCGCTTTCCCCTCGCGAGGCAGGCACTCTGGGTCCTAGGTGTCATGCCCAGGCAGGTTGTTCACGCGGCGAGTCGGCTGACCGGCGGGTGGCCTCCGAGGGGCGGAGCGCGCTCCGCGCACGTCCGTGGCTGCGGGCAGCGTTGTAGTGCTCCAGCCAGCTGTCCAGGGTGACGGTGCGCTGGTCGTTGCTGGTCCAGCCGGTGGCGTCTGCCCATTCGGTCGGCAGGGTGCGGTCACCACTCGGCCTTGCCGTTGCTCCACGGCCGTCCGGGTTGGATGAACCCGCGGCCGATGCCGAGATCCGTGCAGACGGCGATCCGAGCGCGCCGTGGCGGTAGCTCATCGCGTTGTCAATCAGCACCGGACGACGGTGACGCAACGGCGGCGAACCAGGTCACCGCGCGATTCGGGAAGCCGTCGCAGGCGTGCACCCGCTCGTCGGGCGGGACCTCGACATGTGGGCACCGCCCTGTGCCGGGTGGTCGACGGTGGCCGCTCGGTCGTGCACCCGCCAACCCCCGCCGTCAGCTTGCGGGCAGACAGGGTCGTGTCGGCATCAGCGTGGGCCGCAGAGACCTCCGGTTGGGACGGCGACGTCCTGCACCGCCACTCCTCCCGGAGGCCTCCCTCGTGCCCAAGCCGCCGCGCCGCCTGTCGACAACGTCTCTGGTCGTGACACCTAGGACCGTCAGGGCCTGGCTCGCCAGCGCAGGCGGCGCCAGGCTGGGCGCCGGCGCGCGACCCCCGCTCGCCGGGACGGAGTCACCAGTGGCAGGGCACGAACAGGTTGAGACCGGCGCGGCGACACCGGCGCGGGCGGTGAGGTTCCGCCAGTACGGCGGACCCGAGGTTCTCGAGGTCGTGGAGATCGAGCGCCCCCGGCCGGGTGCCGGGCAGGTCCTGGTGCAGGTGGTGGCCGCCGCGCTCAACCCCGGGGAGATCGGCATCCGCGAGGGCGTTTTCGCGCAGGTCTGGCCGGCGACCTTCCCCGAGGGGCAGGGCAACGACTTCGCTGGCCACGTAGCCGAGCTCGGCCCGGGGGTGAGGGGCTTCACCGTGGGGCAGGAGGTACTCGGGTTCGCCCCACGGGCCGCGCAGGCGACGTTCGTGGTGGTCGGCACGGGTGCCCTGGCGCCCAAGCCGCCCGAGCTGGACTGGGAGGCGGCCGCCTCCATCGCCGGCGCCGGAGCGACGGCGTGGGCGGCGGTGGAGGCGGTCTCGCCCCGGGCCGGCGAGACGGTCGTGGTCTCCGGGGCGGCCGGAGGCGTCGGGGTATTCGCCATCCAGCTGGCCCTACTCCGGGGGGCGCGCGTCCTTGGCACCGCGAGCGACGCCAACGCCGACTTCCTGCGCTCCCTGAGCGTGGTCCCGGTCCGATACGGAGCGGGGCTGGCCGAACGGCTGCGGGACCTGGCCCCCTCGGGCGTGGACGCGTGGGTGGACACCTTCGGCGCGGGGAACGTCGATGTCGCGATCGGCCTGGGAGTCAGCCCGGCGCGGATCAACACGACCGCGGACGGGGCGGCGGTGCGCCGGTACGGCGTGCGCTCGGACGCGCAGGAGGAGGCGGACGACCCCGCGGTGTGGGCAGAGCTGGCGCAGATGGTCGCCGACGGCCGCATCAGCGTCCCCATCGCAGGCGTCTACCCGCTGGAGCGCGTGCAGGAGGCCTACCGCGACGTCGCCGCGCGCCACACCCGCGGCAAGCGGGTGCTCCGCCTCACCG
This sequence comes from Blastococcus sp. SYSU DS0753, assembly GCF_054051175.1. Taxonomy (NCBI): domain Bacteria; kingdom Bacillati; phylum Actinomycetota; class Actinomycetes; order Geodermatophilales; family Geodermatophilaceae; genus Blastococcus; species Blastococcus sp. SYSU DS0753. The sequence continues at coordinate 92,149 of NZ_JBJHAT010000005.1, read as the reverse complement.
GCACCTAGGCGCCTACAGAACTGATGACGTGATCAGTGCATCGGGCGCTGACGCGACCAGATGTGCTTGAGCAGCATTTTGACCACCGTTGGCCCCGATTTGCTGGAGTCCGCACTGGTTGCTCATGCCGCCTGGGCTGCGGAAACGGACGTCGTGGGACGCAGATGGACACGCTGCCGACGGCTGGGGGTCAAGGGCCGCAGGCTTCGGATCATGTCAGGCCGACAATGTGCAAGGTGCAGCCCAGGAACCGTTACCGAGATGCCCGAGAGGGCCTCCGAGCGAGGAACTCCGGACGGGCGGGCAGCGCCTGGTCGAGGCGCTGCGGGCCAGGGCGGATGCACGGTCGGTCGTGGAGGGCCCCAGCCCCGCGTACGCGCCCGGGCCGTCGACCTCGTCTGCTGCCGGAGTGGCCGGGGGACGACGTAGAACTCGTGCGATCCGGCCGTGATCCGCTCCTGGACGGCCCGGCTCAGCGTGCCGCCACGCTGAGCCGGGCCACCTCGTCGAAAGCGAGCCCAGTGATAAGGCAACCGGAAGGCACGAACACTGCCCGACAGGCTTCTGACCAGGAAAGACATCACTCAGAGGACCAAGCCTTCCAAGCTGGCCATGCCGGTTCGATCCCGGTCACCCGCTCCACGCTGGCTGATTGCAAGTCTCAGGCGCTCGTGAGGACGACGAGCTGCTGGATCGCCCGCGTCATGGCGACGTAGCGGTCGACCGCTCCCCCGACGCCGGTGCCGAACCGCTCCGGGTCGACGAGCACCACGAGGTCGAACTCCAGCCCCTTCGCCAGCGACGGGTTCAGCGAGCGCACCCGCGGCGTCTCCGGGAACGCCGGGTCGCCGATCACGCAGGCGATCCCCTCCGCGTGCGCGCCCAGCCACTCGTCGACGACCCGGGGCAGCGACGACAAGGACCCGTGCACGACCGGGACCCCGGTGCTGCGCACCGACGTCGGCACGTTGGCGTCCGGCAGCACCGCCCGGATCACCGGCTCGGCCTCCGCCATGACCTCCGCCGGCGTCCGGTAGTTCACGGTCAGCGACATCCGGCGCACCTCCGCCAGCCCGACCCGCCGCAGCCGCTCCTCCCACGACTCGGGGAACCCGCGCCGCGCCTGCGCCCGGTCCCCCACGACCGTGAAGCTCCGGGACGGGCAGCGGCGCAGCAGCATCGACCACTCCGCGTCGGTCAGCTCCTGGGCCTCGTCGACGACGACGTGCGCGAACGTGCCGGCCAGCGGGTCGGTGGCCGCCGCGGGCAGCGCGGCCTGGTCGACCAGCGCGTCGCGCAGGTCACCGTGCCGCAGGCTCGTCATCAGCAGCAGCTCCGAGTCGTCGGCCGCGATCAGCTCGTCGATCACCGCCGACATGCGCTCCCGCTCCGACGCCACGACGGCGGCCTCCCGCCGCGCCCGCCGGGCCGCCCCCGGGTCGCCCAGCCGGAGCCGCGCCGCGTCGAGCAGCGGCAGGTCGGCTCCCGTCCACGCGCGCGGGTCCGGGCGCTGCAGCCGGCGCACCTCCTCGGCGCTCAACCACGGGGCGCACCGCCGCAGGTAGGCCGGCACCGACCACAGGTCACCGACGAGGTCGGCCGGGTCGAGCATCGGCCAGGCCCGGGCGAACACCGCCCGCAGCTCCCGGTCCTCCGCCAGCGCGGCCCGGACCAGCGAGGGGTCGACGTCGGCGTCGTGGGCGTCCACCACGATCTCGAGCAGTGCCGCCCACACCTGCTCGCGCGCCTCGTTGTGCGGGGTGCCGGGCTCGGGCGCCTCGAACGCCTCGGCCCAGTCCTCCGCGGTCAGCCGGACGTCGTCCCACGGCGTCGTCACCGTCGTCCCCCGGGCCGGCGGCTCCTCGTAGAACCGGACGGCCGCCTCGATCGCCGCGACCATCTCCACGGACGACTTCAGCCGGGCCACCTCCGGATCGTCCTCGGCCACCGCGGCCGCCCCCTCGGGCACCAGGTCGCGCAGGGTGCAGGTGCGCACGCCCTCCTCCCCCAGGCCGGGCAGGACGTCGGCGACGTAGGCGAGGTACGGCTCGTGCGGGCCCACGAACAGCACGCTGCCGCCGTGGTGCCCGACGCGCGGGTCGGCGTAGAGCAGGTAGGCGGCGCGGTGCAGGGCGACGACGGTCTTGCCGGTGCCCGGCCCGCCGTCGACGACGAGGCCGCCGCGGGAGCCGGCGCGGATGATCGCGTCCTGGTCGGCCTGGATGGTGGCGAGCACGTCGCGCATGCGGTCCGACCGGGTGGCACCGAGGCTGGCGAGGAAGGCGGACTGGTCGTCGAGCGCGGCGTGCCCCTCGAGCCCCTCGGGGGTGAACACCTCGTCCCAGTAGTCGGTGATCCGGCCGCGGGTCCAGCGGTAGCGGCGGCGGCTGGCCAGGCCCATCGGGTCGGCGTGGGTGGCGGAGAAGAACGGCTCCGCCGCCGGCGACCGCCAGTCGACGAGCAGCCGGCGGCCGGCGCCGTCGGTGAGCCCGAGGCGCCCGACGTACACCGGCTCGCCGCCGTCGGCGGGCACCACGCGCCCCAGGCAGAGGTCCAGCCCGAACCGGCGCAGGGTGCGCAGGCGGGCGGCGAGCCGGTGCACCTCCAGGTCGCGTTCCAGCGCCGCCTGGCCGGCGCCGCCGGGGGCCGCGCGCTCGGCGGCCAGCCGCTGGGAGAGCTCGGCGATCGATCGTTCGAGGCTCTCGGCGACGGCCGCGAAGTGCCGCTCGTCGGCGGCGATCAGCGCCGGATCGGCCTTGGCGGCCAGGCGCTCGGGGAGGTCGAAGGGACGGGTGGTCACGGGCACAGCAGCAGCTCCGATCCGGGGCCGCCGCCGGGTGCGATCGCACCCGGTCAGCGGCCTCGGCGGGCGAGTGTGCGGCCCTCCCGGGGTCTTGCCGCAAGCCCCGGGGTGCGCTATACGTTCGAGTGGGACGAGGGCTCGACCTCCGGGGCCGCCCCGGACGGCGCCGGCACCGTCACGTCGTCGACGAAGCAGTACGCCCAGCTCTCCCCCGGCTCGGCCGAGGCGGCCAGCGGGTGCTCCTCCCTCGTCGCATGCGCCCGCGCGTGCCGGCCCGGCGAGGAGTCGCAGCACCCGACGTACCCGCAGCTCAGGCAGGTGCGCAGGTGCACCCACTCGGTGCCCTCCCGCAGGCACCCCACGCAGCCGGAGGCCTGCGGCAGCACCGGCCGGGACGCCGCGCCGTGGTCGCAGCCGCTGCCCTCCGGCCACGCGTAGCGGACCACCCGGGCCGTGTCGACGACGGTCCGGCCCCGCCCCGGGTGCCCGTCGGGGTGACCCAGCTCGGCCAGCACCGAGCGCAGCAGCGCCTGGGCGGAGAGCCGGTCCCGGTCGAGGATGTGGTCGGCGCCGGCGTCGGCCAGCTCGGCGACGTCGACCGCACCCAGCGGGCGCGTCATGATCGGCGCGGTGGTGGCCGCGCGGGCCGCAGCGACCACCCGCACCGCCTGCTCGGGGTCGTCCTCGGCGACGACGGCGAGGCGCGCCGCGGGGACCCCGGCCACCCGCAGCACCTCCCCCTTCGTCGGGTCGCCGCGCACCACGGTGTGCCCGGCGGCCTCCGCCTCGGCCGCCCCGTCGGGGTTGAGCGTCGTCATCACCACGCCCACCTCCCGGTCGCGCAGCGTGGCCGCGAGCTCCAGCGCCGTGGGGCCCCACCCGATGATCGCCACGTGGTCTCGCGGGCCGTCGCCGTCGGGCGCCGCCTCCTCCGCTGAGGCGGGCGCGGCGCCGCGCGAGCGGTCCAGCCGCGCCGCCGCCGCGGCCAGCTGCGGGGTGACCAGCATGAGCAGCACCGTCGCGGCGACGGCGACCTGCGCGCCGTCGTCGGCCAGCCCGAGCGGCGCCAGCCCTGCAGCCGTGCCCACGGTGAGCAGCACGAAGGAGAACTCCCCGACCTGCGCCAGCAGCAGCCCGGTCGCGCCCGCGGTGCGCAGCCGGATGCCGACGGCGGTGGCGGCGACGGTGGTGGTCAGCGTCTTCAGCACCAGCGCCCCCGCGGCCACCCCCAGCACGAGGGACAGGTTGGCGAGCATGAAGCGCAGGTCGAGCAGCATGCCCACCGAGACGAAGAAGACCGCGCTGAACACGATCTGCAGCGGCAGCACCTCGGCGAGGGCCTGCGTGCTGGCCCGGCTCTCGCTGACCACCAGACCGGCGAGGAACGCCCCGAGCGACACGCTCACCCCGGCCAGCGCGGTCAGGTAGGCGGTGCCGAAGCAGATGGCGACGATCGCGAGCAGGAACACCTCCGGCGAGCAGGTGCGGGCCACCACGTCCAGCAGCGCGGGCATCACCCGGCGGGCCAGCACCAGTACCGCGACGATGACCCCGACCGCGGTGAGCACCGCCCACACCAGCGAGCCGCCCGCGGAGCCGCCGCCGTCCGCGGTCGGGCCGAGCAGCGGCACGACCAGCACCATGGCCACGACCGCGAGGTCCTGGGCGATGAGCACCGCCAGCGCCAGGCGGCCGCGGACGGCGGAGCTCTCCCGCCGCTCCCCCAGCAGCTTGAGCACGATGGCCGTGGACGACAGTGCCAGCAGGAACCCGGTGAACAGTCCGTCGCGCCATCCGCCGCCCAGCGCCAGGGTCAAGCCCAAGCCGGCTCCGGTGGCGAGCACCAGCTGCAGCCCGCCGGCGACGGCGATCCACGTCCAGACCCGGGCCAGGCGCTCCAGCGAGAACTCGATCCCGATGGTGAACAGCAGCAGGATGACGCCGATGTCCGCGGCGGCCTCCACGGCCTCGCTGCTGTCCACCACGCCCAGCTGGGCCGGGCCGATCAGCACGCCCGCCACCAGGAACCCGACGATCGGGACGACGCGGGCCCGGGCCGACAGGTACCCGATCACCGCGGCGGCGACCACCAGCGCCGCGGTCGGACCCAGGTAGCCCGGCACCTCGCCGGCCGCGATGACGAGGTCTGTCTCGGGCGCCATGCCCGACATCATGCGCGCCGCCGCGGCATCTTCCCAGGCCGGCCGGTCGGCGGGAATCCGTGGTCGGCGGCGGCGTTGCACAGCGGCGGACAGCACGCAGCCGGCGGAGGGAGTCGCCCGTGACGTCACCTGCCGCGGCGGCGACCGGCCTGCGCATGGGCACGGCCCAGGGGCGCTGGGTCCTGCTCGCGACCGTCCTCGGCTCGGGCGTGGCGATGCTGGACGCCACGGTCGTCAACGTGGCCCTCGAGCGGATCGGCGCCGACCTGGGCGCGGACTTCGCCGGGCTGCAGTGGACGGTCAACGCCTACACGCTCACCCTCGCCGCGCTGATCCTGCTGGGCGGATCGCTCAGCGACCGGTACGGGCGGCGCCGGATCTTCGTCGTCGGCGTCTGCTGGTTCGCCCTCGCCTCGCTGCTGTGCGGCCTGGCCCCGGACGTCGGCACGCTCGTCGCCGCCCGCGCCCTGCAAGGAGTCGGCGGGGCTTTGCTGACGCCGGGCAGCCTGGCGATCATCTCGGCGTCGTTCTCGGGGCCCGACCGCGCCGCCGCCGTCGGCGCCTGGTCGGGGTTCTCCGGGATCGCCGCGGCGGTCGGGCCGTTCGTCGGCGGCTGGCTGGTCGAGTGGAGCTGGCGGGCCGTCTTCCTCGTCAACCTGCCGGTGGCGGTCGTGGTCATCGCCGTCGTCGTGCGGCACGTCCCCGAGTCCCGCGACCCGGCAGCCGCCCCGCGGCTGGACTGGGGCGGGACGGCGCTGGTCGTCACGGGGCTCGGCGCCCTGACCTACGCCCTCACCGCCGCCGGGGACGCGGGGGCGAGCGCGGGCACCTGGCTGTGGGCCGCGGTCGGGGCCCTCGCCCTGGCGGCGTTCGTCGGGGTCGAGCGCCGGTCACGGCACCCGCTGGTCCCCCCGGCGCTCTTCGCCGACCGGCAGTTCACGGCCGCCAACGCCGTGACCTTCTTCGTCTACGCCGCGCTCGGTGCGCTCTTCGTGCTGCTCGTCCTGCAGCTGCAGGTGGTCTCCGGTTTCAGCCCGCTGCTGGCCGGCACCGCGCTGCTGCCCGTCACCGTCCTCATGCTGCTGTTCTCCGCCCGCGTCGGGGCGCTGGCCCAGCGGATCGGGCCGCGCGCCCTGCTCACCGGCGGACCGGCCGTGGCGGCGGTCGGAGTCCTGCTGATGCTCCGGATCGGTGAGGACGCCTCCTACCTGCGCGACGTGCTCCCGGCCGTGGCGCTCTTCGGCGCGGGCCTCACGCTGCTGGTGGCCCCGCTGACCGCCACCGTGCTCGCCTCCGCCGCCGACCGCCACGCCGGCGTGGCGTCGGGGGTCAACAACGCGGTGGCCCGCGCCGCCGGCCTGCTCGCCGTCGCGGTCGTCCCCGTCGCCGCCGGGCTCGGCGGCGCCGACTACGCCGATCCGCTCGTGTTCGCCGACGGCTTCCGCACCGCGATGCTCATCCTGGCCGGGCTGCTGGCCGCCGGCGCCCTGCTGGCCGCCGCGTACGTCCGCCGTCCGCTCGGCGACTCCCGGTCCCCGGCGTCGTCAGGCTGAGGGCCGACGTGGGCGATGAGTCCGGACGTCGGCGTCGGCGACCGTGACCGGCTGTGCGGTGGAGAGGAGAGCGATGACCGACGGCGCTCTGCTCAACGGGCGCGGGTTGGTCGGGCCCTGCCCCGCCGCTGACGGGAGTCGGCACCTCGACGACTCCGCCCCGTGAGCCGTACGGGACGGAGTCGTCGGATCCGCGCCGGATCAGCGCGGCCGGCGCGCGGCCTGCCGCACCGCCCAGCCGCCGGCCGCATCGGCGGCCCGGCGCCACAACGGCGCCCGCTGCTGCTCCAGGCGGGCCAGCCGGATCTCCAGCTCGACGACCCGGGTCGCGTCCGGACCGACGACCCGGGGGCGCGCGGCCAGCGTGGTCAGCCCCTCGACGAGCCCGGTGACCAGCTGGTTGACGTCCTCCGGCCCCAGCCGGGCCGTCCCGACGCAGGTCTCCCCGCGCCAGAGGCTCAGTTTGACCAGGCCGTTCTCGGTGTGCGTCGAGACCCGGACCGCCCGGCCCTCACCGCGCGCATCCCACGCCCATCGCCCGTTCACGGGTGGCACCGCCGTCATCGCCCCAGGGTGGGCACCGGGCAGGACCGGGTCAATCGGACGCTGAACGTGTCGGACTCGTCGGTCGCCCGCTCTCTCGCCGCGACCGTCAACGCGTGGCCCTCGCGGCGAGCTCGTGCGACGGTCGGCACGTGGACCTCGACTGGTGGGCGTTCGTGGGCGTGGCCCTGCTGGCCTACGTCATTCCCGGCCCGGACATGGCCGTCGTGCTGCGAGCGGCCACCCGAGGCTTCCGGCCCGGCGCGGCCGCCGCCCTGGGGGCGCAACTCGGCCTGTGCGTGCACCTGATCCTGGCCGTGGCCGGGCTGTCGGTCGTCCTGGCTCGGCATCCGGACCTGCTGACCACGCTGCGCATCGCCGGCGGGATCTACCTGCTCTACCTGGGCGGCCGGCTGATACTGCCGACTCTTCGCCGAACGCCCGCGGCTGACCACCCGCGCCCGGTCGACGTCTCCGCGCGGTCGGCGTTCGGGCAGGCCCTGTTCACCAATCTGCTCAACCCCAAGGCGGTGCTCTTCTTCGCCGCCGTCCTCCCGCAGTTCCTGGTGCCCGCCGCGGCCCCCGTGTGGCTGCAGGTGGTGGCCCTCGGCGCCCTGGACGTCGCGCTCGGCTTCCTCGCGTGGGCGGGGGTGATCGCGCTGGGCGTCCGGCTGTCGTCGTTGCTGCGTCGCGACCGGGTACGGCGGTGGTGGGACCGCACGACCGGCGCGCTTCTCGGGAGTGTGGGCGCAGGCCTGGTGGCCACCCGCTGACCCCGACCTCCCCGACCGGCGATGGCCAGTGCGGTTCACACGCTCCCGGCGGCTACAGCTTCGTCGGCAGCCCGAGCGCGGCGAACAGCTCGCAGTCGAGGTTCAGGAAGCTGGAGATGTGGGCGATCCGGCCGTCCTCGATCTCCAGCACGTGCAGGCCCCACGGCACGTGCCCACCGCCCTCGGCCGGGCGGTACTGGGCGAAGGCCGGCGTGGCGTTCGCCGAGGTCTCGATCAGCCGGGAGCCCTTGCACCCCGCCCCGGGCCCCAGCATCCAGGTGCCGATGTCGTCGCGCCCGCGCAGCCACATCTCGAACGGCGGCATGTGCTGGGTGGCGTCCTCGTGCAGCAGCTGCACGAACGCGTCGATGTCGTAGCGCTCGAAGGCGTCGAGGTAGCGGGCCAGCAGCGCGCGGTCCTCGTCGTCGAGGGTGCGCGGCGCGGGGCGCCCACCCACGTCGGCGAGCGTCGCCCGGGCGCGCTGCAGCGCGCTGTTCACCGAGGCCACGGTGGTGTCGAGCAGCTCGGCCACCTCGTCGGCCTTCCAGCGCAGCACCTCGCGCAGGATCAGCACCGCCCGCTGCCTGGGCGGCAGGTGCTGCAGGGCGGCGACGAAGGCCAGCCGCACCGACTCGCGGGCCACGGCCTGCTCGGCCGGGTCGCCGTCCTCGGGGAGCACCTGGCGGTCGAGCACCGGCTCGATCCACGCCGACGCCGGCTTGCGGCCGGCCAGCGACGCCGGGACCGGCGGATAGGGCGACCCCGCGAGGTCCATCGGCAGGGCACGGCGCGACCGGCCGTTGAGCGCGTCGAGGCAGACGTTCGTCGCGATCCGGTACAGCCACGAGCGGACCGCCGAGCGGCCCTCGAAGTCCCCGAGCCCGCGCCAGGCGCGGACCATCGTCTCCTGCACCGCGTCCTCGGCGTCGAACACCGAGCCGAGCATCCGGTAGCAGTAACCGGTGAGCTCACGGCGGTGCTCGAGCAGCCTCGGGTCGAGCTGGTCGGCGGGGCCGATGACGGCACTGGTCACAGGAGGTCACTCCTCGCGGGGTCGATGTGTACGTCAGCACACCACAGGCCCCCGACAGAACGGGAGCCCCGGCGCGACGAGCGCTCCGGGGCTCCCGACCGCTCCCACCCGGGTCGGGCGGGTCGGTGTCAGGGCGTCACGGGATCAGCGGCTCACCGTCGCGGACGAGCTGCCAGTTCTCGACGAAGAACTCCGCCGGGTCGATCACGCCCTCCTGCTGGGCGCGCTCGATGAGCAGCTGCCGGATTTCCAGCTGCTCGTTGTAGACCACCGGCGCGGTGCTGATCGCGGGGAAGTTGCCGCCCCCGCTGCGGCGGTAGTTGTTGACCGCCACGACGAACCGGTCGTCGTCGCCCACCGGCGCCCCTTCGTAGGAGAGCCCGACGATGCGGGAGCCGGCCGGCTGGGACACGTCGATGTCGTAGTCGACGCCGGAGAGGACGTCGTAGTTGTAGTCGGGGATCCCGTTCGGGAAGCCGTCCACGACCGCGTTGGTGATCGTCTCCGGGTCGACGTCCCCGGTGGCCGGCACCTGCTGGAAGTACCGGGCGGAGAACTCCAGGTACTCCTTCAGCTGGGCCCCGGTGAGCTCCACGGCCTCGAGCGTGTTGTCGTAGATGTAGAGCCCGGCGATGTCGCGGACGGTGACGTCACCGGCCGGGAACACGGCCTCCCGGCTGAACGGCGCCGCGATCGACAGCACCGGCAGGTCGGCCCGGTCGGTGCCCTCCAGGGCGGCGGCCACGGTGTCGGTCTGCACGTCCTGGATGAAGTCCAGGATCGCGGTGTCCTCGTACCGGCTGGTCGCCGCGGAGAGCTCTTCCGCCGAGGTGGCCACCACCTGGTTGACGTACTCCACCGTCTTCTGGTGCGCCTCCGCCGTGGCGGCCAGCACCTCGGGCGACTCCTCGACCCCCGCGGTGCTCAGCGCCTGTGCGGACGTGCCGACGACGTCCCACTTCCCGCGGACCTGCTGCAGCTCGATGTCGACCTGCGAGACGGTGGCGCCCCAGCGGTAGGGCTGGGTGAGCAGCACGTCCTCGCCGGTGACCTCGTTCGTCACGACCTGGGAGGGGGCGTTCTGGTGCGTGTGGCCGACCACCATGGCGTCGATGCCCGGCACGGTCCTGGCGATGACGTCCGAGGGGTTCTCGGTCGGCACCTCGGGGCCGTAGGACGACGTCCCACCGACCCCGGCGTGCGACAGGACGACGACGACGTCGGCCTTCCGGTCGACGACCGGGACCCAGCGCTGCGCCGCCTCCACCATGTCCTGGAACGCCACGCGGCCCTCGACGTTGTTCTTGTCCCAGATCGCCGAGCCGGGGGTGGTCAGGCCGATGATGCCGACCTTGACCGGCTTGTGGCCGGGCACGCGCATCTGCTTGATCGTGTACGGCGGCAGGTAGGGCTGGCGCGACGGCTCGTGCAGCACGTTGGCCCCGAGCACCGGGTGGTCGACGTCGCGGGCGTAGCGCCGCAGCAGGTCCAGGCCGTAGTTGAACTCGTGGTTGCCGACGACCTGCGCGTCGTAGCCGATCACGTCGAAGGCGGCCGCCATCGGGTGCTCGACGCGGGTCCGGGTGACCGGCTCCTGCTTGGCGTAGTAGTAGGTCAGCGGCGTGCCCTGCAGGAAGTCGCCGTTGTCGACCACGAAGACGCTGTCCTCGCCGCGCTCGGCGCGCACCGAGTCGACGACCGTGGCCACCTTCGCCAGCCCGGTCTCGAAGCCGGCCCGCTCCGAGTAGGGCCGGTCGGCGAAGTAGTCCCAGTTCTGCACGCGCCCGTGCAGGTCGGTGGTGGCCAGCATGGTCAGCGTCAGGTCGTCCGCCGTGCCGGGCGCCGCCGCGGCGGGGCTCATGGTCGCCATGGTCAGCGCCGCCGCGGCAGCCGCCACGGACAGCGTGGTCCGCCGTCTCATCCGGTCGTTCCTCTCCATCGGTGGTCCCCGTGACCGTGCGCAGGGGATCCGGGAGGGGACGCTAAGGACCGGTGCTGACAGCCGAGCGAACGGTCTGCGGCCTACTGGTAACTGATCAGCTGCGGATCGGGCTCCACCTGCTCGATCGTCTGCTCCGGCGTGAGCATCGGGATGTCCTCGTCGTAGAAGTTCTTCCAGCCCCACCACAGGCCCTCGGGGGCGTCCCGCCGCAGCGTCGCCCACGTGCTCTGCTTGGCGCCCTGCCCGCCCTGGCCGTCGGCGTGGACCATCACGGCCAGCTCGTCGCGGCTGAGGTCCACCCGCTCACGGCCCGGGATCATGTCGAGCCGGAACTGGTGCAGCACCAGCAGCTTCTGCGGCAGCTGGTTGTCGCGGGTGAGGTCGGCCAGCCAGTGCACCACCCGGTTGACCTCCTCGACGTCCACCGACCCGATCTGCCGCAGGTGCACCTCGTTCGGGCCCAGCCGCCACTCCGGGTCCAGGGCCAGGCCGACGTGCGGCTCCTCCAGCAGCGACCGGTAGAGCTCGGCCTGGGTCACGAAGTCGGTACGCCCCGGCTGCAGGTCGAGGACGACGTACAGCCCGGCCTCACCGGCCGCGTCCACCCACGGCCGCAGGAACTCCGGATCGGCCTCCGCGGAGTAGTCGCCGTCGGGCCCGGCCGAGGCCGAGGCGATGGTCGCGATGATCTCGAAGGCCGGCACCACCGTCTCCTCGACCAGCGGCTCGTAGGGCGCCGCGTGCGCCCGCGCCCGCTCGACGGCGGCGTCGACCGGCTGCTCGCCCATGAGACCGAGCGCCGCGGTGCCGGGGTGCCCGTAGAGGGCCACGAGGAGCTTGCCGGGGAAGAGCGTCTGGCCGCCGCCGGGGAGCTCCACCCCGGTGGCGGCGGTCTCCACCTTCCAGTCCAGGCCGTCCTCGGCGGCGAACCCCGCGCCGAGGGCGACGACCGCCTCGGGCTGCGCCTCGCCGAGGGCGCCTACGACGTCGGCCGAGGCCCGGGGGTCGGTCCTGCCCCCGGTCAGCAGCACCTGGGCACCGGCCGCGCGGGCCGTCGCGATGCCGGCCACCGAACCGGGCTCGCCCGAGGCGAGCACGACCGTGTCCTCGAGCGGTTCGGGGCGGGCCGTCTCGGGGAGCTCCGCGTCGGAGCCCTCCTCACCGGTCTCCTCCGCGGTCTGCCCCGCCGACCCGCCGCTGCCGCCCTCCGGCTGCAGCGCGGCGGGCTGCTCGGGGTCCAGCCCCGCCACGGCCGCGGCCTCGCCGTCGGCCGGGACGGGATCGCCCTCGGCGAGGTCGACGCCGGTCGCGGCGGCGACCGCCTCGGCGTCCGCCTGGACCGTCACCACCTCCGGCCCCGCACCCTCCGGCAGGGCGACGTCCCCGACGGCCAGCACGGTGCCCGTGCCCAGCCGCTCCAGCTCGCCGGTCACCGGCTCCGGCGCCTCGGCGCCGCCGGTGACCAGCAGCGGGACACCCAGCGCTACCGCGGCCGACGCGCCCAGCAGCAGGCCCGCCGAGTCGTCCTCGTCCGCGAGCACCGCGACGTCGGAGGAGTCGAACAGCGCGCGGCTCGCGCTCACCGCCGTCCCCACCGGATCGGCGTCCGCGACGACCGTCAGCCGTTCGTCGGGTGCCGAGGTGACGGCCTCGGCCACCTGGGCCTCCTCGGCCTCCTCGTCGCCGGACGAGGTGCAGCCGGCCAGCAGGACCGCGCTGAGTGCGAGCGGAACGGCGCGAGAGCGCACGAGGAGCCTCCGTCGGTCGGGGCGCCGGCGACCGGGGCGCACGTCGACGCCGGCGTGACGCCCCGACCCTAGCGGGGGACCCACCTCGGCCGCGGCGCTGGACACCGCGGCGGCGGGCGGAGGAGCATCTCGCGCCGAGATGACCGCAGCACCGCAGTCGGGACGGCCCGACCACGAACCGGCCAGCCAGCGGGATGGGGCCGGGCACCTCGTCGCAGCAGGCTCGACGGCATGACCGCAGACACCCTCGTGCTCCCGCCCGCGAGCGACCGGCTCCCGGTGACGCGCCGCCCCGGCCGTGTGCGGCAGCTGGGCATCGACACCGGGTACTCGCTGGCCGGTTTCCCGGTCGGCGTGGCTGCGTTCGTCGTCGTGATCACCGGCCTGGCACTCGGCGCCGGACTGCTCGTCGTCTGGGTCGGGGTGGCGGTGCTGGCTGGCACGCTGCTGGCCGCCCGCGGTTTCGCCACCGTCGAGCGGGCGTGGCTGCCCGCGGTGCTCGGCCGGCCGGTGCAGCGGCCCGCCTACCGCCGCGCCGAGGGTCGCCCGGTCCGGCGGATGATCACGCCGCTGCGCGATCCGCAGACCTGGCTGGACGCGCTGCACGCGCTGGTCCGTCTGCCCGTCGCGACCCTGTCGTTCGTCATCACGGTGACGTTCTGGGCGATCACCCTCGGCGGCCTGACCTACGCGGCCTGGGACTGGGCCCTGCCGGACGCCACCCTCGACCCCGACAACCACGACCTGCTCGAGACCCTCGGCTTCGAGACCAGCCCGCTGCGCCGGATCGCCCTCTACACCGCGATCGGGCTGGTCTTCGGCCTCCTGCTCCCGTTCGCCGTGCGCGGCAGCGCGCTGCTGCAGGCTCTCCTCGGAAAGGCGATGCTGACCTCCCGCGCGGCGGCACAGGCCGAGATCGACCGGCTCGCCGGCGGCCGGGACGCGGCTGTCGCCGCCGAGGCGGTGGCGCTGCGCCGACTGGAGCGCGACATCCACGACGGCCCGCAGCAGCGACTGGTGCGGCTGGGCATGGACCTCGCCCGCGCCCAGCGGCAGCTCGACCGGGACCCGGGCGCCGCCCGCGAGACGCTCGGCGAAGCCGCCGGGCTGGCGCGGGAGACGCTGGAGGAGCTGCGCGCACTCTCCCGCGGGATCGCCCCGCCGGTGCTCGCCGACCGAGGGTTGGCCGCTGCGCTGACCGCCCTCGCCGCCCGCTCCCCCGTGCCCGTCGACCTCGCCGTCGACCTGCCGAGCGAGCGGCTGGCCCCGGTCACCGAGAACACCGCCTACTTCGTCGTCAGCGAGGCGCTGGCCAACGTGGCCAAGCACAGCAGCGCGACCACCTGCCGGGTCGAGGTGAGCTGCACCGGCGACCGGCTGCGCGTGGTGGTCGAGGACGACGGCACCGGCGGCGCGGTGGCGGCACCGGGGCACGGTCTGGCCGGGCTGGCCGACCGGCTGCAGGCCGTCGACGGCGTGCTCGTCGTCGACAGCCCCCGGGGTGGGCCGACCCGGCTGACCGGGGACCTGCCGTGCGGGTAGTGCTCGCCGAGGACTCGGTGCTGCTGCGCGAGGGCCTGGTCCGGCTGCTGGAGGAGGCGGACGCCGAGGTGGTGGCCGCGGTCGCCGACGGGCCGTCCCTGGTCCGCGCGGTCGGCGAGCACCGGCCCGACGTCGCCGTCGTCGACGTACGGATGCCGCCGACGCACACCGACGAGGGCCTCCGCGCCGCCGTCGAGGCCAGGTCCGCGGTGCCGGGCACCGCCGTCCTGGTGCTGTCCCAGTACGTGGAGGTGGCCTACGCCGACGAGCTGCTGGCCGACGGCGCCGGCGGCGTGGGCTACCTGCTCAAGGACCGGGTGGCCGACGTCGACACGTTCCTGACCGCGCTCGAGGACGTGCGGGGCGGGGGCACGGTGCTCGACCCGCAGGTGGTCGCCCAGCTGTTCGCCCGCCGCCGGGCCGACGACCCGGTCCGCCGGCTCACCCCGCGGGAGCGCGAGGTGCTCGGGCTGATCGCCGAGGGGCACTCGAACACCGCGATCGCCCGGGCGCTCGTGGTCACCCCGGGGGCGGTGGAGAAGCACACCCAGCACATCTTCGCCAAGCTCGGGCTCACCCAGGACGAGGACCAGCACCGACGTGTGCTCGCCACCCTGGCCTACCTGCGCGCCTGAGCCGAACTCGCTGGCGGCCTGTCGGAGCCGCCCGGTAGACACAGCGCTGTGAGCGACCTCGACGCCCGGTTCCGTCCGGTGACCCCCGACGAGTGGCCGGTCTTCAGCCGGGCCATGCACGACGTCTTCGCCGACGAGGCGCCGGCCGACTTCGCCGAGCGGCCGTCGTCGGTGGCGGAGCTGGACCGGTCGCTGGCCCTGTGGGAGGGCGGCCGCGTCGTCGCCACCGCCGGCATCTACAGCCGGACCCTCGCCGTCCCCGGCGCGCTGGTGCCCTGCGCCGGCGTCACCTGGGTGACCGTCGCCCCGACCCACCGCCGGCGCGGCCTGCTCACCGCGATCATGCGCCGCCAGCTCACCGAGCTGCACGAGCAGCAGCGCGAGCCGGTGGCCGCGCTGTGGGCGGCCGAGTACCCGATCTACGGCCGGTTCGGCTACGCGCCCGCGACGTTGGAGGCGCGGTTCTCCGGTCGCACCGAGCGCCTGCGGCTGCGCCCGGACGTCGACCTCGGCACCGGTCGGGTGGAGCAGGTGCCGGTCGAGCAGTACCGCCCCGCCGCCGTGGACGTGCACCGGGCGGTGCACCGCTGGGTGCCCGGGAACATGGTGCGCGACGACCGCTGGTGGGACCGGCAGCTGCGCGACGACCCGTCCCGGCGGCACGGGGCCACCGAGCGCCGCTACCTGCTGCACCGCGAGGCCGACGGCACGGTCACCGGGTACGCCGCCTACCGGGTGAAGGGCGCCTGGAGCGACACCGGCGAGCCCGACGGCACCCTGACCGTCGAGGAGGTGCGGGCGACCGGCACCCCGGCCTACGCCGCGCTGTGGCAGGTGCTGTTGTCGGTCGACCTGGTCCGCACGGTGAAGTACCCGGCGGCCTCGCCCGACGACCCACTGCGCTGGCTGGTCACCGATGCCCGGGCGCTGCACAGCACGCCGGTCGACGGCCTGTGGGTGCGGCTGGTCGACGTCGACCGGGCGCTGGCGGCCCGCCGCTACCCCGCCCCCATCGACCTCGTGCTGGAGGTGCGGGACGCGTTCTGCCCGTGGAACGAGGGGCGCTGGCGGCTCTCCGGGCACCCGGCCGGTGGCTACTGCGGCCGTACCGATCGCGACCCCGACATCGTGCTCGGCATCGAGGAGCTCTCGGCCGCCTACCTGGGCGGCGTCTCGCTCGCGTCCCTGCAGGGCGCCGGCCGGGTGACCGAGATCAGCCCGGGCGCGGTCACGCTCGCGTCCACGGCGTTCGGCTGGCCGGTCACGCCGTGGTGCCCCGACGGCTTCTGAGCTGACCGCCCTCCCCGCGCGGGCGGGGAGGACGGTCGGGCCTCGTCCCGGGATCCGCCGCGAGCGTGCGAGCGGTGGGGAGGACGGTCAGGCCTCGTCCCGGGACCCGCCGCGAGCGTGCGAGCGGTGGGGAGGACGGTCAGGCCTCGTCCCGGGACCCGCCGCGAGCGTGCGAGCGGTGGGGAGGACGGTCAGGCCTCGTCCCGGGACCCGCCGCGAGCGTGCGAGCGGTGGGGAGGACGAGGTCCTTCTTCAGTCGGTGCCGGACTCCATCGCGGCCCGGTCCAGCAGCTCGTCGTGCGCCGACACCTTGCCGCGGGAGGCGATCGCCTCGGCGCCGCCCTCCTGGGAGGCGTCGATCAGCCCGGTCGCCGCGGCCTGCGCCGCACCGACGGCCACCGGGGTCGGCCCGCCCCCGACCATGCCGATCCGCGCGTACTGCTCCAGCCGGGCGCGCGAGTCGGCGATGTCCAGGTTCCGCATGGTGAGCTGGCCGATCCGGTCCACCGGGCCGAACGCGGAGTCCGACGTGCGCTCCATCGACAGCTTGTCCGGGTGGTAGCTGAAGGACGGGCCGGCGGTGTCGAGGATCGAGTAGTCCTCCCCGCGCCGCAGCCGCAGCCGGACCTCGCCGGTGACCGCCATGCCGACCCACCGCTGCAGCGACTCCCGGAGCATGAGCGCCTGGGGGTCCAGCCAGCGGCCCTCGTACATCAGCCGGCCCAGGCGGCGGCCCTCGGAGTGGTAGGTGGCGAGGGTGTCCTCGTTGTGGATGGCGTTGACCAGCCGCTCGTAGGCGATGTGCAGCAGCGCCATGCCCGGCGCCTCGTAGATGCCGCGGCTCTTCGCCTCGATGATCCGGTTCTCGATCTGGTCGGACATGCCGAGGCCGTGCCGGCCGCCGATCGCGTTGGCCTCGTTCACCAGGTCGACGGCGGAGTCGAACTCCCGCCCGTTGATCGTGACCGGCCGGCCCTGCTCGAAGCCGACCGTGACCGTCTCCGGCGCGATCTCGACGGCCGGGTCCCAGAACCGCACGCCCATGATCGGCTCGACGGTCTCGATGCCGGTGTCCAGGTGCTCCAGCGTCTTGGCCTCGTGGGTGGCGCCCCAGATGTTGGCGTCGGTGGAGTAGGCCTTCTCTGCGCTGTCGCGGTAGGGCAGGCCGTGGGCGACCAGCCACTCCGACATCTCCTTGCGGCCACCGAGCTCGGCGACGAAGTCGGCGTCCAGCCACGGCTTGTAGATCCGCAGCCCTGGATTGGCCAGCAGGCCGTAGCGGTAGAACCGCTCGATGTCGTTGCCCTTGTAGGTCGAGCCGTCGCCCCAGATCTGGACGTCGTCCTCGAGCATCGCCCGCACGAGCAGGGTGCCGGTGACCGCGCGGCCCAGCGGGGTGGTGTTGAAGTAGCTGCGCCCACCGGAGCGGATGTGGAAGGCACCGCAGGTGAGCGCGGCCAGGCCCTCCTCGACCAGCGCGGCGCGGCAGTCGACCAGCCGGGCGAGCTCGGCGCCGTAGGCCGTCGCGCGGCCCGGGACCGAGGCGATGTCCGGCTCGTCGTACTGCCCGATGTCGGCGGTGTAGGTGCAGGGGACGGCGCCCTTGTCGCGCATCCACGCGACCGCTACGGAGGTGTCGAGACCACCGGAGAAGGCGATGCCGACGCGTTCGCCGACGGGCAGGGAGGTGAGCACCTTGGACACGAGGGCAAGTATGCACGACGCTGCATAGTCATGCAGAGCCGCCCTCGCGAGACGGGATCAGCCGGGCGGCGTCGCCGTTCCGGCCGGCCGCGTCACGGGTGCTGGGTGCGCGTGGGCAGCCCGCCCGCGGGACGGTGCCGGTCTCGCTCGTAGTCGCTGATCAGCCCGATCCGGCGCACGTGCCGCTCGTCGCCGCTGAACTCCGTCCCGAGGAACTCCAGCACCAGCGCCGTGGCCTCGTCGTCGCTGTGCTGGCGGGCGCCGATGGAGACGACGTTGGCGTTGTTGTGCTGGCGGGCCAGCTGGGCGGTCGCGGTGTTCCACACCAGAGCGGCCCGGACGCCGGGAACCTTGTTCGCCGCGATCTGCTCGCCGTTGCCGGAGCCGCCGATGACCACGCCGAGCGACCCCGGCTCGGCCACCGTCCGCTCCCCCACCTCGAAGCAGAACGGTGGGTAGTCGTCCTGCGCGTCGTACTCGAACGCGCCGCAGTCGACCGGCTCGTGGCCGGCCTCCGCCAGCGCCCGCTTGAGGTGCTCCTTGAACTCCAGGCCCGCGTGGTCGGTGCCGATGAAGACGCGCATGCCGGGGAGTCTGACAGGCTCGCCGGCGTGGCTGTGCTCGGGCTGGACGGCTGGCGCGGCGCCTGGGCCGGGGCGCTGCTGGACGACGGCGCGGTGACACTGCTGGCCCTCCCCGACGCCCCGGCCGCCCTCGCCCTGCCCGGGGTGGACGTCGTCGCGGTCGACATGCCGATCGGGCTGGCGGAGAACCGGCCACGCGTGTGCGACGTCGCCGCCCGGCGGCTGCTCGGCCGGGCCGGCAGCTCCGTCTTCCCCGCACCGCTGCGGCCGGTGCTGGGCGCCGCCGACTACGCCGACGCCTGCCGGATCTCGGTGGCGGTGTCCGGGAAGGCGCTGTCGAAGCAGGCCTGGTTCCTCGTGCCGTCGATCCGCTCGCTGGACGAGGCCCTCGGCGACCCGCCCGACCCGCGGGTGCACGAGGTCCACCCCGAGCTGGCGTTCCGGGCGCTCGACGACCGGGTGCGCGACCCGAAGGCCACCGCCCGGGGGCTGGCGCAGCGGCTGGCCGCCCTGCGCCCGGTGATGGACGTCGACCGCGCGCTGGCCGAGGCACCGCCGCGGCTGCCCGCCGTCGACGCCCTGGACCCCTGCGCCGCGGCCTGGTCGGCCCGGCGGATCGCGGCGGGGAGTGCGGAAACCGTCGGCGGTGACGAGCCCGACGCCCGGGGCCGGCCGATGGAGATCAGCTGGTGAGGCTCACGAGCCGGTGACGCGGCGGACCACCGACAGCGGCAGCACCCGCAGCAGCCGTGCGACCGCCGTCCAGGGCCAGCCCGGCACGTAGGCCGTGACCGGCTCCCGTTCCACCGCTGCGGTCAGCACGTCGACGCCCTTGTCCAGGCCAACGGTGAGCGGGCCGCGGCGGCCGACGTTGATGTCGGTGGCGATGTAGCCGGGCAGGATCATGGAGACGACGATCCGCGAGCCGTACACGTCGGAGCGGATGCCCTCGGCGAGCGAGTTGAGCGCCGCCTTGCTGGCCCCGTAGGCGGTGCGGCTGCCCGGCATGCCGCGCACGGAGGCGACCGAGGAGATGAGCACCAGGTGGCCCATGCCCTGGCGGCGGAACAGCTCCATCGCCGCCTCGCACTGCGCATGCGAGCCGAGCACGTTGGTGTGCAGGACGGCGCGGTTCTGCGCCGCCCCGCCGGTGCCCACGGACACGCCCTTGCCGATGCCGGCGTTGACGATCACGCGGTCGAAGCCGCCCAGCCGCTCGGCCAGCTCCGCGAAGACGGTCGGCACCGAGGCGGCGTCGTCGACGTCCATCGCGGCGACCTCGACCCGGATGCCCGGGTGCGCCGCCCGCAGCTCGGCCTGCAGCGCCTCCAGCCGCTCGACGCGGCGGGCGCACAGGGCGAGGTCGCGCCCCATGGCGGCGAACCGGCGGGCCATGCCCTCGCCGAGGCCGGAGCTGGCGCCGGAGATGAAGATGCGCTGGCGGGTGGGGTGCGGCATCCCGACAGCATGCCGCACCCCCACCCGGAACTCATCGGAACGGCCCCCGTCCAGAGGCTCGTCCCGAGCGTGCAAGGACGAGGGGGACGGGGGTCCTTACCGGGTGAGCTTCAGGGCGTCGGCCGGCACGGAGTCCATGTCCGGGCCCGAGGTGCGGGTGCGCTTGAGCTCCCAGAAGTCGGGCAGGTTCGCCAGCAGGACGGCCCCGTCGAAGGCCTTGCCGGCGTCCTCACCGGTCGGCACCTTGCTGATCACCGGCCCGAAGAACGCCACGCCGTCGATGTGCATGACCGGCGTGCCGACGTCGTCGCCGACCGGGTCCATGCCCGCGTGGTGGCTCTTCTCCAGGGCCTCGTCGTACTCGGTGGAGCCGGCGGCTTCGGCCAGCGACGCCGGCAGCCCGACCCGCTCCAGGGCCGGCGCGATGAGCTCGTCGAGCTCGAGCTCCTCGTGGTGCCGCAGGGTCCCCATCGCGGTGTAGAGGTCGCCGAGCACCTCGTCACCGTGCTGCTGCGCCGCGGCCATCGCCACCCGCACCGGACCCCAGGCCTTGGCCATCATCTCCTGGTACTCCTCCGGCAGGTCGCGCCCGCGGTTGAGCACCGCCAGCGACATGACGTGCCAGTGCAGGTCGATGTCGCGCACCTTGGCCGCCTCCAGCACCCAGCGGCTGGTCAGCCAGGCCCACGGGCACAGCGGGTCGAACCAGAAGTCGACGCGGGCCTTCGTGGGGGCGCTCTGCACTGCCTCGGTCATCCTTGCTCCTTGCTCCTCGCTCCGGTGCCCGGGTCGCCGAGCGCCCGGGCCGTCTCCCGGCAGGCAAGCCCCGCCGAGGGGTGGTTGTTCCCTGCCGCGGGCCGCCGACCGGCAGACGGCGGGCGCACCGTCGTCCCCGCATGACAAGCTCTCCGGCGTGGCCGTACCCAACCTGACCCGCACTGATGCCGCCGCCCGCGCGGAGCTCCTCGCCGTCCAGAGCTACGACATCGCCCTCGACGTCACCGACGGCGCCGGGCACCCCGGCGAGCGCACGTTCCGCTCGACGACGACCGTCGAGTTCGCCTGCCGCCGGCCGGGCGCGGACACCTTCATCGACCTGGTCGCGGAGACGGTGCACTCCGCGACGCTGAACGGCACCGAGCTCGACGTGAGCTCCTACACCGAGGAGGGCGGGCTGCCGCTGCCCGGCCTCGCCGAGTCGAACACGCTGGTGGTGACAGCGGACTGCCGGTACTCCAACACCGGCGAGGGCCTGCACCGCTTCCTCGACCCCGAGGACGGGCAGGTCTACCTCTACACCCAGTTCGAGCCGGCCGACGCGAAGCGGATGTTCACCTGCTTCGACCAGCCCGACCTCAAGGCCACGTTCACGATGCACGTGACCGCGCCCTTCGACTGGCAGGTCGTCTCCAACACCGGCGACCGCACGATCGAGGCGGGCGAGGGCGGCTCGCAGCTGGCCCACTTCGCGCCCACCAAGCGCATCTCCACCTACCTGGTGGCGCTCATCGCCGGCCCCTACGCCAAGGTCACCGACCTGCACGAGGGCATCCCGCTGGGGCTGTACTGCCGGGCGTCGCTGGCCCAGTACCTCGACCCGGAGGAGATCTTCCGGGTGACCAAGCAGGGCTTCGACTTCTACCACCGGGTGTTCGACTACCCGTACCCGTTCGACAAGTACGACCAGCTGTTCGTGCCGGAGTTCAACGCCGGCGCGATGGAGAACGCCGGGGCGGTCACGTTCCTGGAGGACTACGTCTTCCGGTCGAAGGTCAGCCGGGCCCGCTACGAGCGGCGCGCGGAGACGATCCTGCACGAGCTCGGGCACATGTGGTTCGGCGACCTCGTGACCATGCGCTGGTGGGACGACCTGTGGCTCAACGAGTCCTTCGCCACCTACATCAGCACCCTGTGCCAGGCCGAGGCCACCGAGTACCGGACGGCGTGGACGACGTTCGCCAACACTGAGAAGGCGTGGGCCTACGCGCAGGACCAGCTGCCCTCGACCCACCCGATCGCCGCCGACATCCCCGACGTCGCAGCGGTCGAGGTCAACTTCGACGGCATCACCTACGCCAAGGGCGCCTCGGTGCTCAAGCAGCTGGTCGCCTACGTGGGCCGCGACGAGTTCCTCGCCGGCGTGCAGCGCTACTTCCGCCGGCACGAGTACGGCAACACCACGCTCGCCGACCTGCTGGGGCCGCTGTCGGAGAGCTCCGGCCGCGACCTGTCGGAGTGGGCCGACCAGTGGCTGCGCACCAGCCAGGTCAACACGCTGCGGCCGGTGCTCGAGCTCAGCGACGACGGCCGGTACACCAGCTTCGCCATCGAGCAGACGGCGGTGACCGAGCACCCGGTGCTGCGCAACCACCGGCTGGCCGTGGGCCTCTACAGCGAGGGCCCCGAGGGGCTCACCCGCACCCACCGGGTGGAGCTGGACGTCGCCGGCGCCCGCACCGAGGTGCCCGAGCTCGTCGGCCACCCGGCCGCGGACCTGGTGCTGGTCAACGACGACGACCTCACCTACGCCAAGCTGCGGCTCGACGAGCGCTCGCTGGCCACCCTGCGCACGCGGATCGGCGCGATCCCCGACCCGCTGCCGCGCGCGCTGTGCTGGTCGGCGGCCTGGGACATGACCCGCGACGCCGAG
Source organism: Blastococcus sp. SYSU DS0753 (assembly GCF_054051175.1). Classification (NCBI taxonomy): domain Bacteria; kingdom Bacillati; phylum Actinomycetota; class Actinomycetes; order Geodermatophilales; family Geodermatophilaceae; genus Blastococcus; species Blastococcus sp. SYSU DS0753. The sequence continues at coordinate 69,729 of NZ_JBJHAT010000005.1, read as the reverse complement.
CTGCCGGCCCGCGAGTGGGTGCAGCTGGTGCTGGCCGGCATCGGCGCCGAGACCGAGAGCAGCGTCATCCAGTCGCTGCTGGCCCGGGTGCAGAGCGCTCTGTCCTCCTACGCCGACCCGGCGTGGGCGCCGACCGGCTGGGCCCAGCTGGCCGACCACGCGATCGCCGCGCTGGAAGCCGCGCCGGCCGGGAGCGACCAGCAGCTGCTGTGGTCGCGCACGCTGGCCAGCGCCGCGCGCACCGAGGAGCACGCGGCGGCGCTGCGCGGCCTGCTCGACGGCTCGCGCAGCTACGAGGGGCTGGTCGTCGACGCCGACGCGCGCTGGGCGTTCCTGCACGGGCTGGTCGCCATCGGCGCGGCCGGCGACGCGGAGATCGACGCCGAGGCCGAGCGGGACGCCACCGCGACCGGCATCCGGCGCACGGCGACGGCGCGGGCGCTGCGCCCGACGGCGGTGTCGAAGGAGCAGACCTGGCAGCAGGCGTTCACCGACGAGTCGGTGCCCAACGCCGTCCACGAGGCGATGCTGCAGGGCTTCTGGCACCCGGCCCAGCGGGAGCTGACCGCCGGCTACGTCGACCGCTACTTCGCCGACATCCGGCCGCTGTGGGACCGCCGCCCGGGTGAGATCGCCAAGAACGCCGTGCAGTACCTGTTCCCGCCGGTGGTGGAGCCGCGCACCATCGCGGCCGCCGACGCCTGGCTGTCCGACGCCGAGCAGCCGCCGGCGCTGCGCCGGCTGGTGTTCGAGGGCCGCGACGGCATCGCCCGGGCACTGCGTGCGCGCGAGCGGGACGCCGACGCCGGGCACTGACCCGCGGACGACGAGGCCGGCGGTCACCAGTGGTGGCCGCCGGCCTCGTCGTTGCTGCCCCGCCGCCGCTTGATGATCAGGTCACCTGATCGTTAGGGGTCCTGGCTCAGCATCGGCCGTGAGCCAGGACCCCTAGTGATCAGGTCACCTGATCAACAGGGAGCCGTGGACATGACGAAGGCGCCGCACTCCCGAGGGGGTGCGGCGCCTTCGTCGTCGTTCAGCGGGGGCGGAGCCCCGAGGGGTGCCCGGCCTGGTCGGAGAGCTGGCGCAGCCCGTTGACGATGCCGCCGACCAGGTCGCCGTTGGCGAAGGCGCTGGTCATGGAGAGCACCGCCAGGGCACAGGCGCGGTCGGGCAGCCGGCGCGCGGCCCCGGCACCGGTGACCACCTCCACCACGCGCTGCCCCGGCGAGACGGCGATCAGCACCGCGTCGGAGGGGTTCTCGCCCGAGCGGGCGTGCAGCTCCTCGGCGTGCGCGCGGGTCGGCGTGCGCAGCTCACCCACGTAGAGGGTGAAGCGCAGCCCGGTCTCGCGGGAGGACATGGTGAGCGCCTCGTCGAGGCGGGCCAGCTCCCGGAAGCTGAACACCTCGTCGAGCCGGCCTTCGTCGGTGCGCGCCGGGAGGGTCGCCTCGGTGGCGGTGTCGTGGGAATCGACTTCGAACACGCTGGTCATGGCCGGCCTCCGGGGCAGGTCGTCGGAACGTCGGGAACAGTCACCGGGGGTCCGTCACCAGGTCCCGCGGGCGCCGCCCAGCGGGCCGGCCGGCTTCGGGCTGTGGGCGGGGTTCGTGCCGGCGGCGTGCGCGCCACCGGTGCCGACGCCCACCTCGGGGCCCGCGCCGGCCTTCGCGTCGAGGGCGCGCTCGCCCGGCTGCTCCGGGTACATCGACGAGCCCAGGGCGGCGGTGCCGCCGCCCGGGACGGCGGCCGGGCCGTGCGCCGGCGCGGGGCCGTGGCCACCGACGTGCGCGGGGTGCGGCTCGTACCAGACGGGCGCGTGGTTCCAGGGCTGGCCCGGCTTGTACCGGGTACGCCGGCCGCTGCCGGGCTTCAGGGTCAGCAACGCCAGCACCAGCACGACGGCGAGCGGGATGGCGGCGTAGACGAGGAGGGTCTCGGCGACGGTCACACCCGACAACTTACCGGGAGGGGGTCGTCCTCATCGGCTGTCGGCCCAGACGGCGGGGCGCCGGTGGTGCCACGGGCGGGCTGCCTCCAGCTGGGCGGAGAGCGCGACGAGGGTGGCCTCGTCAGCGGGGCGGCCGACGAGCATGGTGCCGATCGGCAGGTCGTCGGCCGTCCAGTGCAGCGGGACACTGACCGCGGGCTGCCCGGTGACGTTGAACAGCGCGGTGAACGCGGCGTAGCGCTTCTGCCGCTCGAAGTCCGGCCCGCCCTCGCCGTCCTCCCCGAACCAGCCGATGGGTCGGGGGGTCATCGTGAGCACCGGGGCGAGCAGCACGTCGTAGCCGGCGGTCGCGCGCAGGAACTGCCGGGAGAAGGCGCGGAGGGCGAACATCGCCTCCATCGCGTCCCGGGCCGACAGCGCGAGGCCCCGGTCCTGCATCCAGCGGGTCAGCGGCTTCAGCAGCTCCTCGCGCCCGGGTGGGACCGGCAGGGTGGTCGCGCTCAGCGCCCAGACCCGCTCGAAGGACGGCAGCACCGCGGCGTCGAGCAGGCCGGTGGGCACGTCCTCGACGTCGTGGCCCAGGTCCGCCAGCAGCCGCGCGGCGTCGTCGAAGGCCCCGGCCACCTCCGGTTCCAGCTCTGCCCCGGGCATGGCCGACTCGGTGTATCGCCCGATGCGCAGCCGGCCCGGCTCCCGGTCGGCCCAGCCGAGGAAGGTCTCACCGGCCGGCAGCGGCGGGGCCCAGAACGGATCACCGATCTCGGGCCCGGCCATCGCGTCGAGCATCGCGGCCGCGTCGCGCACGGTGCGGGCCAGCGGACCGCTGGTGCCCAGCCCGGTCACCTCGCTGCCGTAGGGGGCGTTGCTGATCCGGCCGCGGGTCGGCTTGATGCCGACCAGGCCGTTGATGCTGGCGGGGATGCGGATGGAACCACCGCCGTCGCTGCCCTGCGCGAAGGGCAGGAAGCCGGCGGCGACGGCGACCGCCGCTCCCCCGCTGGAGCCGCCGGCGAGCCGGGAGGTGTCCCAGGGGCACCGGGCCGGCCCGACCAGGTCGTTGTCGGTGTAGCAGGGGAAGCCGAACTCGGGCGTGTTCGTCTTGCCCACGCTGATGGTGCCCGCGGCGGCCAGCCGGGTGACCACCGCGTCGTCGACGGCGGGCACGAAGTCGGCGAGCGCCGCGGAGCCGAACGTCGTCCGGACACCCGCGGTGTTGTTCAGGTCCTTGATCGCGGTGGGCACGCCGAGCAGGGGCGGCAGCTCCCCACCCTCGCGCAGCCGGGCCTCGGCGGCCGCCGCACCGGCCAGCGCCCGCTCGGGGGTCACGGTGATGAACGCGCCGAGCCCGCTGTCGTGCGCGTCGATGCGGGCGAGCGCGTGCTGCACGAGCTCGGTCGGGCTGACCTCCTTCGCGCGGACGGCGGCGGCCTGCTCCAGTGCGGTGAGGTCGTGCAGCTGGGTCACGCTCCCGGACGCTAGTCCCCCGGTTCGGGGACGCCGATCGGGTTGCCCGCCGGCCAGTCCCCGGCGTCCACGACGGCACGGCGCAGCGGGTCGAGCAGCTCGGCCAGTCGCCGGCACCCGGACTCCCCGAGCGCCCGCCAGGGACCGGCGGCCAGGCGGTCGGTGTCGGCCTCGATCCCGGCGACCGCGTCCTGCCCGGCAGCGGTGAGCCGGTCGCCGGCCAGCCACCCGCGGTCGGCCAGCGCTGCCGCCGCTCCCTCCCACGCCGGGTCGTCCCAGCCGCGCGCCTTCTGCAGCCACGCCCGGTCGGCGCGACCGGCCGCGGCGGCCAGCACGTGGCTGCCCAGGCCGTCGACCTCGTGGGCCAGCAGGACGGCGGTGTGGCCGTCCCCGCGGTGCTCCCGCAGCGTGGTGAGCGCCTGCCAGAGCACCAGATGCGGCTCCGGGGGCACGGTCAGCCCGGCGTTCGCCGCGGCGAGCGGACGCCCGGGCGGGTCGACGGCGGCGGCCGCGGTGGCGGCCAGCTCCATCGCCTCGATCGCCGCGGACGAACCGACCCACTCCTGCCCCAGCACGCGGCGGACGGCGGCGTCGACCCCGCTCAGCCGCGCCGCCAGCGCGGCGGCCGGGGTGACCGTCGTCCACACGCCGGGGACCCGGCGGGCGACGAAGGACGGCTCGAAGTTGACGAACGTCGCCGTCACCACCTCGGCGCCGACCGGGCCCAGGGGCGCCGCGCGGAAGGCGAAGTAGCCGTTCCAGAACCCGCGCAGGCCGACCTCGGCCGCCGCGGCCTGCGACTCCGGGGCGAAGTACGTGAGCGCGTGCAGCGGCTCGGCGAGCGCCCACAGCCGGCGAGCGTCGTTCACGCGCTGACGCTCTCCGGGACGCCGAGCCACTCCCGCCACCGGGGGTCGACGGTGCGGTGCCCGAGCAGCCGCCAGGCCGCGCCGCTCGGCGTGCTGGGCGGGCGCGGCAGCTTCCAGCCGAGCTCGGCCAGCGAGCGATCGGCCTTGGTGTGGTTGCACCGGCGGCAGGCGGCCACCACGTTGTCCCACGTGTGAGTGCCGCCGCGGCTGCGCGGCACCACGTGGTCGATGCTGGTGGCCGAGCCGCCGCAGTACACGCAGGTCTGCCCGTCGCGGGTGAACACGGCCCGGCGCGACAGCGGGACCGACGCGGGATAGGGCACCCGGACGTAGCGGGTGAGCCGCACGACCACGGGCACGGGCAGGCTCAGGCGCTCGGCGTGGACGACGTCGGCGGTGACGTCGACCGACTCGGCCTTCCCGGTGAGCACCAGCACGATCGCCCGCCGGCTGGAGACGACGCACAACGGCTCGTAGGTCGCGTTCAGCAGCAGAGTGGCCCCCGTGGTGGCGGGCGCGGGCAGGGGGACGAGCGGCGGGACGGGGTCGCGACGCGGGCCTGGGTGACCCGCCGACGTCGACCCGGGCGCGGAACGCGGCACGGATCACCTCCGGACGCCCCGGACCGTCGGGTGCTGCGCGACCCGCGGGCAGCCCCATTCTGACCCGAGGACCGCCGCTCGGCGCACTGGAAATCCCCGCGGCCCCGGCGGATGTCGGCGCCCGCCACTAGCGTTCCGGCCATGCGTTACCCGGAGGCCCCGCGCCTGGACCTGGTCGAGGAGCTGCACGGCCACCGCATCGCCGACCCCTACCGCTGGCTCGAGGACCCCGCCGACCCGCGCACGCGGGAGTGGTCTGCGGCGCAGGACGGGCTGGCCGCCGAGGTGCTCGGTGCGCTCCCGGCCCGTGATCGGTTCGCCGCGCGGCTCGGGGAGCTGGTGCGGGCGGGCGCCGTCGGCGTGCCGGTGTGGCGCGGCGGGCGGGCCTTCTCGACCCGCCGCGACCCGGGCCAGGAGCACGCCGTGCTCCGGGTGCGGGAGGCCGACGGCACCGTGCGCGTGCTCGTCGACCCGATGGAGCTCGACCCGGAGGGGACGACGACGCTCGACGCGTGGTCGCCCTCCTGGGAGGGCGACCGGCTGGCCTACCAGCTCTCCACCGGTGGCGACGAGGAGTCGCGGCTGTACGTGCTCGACGTGAACACCGGTGAGCTGCTGGACGGCCCGATCGACCGGTGCCGCTACTCCCCCGTCGGCTGGCTGCCCGGTGGCGAGGAGCTGTTCTACGTCCGCCGGCTTCCGCCGGACCAGGTGCCGGCGGGCGAGGAGCAGTACCACCGCCGGGTGTGGCGCCACCGCGTCGGCGCCGACCCGTCCGGCGACCTGCTCGTGCACGGCGACACCTTCGACCCACCCACCCTGGACCCCACCAACTACTACGGGGTCCGCACCAGCGCGGACGGGCGCTGGCTGGTCGTCTCGGCGTCGGCGGGCACCGCCCCGCGCGACGACGTCTGGCTGGCCGACCTGGGCGGGTCCGGCGACCTGCGCGAGCTGCAGCGCGGCGTCGACGCCCAGACCGCCGCGTGGGTCGCGCGCGACGGCCGGCTGTACCTGCTCTCCGACCGCGACGCCCCGCGCTGGCGGCTCGCGGTCGCCGACCCCGAGGACCCGGCCACCTGGGCGCCGGCGGCGTGGACCGACGTCGTCCCGCAGCAGGAGGGCGCGGTGCTCTCCGACGTCGCGCTCGTCGATGCGCCCGACGGCGACCTGCAGGTGCTGGCGGTGCACGCCGTGGACGCCACCGACCGGCTCTCGCTCTGGGCGGGGGACGGCGGCGGCCGGATCACCGAGGTGGCGCCGCCGGGCCCCGGCAGCATCTCGGGGCTGAGTGCACCGCCCGAGGGCGGCACCACCGCGTGGGTCGGCTACACCGACTACGCGACGCCGCCGTCGGTGCTGCGCTGGGACGCCACCGCCCCCGGTGGGCTCGAGGCCTGGGAGCAGGCGGATGTCGCCGGCGACGTGCCACCGCTGACCGTCGTCGAGACGCACGCGCGGTCGAAGGACGGCACGCCCGTGCACCTGTTCGTGCTCTCGGGCACCGGTGCACCCGACCGCCCCCGCCCCACGGTCCTCTACGGCTACGGCGGGTTCAACGTCTCGCTCACCCCGGCCTACACGGCACAGGCCCTCGCCTGGGTCGCCGCGGGCGGCGTCTGGGTGGTGGCCAACCTGCGCGGCGGGTCGGAGCACGGCGAGGAGTGGCACCGCGCCGGGATGCGGGAGCGCAAGCAGAACGTGTTCGACGACTTCGCCGCCGCCGCGGAGCACCTGGTGGCCGAGGGGTGGACGACGCACCCGCAGCTGGCGGTCATGGGCGGGTCGAACGGCGGCCTGCTCGTGGGCGCCACGCTGACCCAGCGGCCCGAGCTCGCCGCCGCCGTCGTCTGCAGCGCCCCCCTGCTGGACATGGTGCGGTACGAGCGCTTCGGCCTCGGCCGCACCTGGAACGACGAGTACGGCACCGCCGACGACCCGGTGCAGCTGGGGTGGTTGCTGAGCTACTCCCCGTACCACGCGGTGCGCCCGGGCACGGCGTACCCGGCGGTGCTCGTGACGACGTTCGAGTCCGACACCCGCGTCGACCCGCTGCACGGCCGGAAGCTGGCCGCCGCGCTGCAGCACGCCACCTCGGCGGACGCCCCGATCGTGCTGCGGCGGGAGACCTCCGTCGGCCACGGCGCGCGTGCGGTCAGCCGGACCGTGGGGCTCGCGGCCGACCAGCTGGCGTTCCTGGCGGCGCACACGGGAATTCCCGGATCACCAGGCGATCGGTAACGGGATCGACACGCCCATTCGACGATGCTGACGGCACGCGTTGCGCCTGAAATGATTCCGGTAATGACCGGATCACCGACCGTGCTCGGCGCTGACGCCGGACCGGCCGCCGCCGACCGCGGCGGCTCGTGGGCTGCGGGAACGGGGCTCCGCTGAGCGCCGAGGCACCGGACGACCCCGGCGACGACGCCACCGTCCGGCAGGCCACGTTCCGCGAGGTCTTCGCCGTCCGCGAGTTCCGGCCGTTGTTCGGCACCTACCTGCTGTCCGCGGCCGGCGACGAGCTGGCCCGGGTGGCGCTGACCGTGCTGGTCTACGCGCGCACCGACTCCCCGCTGCTGGCCGCCCTCACCTTCGCCATCAGCCACCTGCCCTGGCTGCTCGGCGGGCCGCTGCTGTCGGCGTTCGCCGACCGGCTGCCCCGCCACCGGGTGCTCATCGCCACGGACCTCGCCCGAGCCGGGCTGGTGGCCCTGATGGCGATCCCGGGCATGCCGCTGCCGCTCCTGCTCGGCCTCCTGTTCGTGGTCGGCCTGTGCGCGCCCCCGTTCGAGTCGGCGCGGTCGGCGCTCATGGCCGACGTGCTCGACGGCGACCGGTACGCCGTCGCCACCTCGCTCACCGGGATCACGCTGCAGCTGGCTCAGGTGGCCGGCTTCCTCGCCGGCGGCGCGCTCGTGGCGGTGCTCAACCCCTCCGCCGCGCTGCTGATCGACGCGGCCACGTTCGTCGTCTCCGCCGTCTGGTTGTGGGCCCGGCTGAAGCCCCGGCCGGCGCCGGCGACCGACGGCGCCGGCGCGCCCGGATCGCTGTGGCGCGACGCCTCGGACGGCCTGCGGTTCATCCGGCGCAGCCCCCGCCTGCTGGCGATCGTCGCCGTCCTCTGGGTCACCACGGGCTTCGTCTACGCCTCCGAGGGGATTGCCGCGCCGCTGGTGGACTCGCTCGGCCAGGGCGCGACGGCGGTCGGCATCCTGCTCGCGGCCAACCCGCTGGGGGTCACCATCGGCGGGCTGGTCATCGCGCGCCTGGTCCCGCCGGCGCGACGGGAGCGGCTCGTCGCCCCGCTTGTACTGGTCTCCCTCGCCCCGGTGCTGGTCGGCGGCGTGGTCGCGGCGGTGGCCGGCCCGGGGGCGGTGCCGTTCTGGATCCTGGTCGGGATGCTCTTCCTCTCGGGGCTCGGCGCCGCCTGGTCCATCCCGCTCAACGTCGCCTTCGTGCAGGCGGTGCCCAGCGCCTACCGCGGGCGCGCGTTCGGGGTCGCGGCCAGCGGGCTGGCCGGGGTGCAGGGCATCGGCGCGCTCGCCGCCGGCCTGGCCGCCGAGGGGCTCAGCCCGGCTGTCGTCGTGGCCCTCTCGGGCGCCCTCGGAATGATCGCGGTCGCCCCGGCGCTGAGGGCCTATCGGCGGACGCGGAACCGGGCGGACGTCGTGGTCGAGGCCGAGGGGGCTACCGGAGCATGAGCGAGTCGAGGCGGTCCCTGCCGTCGGGGCGGACCTTCTACGACGAGGTCGGGGGCGAGGAGACCTTCCGCCGGCTGGTGCAGCGCTTCTACGCCGCCGTCCGCACCGACCCCGTGCTGCAGCCGCTGTACCCCCAGGACGACTGGGAGGGCGCCGAGACGCGGCTGCGTGGCTTCCTCGAGCAGTACTGGGGCGGGCCGACGACCTACTCTGAGCAGCGCGGGCACCCGCGGCTGCGGATGCGGCACGCGCCCTTCGCCATCGGCCCGGTGGAGCGGGACGCCTGGCTCACCCACATGCGCGACGCCGTCGACTCCCTCGGGCTCCCGCCCGAGCAGGACGCGACGCTGTGGGGTTACCTGGAGATGGCCGCCCGCAGCATGCAGAACCGCTTCCCCGCCGACGCCGAGGGCTGATCCCCGGCTCCCGCCGGTCCCCGTCCGGGGACGCGAGCGCGCACCGACACTGCACGTACCGACATCGAGGAGCCCGGTGAGCCCGGCTGAAGGACCCCCTGCCCCCCACCACTCGCCCGCTCGCGGCGGGCCCCTGCAGGAGGCCGCACGCACCCTGCGCCCCGGCGCCGACTGGTGGCGCGAAGCGGCCTTCTACCAGGTCTACATCCGCAGCTTCGCCGACGGGAACGGCGACGGCGTCGGCGACCTGGCCGGCCTGCGGTCGCGCCTGCCGTACCTGCGCGACCTGGGCGTCGACGCCCTGTGGATCACGCCCTTCTTCCCCTCGCCGATGGCCGACCACGGCTACGACGTCGCCCACCCCCGGGACGTCGAGCCCGTCTTCGGGGACCTGCCGGAGTTCGACGCGATGCTCGGCGAGGCCCACGCCCTCGGCCTGCGGGTCACCATCGACCTGGTGCCCAACCACAGCTCCCACGAGCGCGAGTGGTTCCAGGCGGCGCTGGCCGCCGGCCCCGGGTCCCCGGAGCGGGCGCGCTACCTGTTCCGCGACGGGCGCGGGCCCGACGGCAGCGAGCCGCCGAACAACTGGCCGTCGGTGTTCGGTGGCCCGGCGTGGACCCGGGTGCCCGACGGGCAGTGGTACCTGCACATCTTCGCCCCCGAGCAGCCGGACCTGAACTTCGCGAACCCCGAGGTCGTGGCCGACCTCGAGGAGACGATGCGCTTCTGGCTCGACCGCGGGGTCGACGGCTTCCGGATCGACGTCGCCCACGGCATGGCCAAGCCGGACGGGCTGCCCGACATGGTCCCCATGGACGACACCGGGCTGCTCGACGACCACGGCCCCGGCGACCACCGGTTCGACCAGGACGGCGTGCACGTGGTGCACCGCCGCATCCGGGCGGTGCTCGACCAGTACCCGGGCACCATGGCCGTCGGTGAGGTGTGGGTCTCCGACGACGACCGGCTGGCCCAGTACCTGCGCGAGGACGAGCTGCAGCTGGCGTTCAACTTCAAGCTGCTCACCGCCGAGTGGACGCCGGACGGGCTGCGCGACGCGATCACCCACTCCCTCGCCGCGGTCGAGGGCACACCGGCGCCCGCGTGCTGGGTGCTGTCCAACCACGACCGCCCGCGGCACGTGACCCGGTACGGCGGCGGGGAGGTCGGCACCCGGCGAGCCCGCGCGGCCGCGCTGCTGCAGCTGGCCCTGCCGGGAGCGGCCTACCTGTACAACGGCGACGAGCTCGGCATGCCCGACGTCGACCTGCCCGACGAGGTGCTGCAGGACCCCATGTGGTTCCGCTCGGGCGGCACCGAGCGCGGGCGCGACGCCTGCCGCATCCCGGTGCCGTGGTCGGGTACCGAGCCGCCCTACGGCTTCTCGTCCGCGGCCGACACCTGGCTGCCCATGCCCGACGGCTGGGCGTCCCTGACGGCCGAGGCCCAGCGCACGGACGACGGTTCGATGCTGTCGCTGTACCGAAGCGCGCTCGCCCTGCGCGCCTCGTCCCCGCTGTTCCACGGCGAGGATCTGCAGTGGTTGCAGTCACCCGACCGTTGCGTCGCCTTCCGGCGTCCCGGCGGGCTGGTCTGCCTGGTCAACCTGTCCGGCGCCCCCCTGCCGCTGCCCGAGGGCCGGGTGCTGCTGAGCAGCGCGCCGGTCGACGACGGCAAGCTGCCCGACGACGCCGCGGTGTGGCTGCAGGCCTGAGCCGACCGGCCGGTGCCCGGGCGCCCCGCGGCGCTCGGGTACCTTGCCGCAGGCGACGCCGGGCCGGCGGCGCCCACCTACCGGTCCGATGCAGGAGCTGACATGAAGACCCGGGACCTGGCCTACATCGCTCTCTTCGCGGCGATCATCGCCGTGCTGGGCACCCTGCCCGCCGTGAACATCGGCCCGGTCCCGATCACCGCGCAGACGCTCGGCGTGATGCTCGCCGGCAGCGTGCTGGGTGCCCGCCGCGGCTTCCTGGCCGTGCTGCTGTTCCTGGTGCTGGTCGCGATCGGCCTGCCGCTGCTGGCCAGTGGCAGCGGCGGCCTCGCCGTCTTCGCCGGCCCGACCGCCGGCTACCTGATCAGCTGGCCGTTCGCCGCGTTCGCCACCGGCTGGCTGACCGAGCGGTTCTGGGCCCGCTACAACGTCGCCTGGGGCGTGCTGTTCAACATCGTCGGCGGCATGGTCGTCATCTACCTGATCGGCGTGCCGGTGCTCGCCGCCGTCGGCAACCTGTCGCTGGGCGCGGCGATCGTCTCCGGCGCCCTGCCGTTCCTGCCCGGCGACGCGGCCAAGGCGTTCATCGCCGCGGCGATCGCCGTCCAGGTGCGCCGCAGCTACCCGGTGATCGACCGACCGCAGCGGGCGCTCGCCGGCCGGTGAGGTTCCGCAGGTCGGAGCCGCGGGCCGACGCCGTCGCCGACCCGGCCCGCGGGATCGAGCTGCGGGGCGTCTCGCACCGCTACGGCGACCGCGCCGTGCTGAGCGACGTCGACCTGCACCTGACCGAGGCGCGCATCGGCGTCGTCGGCGCCAACGGCTCGGGCAAGAGCACCTTCGCCCGGTTGCTCAACGGGCTGGTCGTGCCGACGTCCGGGCAGGTGCTGGTCGACGGCCTGGACACCCGCAGCTCCGTGCGCGAGGTCCGCCGCCGCGTGGGCTTCGTCTTCCAGGACCCCGACGCGCAGATCGTCCATCCCACCGTCGCCGAGGACGCCGCCTACGGGCTGGAGAACCAGGGCGTGCCGGCCGCCGAGCGGGCGGCGCGGGTCGCCGAGGTGCTGGCGCGGTACGGGCTGGCCGGGCACGCCGACCACCCCGCGCACCTGCTCTCCGGCGGGCAGAAGCAGCTGCTGGCGATCGCCGGAGTGCTGGTCATGCGGCCCGCCCGCGTGGTGTTCGACGAGCCGACGACGCTGCTGGACCTGGTCAACGCCCGGCGCGTCGCCCGCGTGATCGACGAGCTGGAGCAGCAGGTGGTCGTGGTCACCCACCAGCTGGACCTGCTCGACGGCTTCGACCGGGTGCTCGTCGTCGACGGCGGCCGGATCGTGGAGGACGCCGCCCCGCGGGTGGCGATCGCGGCCTACCGGGCGCTGATGGAGCACCGATGACCCTCGCCCTGTACGTGCCCCGCCGCAGCCCGGTGCACCGGCTGCCCGCGGGCGCGAAGCTGCTGACGCTGGCGGCCCTCGCGGTCGCCCTGTTCGTCGTGCCGACGGTGCCCGTGGTCGCCGGCGCTCTGCTGGGCGTGCTCGCCGTCGGCATCGGACTCGCGCGCGTGCCGGCGGCGGCGCTGGCCCGGCAGGCGCGCACGGTGCTGTGGTGGCTGGTCGGCCTGCTGGTCTTCCACACCGTGTTCAGCGACTCGACCACCGCCGCGGTCACCGTCCTGCGGTTGCTGACCCTGGTGCTGGCCGCCGGCGTGGTGACGGCGACGACGCGGGTGACCGAGATGGTGGCCGTGATCGAGCGGCTGTGCGCCCCGCTGCGGGTGGTCGGCGTGCGTCCCGCGCGGATCGGGCTGGTCGTGTCGATGGCGCTGCGGTTCATCCCGGTGCTGGCCGAGCGCGCCGCGCGCATCCGGGAGGCGCAAGCGGCACGCGGCGGGTCGGCGCGCGGGATCCGGGGCGTGCGGACGACGGTGGCCCCGCTGCTGGTGCAGCTGCTGCAGATGGCGCACACCGTCAGCGAGGCGCTGGACGCCCGCGGCGCCGACGACGTCCCCCCGGCCCGGGGACGCCGCTCCCCCGCTGCCGCCGCCTGACCCCGTGGAGGCCCCCGTGCACACCGGTTCGCTGCTGGAGATCTGGACGACGCCCGCGGCCGCGGGACCCATGAGCCGGAGGCCGTCGGCACGGCTGGTGCCGGGGATGGGGCTGGACGGCGACCGCTACGCCCTGGGCGGCGGCACGTGGGCGCAGTACCCCGACCTGGAGAAGCAGCTGACGCTGATCGACCGGGACGACGTCGCCGCCGTGGCCGCCGAGATGGGCGGCGCGTTCTCGACCGCGGACACCCGGCGGAACCTGGTGACCACCGGCGTGGACCTGTCCTCGCTGGTGGGCCGGTGGTTCGCGGTGGGCGACGCACTGCTGTTCGGGATGAAGCGCTGCCCGCCGTGCACGCACCTGGAGCGGCTGACCGGGCTCAAGCTGGTGAAGGCGATGGTGCACCGCGGCGGCATCAACGCGGCCGTGTTCGGGGGCGCGGTGATCGCCGAGGGCGCCGTCGTGCGGCCGGTCCCGGAGGAGGAGGCCGCCCGCCGCGGTGCGCCGACAGGTGCCGACCGCCCCGTGCCCCGGGTCGTCAACGGCTGACCCGCCGACCGCCACGGGTCTTCGCCTGCGCTCTGCCTCTGAGTGCCACGGGGAGCAGAGGCAGAGCGTCCGTCGACCTGCTCCTCGCCGAGCTCCCGGGTGCGTGGGAGCTCAGGTGCCGGCGGGCTCGTCGGTCCAGCGGGCGAGGAACTCCTTCTCCTCTGCGGTGATCCGGCGGGGCCGGTTCAGGGCGAAGTCGAACGGCACGAGCAGCGTGCTGCCCGTGACGGCGAGCGCCCCGTGGTCGAAGAGCTCGTAGTGGCAGGTGAACGCTGCGGCGCGGATGCCGGACACCCAGACCTGCACCTCGAGGGGCTCGGCGTCGTAGACGACCGACCGCTTGTAGGCGATCTCGTGCGATGCGACGACGAGCCCGCGGCGCATGCCGGTGCTCTCGTCGTGCGTCGGCTGCTCGAAGAAGAGGTTGACCCGCGCCATCTCGAAGTAGCCGAGGAAGGCGACGTTGTTGATGTGCTGGTAGGCGTCCATGTCCGACCAGCGCATGGGGACGTGCACCGTGTGCCTCACGCCGCCACCCTGCCCTACGCCGACGGGCGAGCCGTGCCGGGGCGGCTGCATCGGGGGGCACCGGGGATCTAGCGTCGTCGATGTGGAGCCGTGGGCGGCGGATGCGCCGGGCGTGCTGACGCTCCCCTCGGGGCGGCGCGTCCGCGGGAGGTCGCTCCGGCGGGTGGCAGCGGGGCCGCAGCCGACGTTCGGGGTCTACCTGGGCGGTCGCCGGCCCCGCGTCCCGTGGGAGAGCCGCTGGGTGCGCTGGCGCGACTTCTCGCTGCCGGCCGACCCGGCGGCGCTGCGGGAGGCACTGCGGGCCGCGCTGGAACGCACCGTCGATGGTCGGGTCGAGGTCGCCTGCCGGGGCGGGACCGGGCGCACCGGTACGGCGCTGGCCTGTCTCGCGGTGCTGGACGGCGTCCCGTCCGACCGGGCCGTGGCGTTCGTCCGTCGCGGCTACCGACGTCGCGCGGTGGAGACGCCGTGGCAGCGCCGCTTCGTCGAGCGGTTCGGCTGACACGCCGGTGGCCGGCAACCGATGCCGGGGGTCATCCGCGGAGGCGCCGGGCCAGCCGCTCCTGGCCGGGTCCGGACAGTTCCCCGACCACACCGCGGCGCCCGGCCACGGTCATGAGGAGCGCCTCAGCCGTGCCCGTGACCTCGGGGCCGCGCCCGAACGTCCAGTCGACGTCCGTGGCCACCAGCCGCACGCCGCGCACGCGGAGCACCCCCAGCAGCGTCGGGGCGAACAGCGCGGTCCGCAGCGCCGGCACCACCCGCTCGGCCGGGATGGACCGGGGCACACCGAGGGGACGGCGGATGTCCTGCTGGTGGATCATCCCGTCGGTCAGCGCGATGGCTCCCCCCATCCCGGCGGTCAGCCCGGAGGGCGTGAGGTGGTCGTCCAGGAGCCGGACCAGCTCAGCAGGTGTCCGGGTGCCGTACTCGCGCAGCCCCACGGCGTTCGTGCGGTCCACCGTGAAGCGGCCGCGGAGGAACCGCTCGGCCAGCTGCCGGGTGCCGAGCTCCTCGTAGCTCAGCACGTGCGCCACCACGTCGCGGACCGACCAGCCCTCGCACAACGACGGGGCAGCCCACTGCTCGGGGGCGAGACCCACCAGGAGCGCGCGGAGGTCCTCGCGTTCGGCCCGGGCCAGGTCCAACAAGTCCATGCGCACCCCGCGGATCGCGGTCGTGCCGGTGCACGACGAGGACGACGCGAGGCTAGGAGGCCGGAGCGCGGTGGACCAGGGGGCACGGAGCCGGACGTCCCCGGTCCCCGCCCCGGAACGCCGACGGCCGGTCCGGAGCAGATGCTCCGGACCGGCCGAGGGTGCGGCGATGGAACGGCCCCGCTGCGGGGACCCGCACCGAACGTGCGAGGCGTGGGGGGCAGCGGGCGGAAGGACCCTCTTCCCCTCGGCCCCCGCAAGCTCGGGCCGAGCCTCCGAAGAGGGCCTTAGTCGCGGGTGAGCTTGCGGTAGGTGGCGCGGTGCGGACGGGCCGCGTCCGGGCCGAGCCGCTCGACCTTGTTCTTCTCGTAGTCGGCGAAGTTGCCCTCGAACCAGAACCACTTCGAGTCGCCCTCGTAGGCGAGGATGTGCGTCGCCACGCGGTCGAGGAACCACCGGTCGTGGCTGACGACGACGGCGCAGCCGGGGAACTCCAGCAGCGCGCCCTCGAGGCTGGTCAGCGTCTCCGTGTCGAGGTCGTTGGTGGGCTCGTCGAGCAGCAGCAGGTTGCCGCCCTGCTTGAGGGTCAGCGCCAGGTTCAGCCGGTTGCGCTCACCGCCGGAGAGCACCCCGGCCGGCTTCTGCTGGTCCGGGCCCTTGAACCCGAACGCGGCGACGTAGGCGCGCGAGGGCATCTCGACGTTGCCGACCTTGATGTGGTCGAGGCCGTCGGAGACGACCTCCCACAGGGTCTTCTTCGGGTCGATGCCGCTGCGGTTCTGCTCCACGTAGGAGAGCTGCACCGTCTCGCCGACCTTGATCTCGCCGTCGTCCGGCTTCTCCTCGCCGACCAGCATCTTGAACAGCGTGGTCTTGCCGACGCCGTTCGGGCCGACGACACCGACGATGCCGTTGCGCGGGAGGGTGAAGGTCAGGTCGTCGATGAGGACGCGGTCGCCGAAGCCCTTGGTGAGGTTCTTCGTCTCGACCACGACGCTGCCCAGCCGCGGGCCCGGCGGGATCTGGATCTCCTCGAAGTCCAGCTTGCGGAACTTCTCGGCCTCGGCGGCCATCTCCTCGTAGCGGGCCAGACGCGCCTTGCTCTTGGCCTGGCGGGCCTTGGCGCCGGAGCGGACCCACTCCAGCTCCTCCTTGAGGCGCTTCTGCCGCTTGGCGTCCTTGGCTCCTTCGACCTGCAGGCGCGCGGCCTTGGTCTCCAGGTAGGTGGAGTAGTTGCCCTCGTAGGGGTACGCCCGGCCCCGGTCGAGCTCGAGGATCCACTGGGCCACGTTGTCCAGGAAGTACCGGTCGTGGGTGACCGCGACGACGGTGCCGGCGTACTTCTCCAGGTGCTGCTCCAGCCAGGCCACGCTCTCGGCGTCGAGGTGGTTGGTCGGCTCGTCCAGCAGCAGCAGGTCGGGCGCCTCGAGCAGCAGCTTGCACAGCGCGACGCGGCGGCGCTCACCACCGGAGAGCACGGTGACGTCGGCGTCGCCCGGCGGGCAGCGCAGCGCGTCCATCGCCTGCTCGATGCGGGCGTCGAGCTCCCAACCGTCGGAGTTCTCGATGACCTCCATGAGCTCGCCCTGCTCGGCCATCAGCGCGTCGAAGTCGGCGTCGGGCTCGCCCATCGCCGCGCTGACCTCCTCGAAGCGGCGCAGGGCGTCGCGGAGCGGCTTGACCGCCTCCTCGACGTTGCCGCGGACGTCAAGCTCCTCGTTCAGCGGCGGCTCCTGCAGCAGGATGCCGACGGTGGCGTCGGGGGCGAGCGTCGCGTCACCGTTGGAGGGCTGCTGCAGGCCGGCCATGATCTGGAGCACGGTCGACTTGCCGGCCCCGTTGGGACCGACCACGCCGATCTTCGCGCCGGGCAGGAAGGACAGGGTGACGTTGTCGAGGATCACCTTGTCGCCGTGCGCCTTGCGCGCGCGGACCATCGTGTAGATGTACTGAGCCACTGGCTTGCCGAGCCTTCCGTCGTCTCGCGAGCGGGGGCGGGGCCGCGGGTCGCGACCCCACCCCGTACGTTCTCGCCTCCGATCCTCCCAGCCCGGGCAACTAGATGTGCGCGGGCTCCTCCGAGGGATCGAGGTCGTCCACCGAGGACAACGTCTCGTCGTCCCCCACGTAGTCCCGTCCCGCCCGCAACTCCTCGGTCGTCGGGTACGCCTCGGCCGGTTCGTCGGCCTCCGGGTGCAGCTCACCGGTCGCGGTGTCGACGCCATCCCTGCCCTCCAGGGCTCGCTCCGACCGGTCGCGCCGGAACACGGCCCTGCCCCGGGTGAGGTCGTGGCCGACCTCGAAGGCCTTGATCTGCGGCTTGCTCCGGCGACCCGTGTCGGAGTCCCAGCTGTGCGTGGTGATCGCGCCCCGGACGATGACCGGGTCGCCCTTGCTCACCGAGGCGGACACGTTGCCGCTCAGCGTGTTCCAGCACTCCACGTCGATCCAGAACGTGCCGGAGTCGACGTACTGCCCGCTGCCGGAGTCGTAGCGGCGGGCGGTGGAGGCCATGCGGAAGTTGGTCACCGCGCCGTTCTGCGTGGTCTTGCGGCGCGGGTCGTCGGCGACGTTGCCGACGACGGTGACGATGGTGTCGTTCACGGTGCTCCTCGGAGGGTGCTGCGCCGGGTGGCGCGACCGGCGCGGTGCCGGTGTGCCGTCGACCCTCACCGCCCGCCGGGGACCGGAGCAGGCCTTTCCCGGAACTGTGGACACGCCTGCCCCTTGTGGACGACCCCGCACCCGGGCGCGGTCCCCCGCGAGCGGGGCGGTGCGATGATCGGTCGCGAGCGCCCGTAGCTCAGCGGATAGAGCAGGTGCCTTCTAAGCACTTGGTCGCAGGTTCGATCCCTGCCGGGCGCGCCGCCGGTCGGCCTTCTCGTCACTCCCCTGCTGCAGGATGCGCGCTGCCGGCACCCCCACCGGGTGCCCGACCCGCAGGAGATGGTGACCATGGCGCCTCCCGACCACCGCACCGAACCGCCGCTGACGGGCGGGGAGGTGACGCTGCTGACCGGCTTCCTGGAGTTCCACCGGCAGACGCTGGAGTGGAAGTGCGCCGGCCTGACCCCCGAGCAGCTGGCCACGCGGGCCGTCCCGACCTCCGAGCTCACGCTGCTGGGCATGGTGCGCCACCTCGCGGCGGTGGAGACCGGCTGGCTCGTCGGCTTCGGCGGCCTCCCCCACGACCTGTGGCCCGACGTCGTCCGCGACCGCGACGAGCAGTGGCGGGTCGACCCCGGCACCGTCACCGCGGACGACGTGACCCGGGCGTGGGCGACCTGGCGGGCGGCGGCCGACGCGGTCGGCGGGGTGGCCCGCCGGCTGCCGCTGGACACCGAGGACCGACCGTGGGGCCGCGAGGACGCGTTCTCGCTCCGCTGGATCCTCCTCCACCTGATCGAGGAGTACGCCCGGCACAACGGCCACGCCGACCTGATCCGCGAGGCCCTGGACGGCGCCACCGGCGAGTGACCCGACCGCGGGGCTCCGGGGACGGGCACCCGTCCGGCGGGCTGTTGGGAGCGCCGGCGACCGGGTAGGGGGCGGACCATGGTGACGAAGGGGACGACGACGCTGGAGGTCCACGAGGCGGGGTTCGACGGGACCGTGACGATCGAGGACGGCACCGTCCGGGTGACCGGGACCCGCCCGCAGGACGGGGCCGCCGTGGTCAAGGACGTGCCCGCCGACCGGGACCCCGAGCTGACCCGGCTGGTCGAGCGCGCCATCGGCGGGGACACCGGGGTGGCCGGACAGCTGCTGGCCCACGTCGGCGTCACCGATCCGGTCTGAGCCGGCCGGTCAGCGGGGCGCGGGCGGCTTCAGGACGGCGAACGGATCGGTGACCTCCAGCCCCGACGTGACGAAGCGGTAGAGCGCCGCGGGGCGGCCCCCCGCCCGGCCGGGCGCCGCGAGCTCGCCGGTCGGCTCCAGCACGCCGCGCCGCAGCAGCACCCGCTGCAGGTTGGTCGCGGTCACCTCGTAGCCGAGCGCGGCGACGTAGATCTCGCGCAGCTCGGCGATGGTGAACGTCGGCGGGGCGAGGGCGAAACCGACGTTGGTGTACGAGAGCTTCGCCCGCAGCCGCTCCAGGGCCGATCCGACGATCGAGCCGTGGTCGAAGGCCGTCCCCGGCAGCGCGTCGACCGGGTGCCAGGCGGTGTCCTCGGGCAGCACCGGGTCCAGGTCGCCCGGGATCAGGCCGAGGTAGGCGGTCGCCACGGTGCGGCTGCGCGGGTCGCGGTGCGGGTCGCTGCGGGTCTCCAGCTGTTCCAGGTGCGCGAGCTGGGCCACCTCCACCTTCGACGCGAGCTGCCGACCGACCGATGCGCCGAGCGTCTCCTCCGGCAGCAGCGGCCCGCCTGGCAGCGCCCAGGAACCGGCGAACGGCTCCTTGGCCCGGTGCCAGAGCATCACGTGCAGGCGCGCGCTCCGGACCTGCAGCACCACCGCGAGCGCCTGGTGCGGATAGGCCGGCCGCTCGGGCGAGGACCAGACGGACGTCACGGATTCCATGCTAGGTTTCTCGGCAGAGGTTTTCGCCTGGTAGTCCGAAACCCCCACTCCTCCGGAGGTCCCGGTGACCGCAACGCTCCCCGCTCCCACCACCGCGCAGTGGACGCCGGAGCAGTGGCAGGACTGGCGCGACGAGGTCCGCCGGCTGGCCGCCGAGCGCGACGCCGTCGTCCTCGCGCACAACTACCAGGCCGCCCCGATCCAGGACGTCGCCGACCACGTGGGCGACTCCCTCGCACTGTCCCGCATCGCGGCGGCCAGCACCGCGAGCACGATCGTCTTCGCCGGCGTCCACTTCATGGCCGAGACGGCGAAGATCCTCAGCCCCGAGAAGACCGTGCTGGTGCCCGACGCCGCCGCCGGCTGCTCGCTGGCCGACACGATCACCGCCGACCAGCTCCGCGCGTGGAAGGCCGAGCACCCGGGCGCCGCCGTCGTCTCGTACGTGAACACCACCGCCGAGGTGAAGGCGGAGACCGACATCTGCTGCACCTCCTCCAACGCCGTCGAGGTCGTGGACTCGATCCCCGCCGACCGCGAGGTGCTCTTCCTCCCCGACCAGTTCCTCGGCGCGCACGTCCAGCGGGTCACCGGCCGGCAGAACATGCGCATCTGGATGGGCGAGTGCCACGTGCACGCCGGCATCTCCCCCACCGACCTGCGGCAGAGCATCGAGGACGCGCCCGACGCCGAGGTGCTCGTGCACCCCGAGTGCGGCTGCGCCACGAGCGCGCTCTGGATGGTCGGCCAGGGCGACCTGCCGTCGGACCGGGTGCACGTCCTCTCCACCGGCGCGATGCTCGACCAGGCGAAGCGGACGACGGCGAAGCGCGTGCTGGTCGCCACCGAGATCGGCATGCTCCACCAGCTGCGCCAGGCCAACCCGGCCGCCGCCTTCGAGGCGGTCAACCCGCGCGCCGAGTGCCCCTACATGAAGATGTCGACGCCGGAGAAGCTGCTGCGCGCGCTGCGCGAGGGCCGCGACGAGGTCACCGTCGACCCGGAGATCGCCGCCCGCGCGCGGTCGGCCGTCGAGGCGATGATCGCCCTCGGCACCCCGTCGCTGGTCGGCGAGTGACGGTGGGGCACCGCCGCACCGCGCCGGTCGCCCCCGCCGTCGTCCCGGCCCTCGCCCTGCCGGCACCGGGCTGGTCCCGCACCACGGAGGTCGCGGTGGTCGGCAGCGGCGCCGCCGGGCTGATGACCGCGCTCGCCCTGGCCGAGGCAGGACGCCGGGTCGCCGTCGTCACCAAGGGCCCGCTCGGCGCCGGCAGCACCCGCTGGGCGCAGGGCGGCCTGGCGGCCGTGCTCGGTGCAGACGACGAGGCCGAACTGCACCTGCGGGACACGCTCACCGCCGGGGCGGGGCTGTGCGACGAGGCGGCGGTGGCCGCGCTCGTCGCCGAGGCCCCGGCTGCGGTCCGCCTGCTGCAGCACCTCGGGGCGCGGCTCGACGTGGATGCGCACGGCGCCCCGGCGCTGACCCGCGAGGGCGGCCACAGCCGCGACCGGATCGTGCACGCCGGCGGTGACGCCAGCGGCGCCGAGGTCACCCGCACGCTCGTCGAGGCGCTGGGCGCGGCGGGCGTGGAGGTGCTCGAGCACACGGTCGCGCTCGACGCGCTGCGCGCCGCCGACGGCACGGTGGTCGGGCTGCGGGTCGCCCGGGTCGCCGCCGACGGCACCCTCGCCGACGCCGGGGACCTGCGCTCGCACGCCGTCGTCCTCGCGACCGGCGGCTACGGGCAGGCCTACGCCGCCGCCACCAGCCCCGCGGGCACGACCGGCGACGGGCTGGCGCTCGCGCTGCGCGCCGGCGCCGAGGTCGCCGACGTCGAGATGGTGCAGTTCCACCCGACCGTGCTCTGGCAGGGGCCGGGCGCCGCCGGGCAGCAGGTGCTGATCTCCGAGGCGGTGCGCGGCGAGGGCGCGGTACTCGTCGACGGCGACGGACGGCGGATCATGGCCGGCGCGCACCCGCTGGCCGACCTCGCGCCCCGCGACGTCGTCTCGGCCACCATCGCCGCCCACCTGGCCGCCACTGGCGAGGACTGCGTCTTCCTCGACGCGACGGACCTGGGGGCCGGCTTCCTGGAGCGCCGGTTCCCCGGCATCCTCCGCGCCTGCCGCGCGGCCGGGTTCGACCCGGCCACCGAGCCGGTGCCGGTGGCCCCGGGCGCCCACTACACCTGCGGCGGCGTGCTCGCCGACCTCGACGGCCGCACCAGCGTCCCGGGGCTCTTCGCCGTGGGCGAGGTCGCCTGCACCGGTGTGCACGGTGCGAACCGGCTGGCGTCGAACTCGATCACCGAGGGGCTGGTCGCCGCCCGCCGCTGCGCCGACCTGCTGGACGCCACGCTCCCCGCGGGCACACCCGCCACCCCCGCCTCCCCCCGCGCCCTGGCGACCGGTGCGGTGGACCCCGCGTCGCGTGCGGCCATCGGTGCGGCCACCAGCCGGCACGCCGGGGTCGTCCGCACCGCCGACGGCCTGACCGAGCTCACCGGCACGCTGGCCGCCGCGCCCCGCCTGCCCGCCGGCCGGCCGCTCGACCTGGCCGCCGTCGAGGCGACCGCGGTGCACACGGTCGCCACCCTGCTGGCCACCGCGGCACTCGCCCGCCCGGAGAGCCGCGGCTGCCATCGGCGCGCCGACGCCCCCGGCACCCGGCCCGAGTGGCAGCTGCGGCTCGCCCACCGCATCGACGCCTCCGGCCACCTGCACACCCGCACCGTGCCGCTGAGCGCGCGCGGCACCCGGCAGACCCAGGGAGTGGCATGACCGGCACCGAGTGGCACCCGCTGCGACCGGAGCTGGCCGATGTCCTCCGCGACGGCGGCCTGGACCCGGCGGGCGTCGAGCGGGTGATCCGCCGGGCGCTGGACGAGGACCTGGCGCTCGGCCCCGACGTCACCACGGCCGCCACGGTGCCGGCCGACGCCCGCGCCTCCGGTGACGTGGTGCCGCGTTCGCCCGGCGTGCTGGCCGGTGTCCCGGTCGCCGCGGCGGTGTTCGCCATCGTCGGCGGGGACGACGTCGCCGTGACGGTGCAGGCCGCCGACGGGATGGCGGCCCGCACGAACGCCCCCGTGCTCACCGCGACGGGGCCGACGCGGTCCCTGCTGACGGCGGAGCGCACCGCGCTCAACCTGGTCGGCCACCTCTCCGGCATCGCCACGTTGACCCGGCGCTGGGTCGACGCCGTCGAGGGCACCGGCGCCGCCATCCGCGACACCCGCAAGACGCTGCCCGGGCTGCGCGTGCTGGAGAAGTACGCCGTCCGCTGCGGCGGCGGGGTCAACCACCGCATGGCCCTGGGCGACGCCGCCCTGGTCAAGGACAACCACGTGGCGGCAGCAGGCGGCATCGCAGCGGCGGTGGAGGCGGTGCGAGCGCACTCCCCGCAGATCCCGCTCGAGGTGGAGTGCGACACCCTCGACCAGGTGCGCGAGGCGATCGACGCCGGCGTGCAGCTGGTGCTGCTCGACAACTTCTCGCTCGCCGACACCCGCGCGGCGGTGGAGCTGGTGGGCGGCACCGGCGTTCGGCTGGAGGCCAGCGGCGGGCTGTCGCTGGAGCGGGCCGCCGAGGTGGCGGCGACCGGCGTCGACTATCTCGCCGTCGGCGCGCTCACGCACAGCGCTCCGGTGCTCGACCTCGGCTTCGACCTGCGCTGACCCGCTGCCCGGCCGCCGCTCTGGGGGTATTCCTCGCGCCTCGGGAGTCCTGCAGCACCCCCAGAGCGCGGGCAGCACCCTTAGAGCGGCTCGCGGGCGGGGCGCTCAACGAGGAATCGGCGGGCCCGCCGCTCGTTGCGGAGCACCAGCGGGAGGAGCACGGCCATGCCGAGGGCCATCACCACGACCAGGCCCAGGCGCCAGGGCGACGGCGAGCCGATGAACTGCCCGACGAACATGAGCAGCAGGCCGAGCTGGAGGATCAGCAGCCACCGCTGAGCGGTCAGCCGCTCGGCCAGGTGGCGTACCAGGGGCACGTGCGTCGGATCGACCGGCACGCTGCCGCGCAACTCCTGCAGGAGCAGCTTCTGCTGTCGACGGTCCAGCACCGTCAGGGGGCTGCGCAGGCCGCCGAGCCGACGGGTGGCACGCCACTGCCCGATCGCGCCGACCGCCACGAGCACCCACGCGGACATGGCGGCGACGAGCGCTGCGATCTCCTGCCAGAGCGGTTCGTCCTCCGTCGCGGACGGCTCGCCGCCCGCCCACGCAGCCACCGCGAAGGCGATGGCCACGCACAGCACGAGCAGGCCCGCCACCAGCAGGACGACGAGCCGGCGTCCCCGGCGGACGCGCGCCTCGAGCGCCTCGGACGGCAGCCCGTCGAGAATCCGCCGGGCTTCAGCCCAGGCCTCGGCATCGGTGGTGGGCACCCGCAGAGTCTGGTGTGGAACCGGCACCGACGCGCCCGCCTCCAGCGGATTCCACCGGGCGGGTGACGCCGCCCGACGTCAGCAGTTGTCGACACGTGGTGGTGTCGACAGGCCGGAAGACGACGACGAGTCGACACGGAGGCCGTCGGGGCGGGCCCGCGGCGCTACCGCGAGTCCGGGTGCACCCAGCCGATCGCGGGCGCGACGTGCTCGACGATGGTCCGCAGCAGGTGGGCGTTGTACTCGACGCCCAGCATGTTCGGCACGGTGAGCAGAAGGCTGTCGGCCTCGCGGACGGCGGCGTCCTTGGCCAGCTCCTCGGCGAGCACGTCGGGCTCGCCGGTGTAGCTCTTGCCGAAGCGGGCCCGCACGCCCTCGAGGATGCCGACCTGGTCCTCACCCTCGCGGCCGCCGCCGAAGTACTGCCGGTCCAGGTCGCTGGTGATCGGCAGCACGCTGCGGCTCACCGAGACCCGCGGCTCGCGCTGCCACCCCGCCTCGGCCCAGGCGGCGCGGTAGCGGGCGATCTGCTCGGCCTGCAGCTCGTCGAAGGGGACGCCGGTGTCCTCGACCAGCAGGGTGGAGCTCATCAGGTTCAGCCCCTGCCGCGCCGTCCACTCCGCCGTCGCGCGGGTGCCCGAACCCCACCAGATGCGGTCGGCCAGCCCCGGCGACTGCGGCTGGATCGCGAGCTTCCCCGTCGCGCCACCGGTCATCCGCGGGTCGGCGTCCACCACCGGCTGCCCGTTGATCGCCGCGAGGAAGAGGGCGGTCTTCTGCCGGGCCAGCTCGGCGTCGGTGCTGCCCTCGCCGGGCACGTACCCGAACGCCTCGGACCCGCGCAGCGCCGTCTCCGGTGATCCCCGGCTGACGCCCAGCTGCAGCCGGCCGTCGGCGAGCAGGTCGGTCGCCGCCGCCTCCTCGGCCATGTAGAGCGGGTTCTCGTAGCGCATGTCGATGACGCCGGTACCGAGCTCGATCCGGCTGGTGCGGGCCGCCATCGCGGCCAGCAGCGGGAAGGGGGAGGCGAGCTGGCGGGCGAAGTGGTGCACCCGCACGTAGGCGCCGTCGAGCCCCAGCTCCTCGGCGGCCACCGCGAGCTCCACGCTCTGCACGAGGGCGTCCCGCCCGGTGCGCACCTGCGAGCCCGGGATGGGCTGCCAGTGCCCGAAGGACAGGAAGCCGATCCGCTTGTCCACGACTGGTCCTTTCGTCGATGTCTGCTCCAGCAGCACCCGGGGACCGGCCCGGATTCCCGTGCCCTGTGGCAGATCACCGCAGCGGACGCGATGGGTGGGACGGGTGAGGTCTCCTGCGACGGAGTGTGACGGGACGATCACGACTCTCCGTGAACCGGTTCCGTCACTTCTCGCCTGCGATGCGTGACGCTGTCCGGGTGAGCCTCCCCGCACCCGAGATGCCCCGTTCCCCGGGCACGCCCGGCGGTGGCGCCGGGCAGCGCTTGCGGGCGATCGACACGCTGCTCGCCGACCGGGGCCAGCTGTTCCAGGCCCTGTTCCTCGGCGCTCCGATCGCCAAGGCCCTCGTCGACCTCGACGGGCACGTGCTGGTCGCCAACCCGCGGATGTGCGCCCTCACCGGCCGCACAGCCGAGAACCTGGCCGGCCGGCACATCGACCTGCTGGCCCACCCCGACGACCCGCCGGTGGGCGACCTCGGCCTGGAACCAAGCCCGGGTGAGCCCGCGCTCGATCCGAACCTGCTGCTCGACGGCGAGCGCCGGCTGCGCCGCTCCGACGGCACGGAGCTGTGGGTGGTCCAGTCCCACGAGGTGGTGCGGCAGAACAACGGCACGGCGCAGTTCGTCGTCCTCTCGCTGGTCGACGTCACCGACCGCCGCCGCGCGGAGGAGGACGCCGTCCGCCGCGCGTTCATGGACCCGCTCACCGGCCTGCCCAACCGCCGCGCCCTCACCGACCGGCTGCGGCACGCCGTGGCGCTCTCCCGGCGCCGGGGCCTGCAGGTCGGCCTGGTGCACCTCAACATCGACCGGTTCCAGGCGGTCAACGACGCCCTCGGCCACGAGGCCGGCGACCTGCTGCTCAGCCAGTTCGCCGACCGGCTGCGGTGGAGTACCCGCGTCGAGGACACCGCCGTGCGCCTGGGCGCCGACGAGTTCCTGGTGGTCGCCGAGGACGTCGAGGACCTCGACGGGCTGCGCGCCCTGGCCGACCGCCTGCTGAGCGTGCTCGACGAGCCGTTCGTGGTGAGCGGCCGGGAGATCACCCTCTCGGCCAGCGTGGGCCTCACCCTCGGCGCCGACATGACCCCCGACGACCTGCTGCGCCAGGCGCAGAGCGCGCTGACGAAGGCCAAGGCCGACGGCCAGCGTGCCCGCATCGAGGTACACGAGGGGGCGCTCAGCCGCAGCGACGTCGACGCGCTGCAGCTGGAGACCGAGCTGCGGCACGCCCTCGACAACGACGAGCTGCGGCTGTTCTACCAGCCGATCGTGCACCTGGCCGACGAGACGCTGCTCGGCTACGAGGCGCTGATCCGCTGGCAGCACCCCACCCGCGGCCTGCTGCCGCCCGGTGTCTTCCTGGACGTCGCGGAGAACAACCGGCTCACGTCCAAGCTCGGCGCGTGGGTGCTGCGGCGGGCCTGCCTGGACGCCGCCACCTGGACCGACGACCTGCGGGTGCACGTCAACATCTCCGCCCGCCACCTCGCCGAGGACGGCTTCAGCGAGCTGGTCGCCGCCGCGCTGGAGGAGTCCGGCCTGCCGCCGCACCGGCTCGAGCTGGAGATCACCGAGTCGACCGCGCTGTTCGCCGCCGAGGCGACGCTGCACTCGGTCGCCGTCGTCACCGAGCAGGGCGTGACGCTCGCGCTGGACGACTTCGGCACCGGGTACTCGGCGATCACCGCGCTGCACCGGCTGCCCATCCACACGGTGAAGATCGACCGGTCGTTCGTGGCCGACGTCGTCACCGAGCCCTCGACGGCGGCGCTCGTGCACGGGCTGCTGCAGCTCGGCCGCGGCATGGGCCTGCAGGTCATCGCCGAGGGCATCGAGGACCTCGACCAGGCCGCCTGGCTGCTCGACCACGGGTGCGCCATGGCGCAGGGCTACGCGTTCGGCCGCCCCGCGCCGCTGCCCAGCCCGGCGGAGGTGCTCATCGGCGAGGTCACCGAGACCCCGGCCGAGGACGTCGCCGGCGAGCTGCTGCCCGAGCCGCCGGCGCCGCTCCCGCTCCCCCGGCAGCGGCCGCCCTCGACCCCGCAGGGGCACGACGTCACCGACACCGGCCGGTTGTCGGCCCGCACGCTCTTCGACGAGCTCGCCGACCCCGACGAGGACTAGGTCCTCACTGCTTCATGGCGGCGAGCTGGATCAGGTTGCCGCAGGTGTCGTCGAGGACGGCGGTGACCACCGGCCCGAGGTCGGTGGCGTCCTGGGTGAACTCCACACCCAGGCCCTTCAGCCGCTCGACCTCGGCGTGCACGTCGTCGACGGCGAACTGGGTGAACGGGATGCCGTCGGCGACCAGCGCCTCCTTGAGCGGGCGTGCCGCGGGGTGGCCGTCGGGCTCCAGCAGCAGCTCGACGCCGTCCGGGTCGGCGGGCGAGACCACGGTGAGCCAGCGCGCCTCGCCGGCGGGCACGTCGGTCTTCCTCACGAACCCCAGCTTCTCGGTGTAGAAGGCGAGCGCCTTCTCCTGGTCGTCGACCCACACGCTGGTGAGGTGGATGCGCATCACGGTGTCGGTTCCTCTCGCTGGATCGGCCACCGCTCGACGATCGAGCGCAGCGGGCCCGTGTCGAGGTGGTGGAACTTGTACCGGCCCTGCCGCCGGGTGCGCACCAGACCGGCCTGCTCCAGCACCGCGAGGTGCTGGGAGATGGCCTGGCGCGAGGAGGCCAGCCCGTGCTTCATGGCCAGCCGGCCGCAGATCTCGAACAGCGTCTGACCGTCCCGGTCGTGCAGCTCGTCGAGGATCGTGCGTCGGGTCGCGTCACCGAGCGCCTTGAACAGCTCCGGGTCCGTGTCCACGGCTCAGTATCAGGCAAGTGCGCACTTGCCTGTCAAGAGGTTTCGTCGTCCGTGCCGGTACGGGGCGTCAGGGACGCGGGAGCGCCAGGGGCACGGGACGCTTGGGCGCCCGGCCGTCACCGGAGGACCGGCCGCGCAGCCGCCGGCCGATCCAGGGGGCCACGAAGCCGCGCACCCAGGCCGCCTCCTCGGCCAGGGCCGCCCGCAGCTCGCGCGGCGGCTGCGGCGGGAGCGGGGTGCGCCAGTCCTCGCCGTCGGCCCCGGGAAGGCCCAGCGCCGCAGCGGCGGCCAGCGCCATCCGGCGGTGCCCCTCGTCCGTCAGGTGGATGCGGTCGGTGTCCCAGAGCCGGAAGTCCTGGAGCCACTGCGCCCCCCACTGGTCCAGGACGACGGCGCCCTGGCGGGTGGCGATCGACCAGATGTTGGCGTTGAAGACGGCGATCTTGCCGCGGACCCGCCGCAGGATCGGGGTGTTGCGGGTGTCGACCGCGGTGGCCAGCAGCACGTCGGCGCCCGCGGCGCGGAGGCGGACGACGGCCGCCTCCAGAGTGGCGGCGAGCTGGTCCGGGTCGGCGCCGGGACGCATCAGGTCGTTCCCGCCGGCGACCAGGCTGACCAGGTCCGGCTCGGCCTCGAGCGCCACCGGCACCTGCTCGTCGACGACCTGGTGCAGCAGCCGGCCCCGGATCGCCAGGTTCGCGTACTCGACGTCGGCGTGCGGCGCCGCGGCCACGAGGTGCTCGGCCAGCCGGTCGGCCCAGCCGCGGAACTCCCCCGGACGCCCGGGGTCGGGATCGCTCAACCCCTCGGTGAACGAGTCGCCGAGAGCGATGTAGCGGTGCCAGGGTGAACGCGACGAACGGTCGAACTGCACGACGCAACTCCAGCACGCGCGCCGGCGTCGCCGTCGCGGGGGTGCGGCCGCCGCGACCTCCCGCCCCTGCACCGCGGTCGCGAGCCCAGCCGTACGCGCACGGGGCGGTGGCCACGGGGCTGGGGTGACGGGCCGCTCAGCCGCGGTAGGTCTCCAGCAGCCGCAGCCAGATCTCGCTGATCGTCGGGTAGGCCGGAACGGCGTGCCAGAGCCGGGCGATCGGCACCTCGCCGACGACGGCGATCGTCGCCGCGTGCAGCAGCTCGGCGACCGCCGGGCCGACGAAGGTCACACCCAGCAGCACCTCGCGCTCGGTGTCGACCACCGCGATCGCCGTCCCGGTGTAGCCGTCGGCGAACACCGAGGCGCCCGCGACGCTGCCGATCGGGTACTCGACGACGCGGTGCGGCAGCCCCGCCTCCTGCGCCTGCGCGGCGGTGCGCCCCACGCTGGCCACCTGCGGATCGGTGAAGACCACCGACGGCGTCGCGACGTCGTCCGCGGTGTCGACGAACGGCGACCACGGGGAGGTGTCCACCTGCTCGCCGCGGGCCCGTGCGACGATCGCCGCCCCTGCCTGGCGGGCCTGGTACTTGCCCATGTGGGTGAGCTGCTGCCGGCCGTTGACGTCGCCGACGCCGTAGAGCCAGGGCACCCCCTCGACCTGCAGCGTGGCGTCGACGGGCAGGTACTCCCCCGGCTCCAGCCCGACGGTCTCCACCCCGAGGTCGGTGGTGCGCCCGGCCCGGCCGATCGCGACCAGCACCTCGTCCCCGCGGACCTCGCCGTCCGCCGTCGTCAGCACGACCTCGGTGCCGTCGCGGCGGGCGGCGGTGACCTCCGTGCCCAGCCGCACGTCCACGCCGGCTTCCCGCAGCGCGCCGGCGACGGCGTCCCCCGCCTGCGGCTCCAGCCGCGGCAGCAGGCGGTCGCCGCGCTGCAGGACGGTGACCTGCGAGCCCAGCGCCTGCCAGGCCGTGGCCATCTCGCAGCCGACGTAGCCGCCACCGAGCACGAGCAGCCGGCCCGGCGCCTCCTTGGCGCTGGTGGCCTCGCGCGGGCCCCACGGGTCGACGTCGGCCAGCCCCTCGATCGGCGGGGTCGCCGCCGCAGACCCGGTGCACACGGCGACCGCGTGGCGGGCCGTCAGTCGGATCGCGGTCCCGTCCTCGGCGGTGACGACGACAGTCCGCTCGCCGTCGAGCCGGCCGGCGCCCCGCAGCAGGTCGATGCCGGCGCCCTGCACCCACTCGACCTGGCCCGAGTCGTCCCAGTGGGAGGTGAAGGAGTCGCGGCGGGCGAGGGTGGCCGCCACGTCCTGGTCACCGGTGACCGCCTGGCGGGCGCCGTCGACGGCGCGCGCCTCGGCCAGCACCTCGGTGCCGCGCAGCAGCGCCTTGCTCGGCATGCACGCCCAGTACGAGCACTCGCCGCCCACCAGCTCCGGTTCCACCAGGACGGCCGACAGGCCGCCCCGGACGACGATGTCGGCGACGTTCTCCCCGGTGGACCCGGCCCCCAGGACGACGACGTCGTAGGTCCGCTCCGCTGCATCGCTCACCGGCTCATCCTGGTCATGTGGTCGACTGGCCGCCATGCCGGTCGACGCCCGCGAGTTCACCGCCGCCCTGGCCCAGTACGCCGCCGGGGTGTGCCTGCTGACCGTGCAGGACGACATCGACGACGTCGGGACGACGGTCAGCTCGGTCATGAGCGTCTCGGCCGCCCCCCCGCTGGTCGCCGTCGGCCTGACCGCGGGCGGCTACCCCGCCGAGGTGCTGGAGGCGGTCGGCCGCTGCGCGCTGACCGTGCTGGCCGCGCCGCACGCCATCGTGGCCTCCCGGTTCGCCTCGGCGGGGCGGCCCAGCGCGCGGCACCTGCTGGAGACCGTGCCCTGGACCCGGGCCGCCGGCAGCGGCGCCATCGTCCTGAGCGAGGCGCCGGCCGCCCTGGACTGCCGCCTGGAACGGCTGGTCGAGGCCGGCGACCACGTGCTGGCGCTGCTGACCGTGGACGACGTGCCGGTGCTCAACCCTGACGCCCGCCCGCTGCTGCGACTGCGCGGGCGGTTCGTCGACGAGACGGGGGCCGCCGCCGGGCGCGGTTGAGCGACTGGTCGGAGGTCTCCGGGGCCGGTTGTCACATCCGCGGGCCCGGCGGTGCTATCCGTACATGGACCTCGTACGGCACGGACGGCCGGCACCGGCAGCCGTCCTGACTTTTCCCGGCGCGCTCGGCCGGGTCGGAGGGGCGGGCAGCGTGCCGGCAGCAGCGACCCGCGGTGCGGTGCGGCCCGACCTCGAGGAGGTCTTCCGCCGCGACTACCAGCGGGTCGTCGGGGTCGCCGCGAGGGTGCTCGGTTCCCGCGACCAGGCGGAGGACGTGGCGCAGGAGGTGTTCCTGTCCTTCGGCCGCTCGTCCGTGCCCGCGGCCGAGGCCGCCGGCTGGCTGTCGGTCGCCGCCGCGCACACCGCGCTGAACCTGATCCGCTCGGGTCGCCGCCGCGCCGCCCGGGAGGAGACGGTGGCCTCGGCCGCCGACCCCACCACCCCCGACGTGGCCGACGCGGTCCTCACCCTCGAGGACCGCAGCCGCGTCCGGGCGGCCCTCGCCCGGCTCCCCCGCACGCAGGCGACCGCGCTCGTGCTGCGCCACAGCGGCCTGAGCTACGCCGAGGTCGCCACCGCACTCGATCTGTCCCCCGGCAGCGTCGGCACCACCGTCCGCCGCGCCGAAGCCGCACTTCGCAAGGAGCTGAACCGCCATGCGTCATCCGAATGAGGGCGTCCTCCGCCGGCTGATCGACGAGCCGGCCGGGGTCTCCGACGCCGACCGCGCGCACGTCGCCGGCTGCCCGGTCTGCCTGCGCGCCCTCGACGACGCCCGCGCGGACGCGCAGCTGGTCGGTGCGGCGCTCGGCGGGTCCGATACCGCCTCCGGCGCCGTCGACACCGACGCCGCGTGGGCCCGGTTCTCGGCCGCCTCGGCCCCGTCGACCGTGACCGCCTTCCGCCCGGCGCGCACCGCCGGCCGCAACCGCTGGGGCACGGCCGTCCGCCGTCCCGCCGTGGCGGCGCTCGGCGCGGTGGTCCTGCTGACCGGCGCCGGGGTCGCGGCCGCGAACGACTGGCTGCCGATCTTCCAGACCGAGCGCGTCGACCCGGTCGAGGTGAGCGCCACCGACCTGGTGCAGATCCCGGACCTCTCCGCCTACGGCGACCTCGAGTTCGCCGAGGAGCCCGCGCCGGAGCCGGTGACCGACGCCGAGGCGGCGCGGGAGCGCACCGGCCTCACCGTCCCGGAGGTCGCCGAGCTGCCCGCGGGCGTGACCGGCGAGCCTGCCTACCTGGCGGCCGACGTGGCCCGCGCGACGTTCACCTTCTCCGCCGCCAAGGCCGCGCAGGCCGCGGCCGCCGAGGGCGAGGTCCTGCCTCCCCCGCCGCCCGGGCTCGACGGCGCCCAGCTGCGGCTGGAGGCCGGCCCCGGGGTCGCGGCGGTGTGGTCGCAGCCGACCGGCGTGCCCAGCCTCGTCGTCGCCCGGGCGAACGCGCCGACGGTGCTCTCCTCGGGGGTGCCGTTCGAGACGGTCCGCGACTACCTGCTGTCGCTGCCCGGCCTCCCCGACGGCCTGGCCGACCAGCTGCGCGACCTCTCCACCGACGCCGCGACGCTGCCGCTGCCGGTTCCCGCGGAGATGGTGACCAGCTCGACGGCCGACGTCGACGGGGCGGAGGCGACGGTGCTCACCTCCCGCAACGGGCTCTTCGCCGGCGTGGTCTGGGTGGAGGACGGCGTGATGACCGGCGTCGCCGGAACGCTCAGCGCCGACGAGCTCCTCGACGTCGCCCGTGACCTCCGCTGACGCCGCTACCGTCCGCGGGGTGACCTCGAACGCTCCCGCGGCGGGCGGGCTCGACGGCCTGCCGCCGTCGCCGGCGGTCTGGTGCTCCGGGCTGCGCAAGCGGTACGGACGCCGGACCGCCGTCGACGACGTCTCCTTCACCGTCGGCCGCGGCGAGGTCGTCGGCCTGCTCGGCCCCAACGGCGCCGGGAAGACCAGCGTCATCAAGATGCTGCTCGGCCTCGTGCGACCGGACGCCGGTGAGGTGCTGCTGCTCGGCCGGCCCGCGTCGGACCCGCGCAGCCGCAGCGCCGTCGGGTACCTCCCCGAGCTGTTCCGCTACCAGCCGTGGCTGACCGCGGCGGAGGTGCTCGACCTGCACGTGAAGCTGGCCCGCCTCGACGTCCCCGCCGAGGAGCGCCGCGCGTGCCTGGCGGCGGTCGGGCTGGCCGAGCGGAGCGGCGACCGCGTGGGGAGCTTCTCCAAGGGCATGCAGCAGCGGCTGGGGCTGGCGGTCGCCCTGGTCGCCCGGCCGCAGCTGGTCGTCCTCGACGAGCCCACCAGCGCGCTGGACCCGCTGGGCCGGGTGGACGTCCGCGACCTCGTGCTGGCGCTGAAGTCCCGCGGCGTCGCCGTCCTGCTCAACTCGCACCTGATCGGCGAGGTGGAGCGGGTGTGCGACCGGGTGGTGATCCTCGACAAGGGCCAGGTGGCGGCGTCGGGCACGCTCGCCGAGCTGCTCGGCCAGCGCGAGGTCCGGCTGCGGCTGGCCGACGTCGACGAGCGGGTCGAGCAGCGGCTCCGGGCGGCCGGCTCGCTGACCCGCAGCGGTGACTGGTTCACCGTCGCCCTGGCGTCCGAGGACGACGGCGTCACCGTGCCCGACCTGGTGCGCGACCTCGTCGGGCTCGGGGTCCGGGTGCACGCGGTCGAACCGGTGCGGATCAGCCTCGAGGAGCGGCTGCTCGCCGTCCTCCGGCACGACGAACCCATGCACCAGGAGCCGGCCCCGTGACCGTGCTGACGATCGCCGGCCTCACCCTGCGCGAGGCGTTCCGGCGCAAGGTCGTCTGGGCGCTGCTGATCCTGACCGTGGCGCTGCTCGCGCTCAGCGGCTGGGGCTTCTCCAGGCTCATCGGCCTGGACACCGAGCTCGGCACGCTCACCAGCGGCGAGGCCCGACTGGTCGCCTCCATGCTGATCAACCTGATCATGTTCGGCTTCAGTTTGATCGCGGCGATCGGCACCGCGTTCCTCGCCGGGCCCACGCTCGCCGGCGAGGTCGAGTCGGGCCAGGCGCTGGCGATGCTCGCCCGGCCGGTCCGCCGCTCGTCGATCCTGCTCGGGAAGTGGCTCGGCCTGCTCACCTTCGGCTGCGGGTACGTGGTGCTGGCCGGCCTGGCGCAGCTGCTCATCGTGCGCGGGGTGGTCGGCTACTGGCCGCCGTCACCCGCGGCAGGGCTCGCGCTGCTGGCGGCCGAGACGATCGTGCTGCTGACGCTGGCGCTGCTGCTCTCCAGCGTCGTCTCGCCGATGGCCTCCGGCATCATCGCCGTCGGGCTCTTCGGCGCCACCTGGGTCGCGGGCGTCGTCGGCGGCATCGGCGGCGCGCTGGGCAACGAGGGTGTGGAGCGGGTCGGCAGCGTCTCGCGGGTGCTGCTGCCCACCGACGGCCTGTGGCGCGGCGCCATGAACGCCTTCCAGGACCCGTCGGCGCTCGTCCAGCTGGGCCCCGAGGGCGGTTTCCCGTTCCTGGCCGATGCGCCCCTCACGCCGGTCTACCTGGCGTGGGCCGCGGTGTGGACCGCGGTGATCCTCGGGCTGACCGCGATGTCCTTCCAGCGCCGCGACGTCTGAGCAGTCCCACGACGGGACCACCGGATCACCCGCGCAAGCCAGTGCCTTGCCCACGCCTGTGGGCAGGGCACTAGCTCGCGCGGAAGGCCCCCCGGCCGGGGCGGCCCGACACCTCGTGGCCGGCGGGGCTAGCGTCGGACGCGCTATGAGCGCTGTGCCTGCACCCACCGAGTCCGCCGTCCGCCGCGCCCTGGTTCGCGCCGAGCGGGGCGTGACCCTGGACGCGACCGAGGCGGAGACCCTCCTGCACGCCCGCGGCCTGGGCGACGGGGAGCCGCTGGACCGGCTGCTCACCGCTGCCGGCCGGGTGCGCGACGCGGGGCTGACCAGCGCCGGGCGGCCCGGCGTCGTCACGTACAGCCGCAAGGTGTTCATCCCGCTCACCCACCTGTGCCGCGACCGCTGCCACTACTGCACGTTCGTCACCACGCCGGGGCAGCTGCGCGCCGATGGCAAGGCCCCCTACCTCTCCCCCGACGAGGTGCTCGACATCGCCCGCGCCGGCGCGGCACTGGGCTGCAAGGAGGCGCTGTTCACCCTCGGCGACCGCCCGGAGGACCGCTGGCCGGTCGCGCGCGAGTGGCTGGAGGCGCACGGCTTCGACTCGACGCTGGGCTACCTGCGCGCCATGGCGATCCGGGTGCTCGAGGAGACCGGGCTGCTCCCCCACCTCAACCCCGGCGTGCTGTCGTGGGAGGAGATCCAGCGACTCAAGCCCGTGTCGGCGTCGATGGGCATGATGCTGGAGACGACGGCGACCCGGCTCTGGTCCGAGAAGGGCGGCCCGCACTACGGCAGCCCCGACAAGGAGCCCGCCGTCCGGCTGCGGGTGCTGGAGGACGCCGGGCGCTCCGCCGTCCCCTTCACCACCGGCGTGCTGCTGGGCATCGGCGAGGACTACACCGAGCGGGTCGACGCCATCGGCGCGATCCGGGCCGCGGCGGCGCGGCACGGGCACGTGCAGGAGGTGATCGTCCAGAACTTCCGCGCCAAGCCGCGCACCGCGATGGCCGCGCACGACGACCTGGAGCTGCAGGAGTACGTCGCCGCGGTCGCCGTCACCCGGCTGCTGCTCGGCCCGAAGGCCCGCGTGCAGGCACCGCCGAACCTCAGCGACTCCACCGAGCTCGGGCTGCTGCTGCGCGCCGGCGTCGACGACTGGGGCGGCGTTTCCCCGCTGACCCCGGACCACGTGAACCCCGAGCGGCCGTGGCCGAACATCGACAAGCTGGCGGCGCTCACCGCCGAGGCGGGGTTCGAGCTGCGCGAGCGGCTGGCCGCCCAGCCGGGCTACGTGCTGCAGCCCGAGCCGTGGCTGGACCCGCGAGTGCGCCCGCACGTCGCCGCGCTGGCCGGGCCGGACGGGCTGGCCGTCGAGGGGCGCCTGCCGGCGGGCCTGCCGTGGCAGGAGCCCGACGAGTCGTGGACCTCCTCCGGCCGGGTGGACCTGCACGTCGAGGTGGACACCGTCGGGCGGACGACGGACCGGCGCAGCGACTTCGACGCCGTCTACGGCGACTGGTCGGAGCTGCGCGACCGCACGACGGCCGCACGGGACGGCCGCTCCACCGCGCTGGCCGCGGGCGACCGGGAGGTGCTCGCCGCGCTGCTGCACGCCGAGCAGGACCCGGCCGGACTCACCGACGCCGAGTACCTGGCGCTGCTGGGCGCCGACGGCACCGACCTCGAGAACCTCTGCGCGCTCGCCGACGCCGTCCGCGCCGACGTCAACGGCGACGACGTCACCTACGTCGTGAACCGGAACATCAACTTCACCAACGTCTGCTACACCGGCTGCCGCTTCTGCGCCTTCGCCCAGCGGCGCACCGACGCCGACGCCTACACGCTGTCGATGGAGCAGGTCGGCGACCGGGTGGACGAGGCGTGGGCCGCCGGCGCGACCGAGATCTGCATGCAGGGCGGCATCCACCCCGACCTGCCGGGCACCGCCTACTTCGACCTGGCGCGCGAGGTGAAGCGGCGGCAGCCGGGCATCCACCTGCACGCGTTCTCACCCATGGAGATCGTCAACGGGGCGGCGCGCACCGGGCTGTCGTTCCGCGAGTTCCTCACCGGGCTGAAGGAGGCCGGGCTGGACTCGATCCCCGGCACGGCGGCGGAGATCCTCGACGACGACGTCCGATGGGTGCTGACCAAGGGCAAGCTGCCGACAGCGACCTGGCTGGAGATCATCGGGACGGCGCACGAGGTCGGCATCCCCACGACGTCGACGATGATGTACGGCCACGTCGACACCCCGGCGCACTGGGTCGGGCACCTGCGCACGCTGTCCGCGCTCCAGGACCGCACCGGCGGGTTCACCGAGTTCGTGCTCCTGCCCTTCGTGCACCACAACTCGCCCATCTACCTGGCCGGCGTCGCCCGCCCGGGGCCGACGGTGCGGGAGAACCGGGCGGTGCACGCGGTCGCGCGGCTGCTGCTGCACGGCCGG
The DNA here is from genome assembly GCF_054051175.1 of Blastococcus sp. SYSU DS0753. Classification (NCBI taxonomy): domain Bacteria; kingdom Bacillati; phylum Actinomycetota; class Actinomycetes; order Geodermatophilales; family Geodermatophilaceae; genus Blastococcus; species Blastococcus sp. SYSU DS0753. Next base: position 32,765 of record NZ_JBJHAT010000005.1, on the reverse strand, counting down.
ATCGGCAACATCCAGACCTCGTGGGTGAAGCTCGGCGACACCGGCACCCAGGCGGTGCTGCAGGGCGGGGCGAACGACCTCGGCGGCACGCTGATGGAGGAGACGATCAGCCGGATGGCCGGCAGCGAGAACGGCTCGCTGAAGACCATCGCCGAGCTGGAGGCGATGGCCGCCGCGATCGGCCGGCCCGCCCGCCAGCGCACCACCGAGTACGGCACGCCCTCGGCCGAGCGGATCGCCACCGCCCGCTCCGAGGAAGGCCGCGCCCGGCTCACCCTGTCGATCAGCCCGAGCTGAGCGGCGGGCGGCGGGGTTCCCCGCCACCCGCCTGCTCCGGGGCTACATCGTGTTGACGATCAGCCCGATGTGGGTGAAGTAGTTGAGCGCGCCGAAGAGCAGGAAGGCCAGGCCAGCAAGGCCCCACGCGGCGCTGACGACGGTCGCCACCGCCCCGACGCGGCGGGCGCGGAGCGCGAGCGGGAAGAGCACCGCACCCACCCCCACGAGGACGTAGAGCCCGGAGATGAAGACCGCCTCGACCATCGGGTGGTCGGCGAACTGACCGGAGATGGGCTCCTCCGGCGGCGCGGCGAACAGCGTGTAGCGGACCCCGGCGGCGGCGATGCCGAAGGAGGCCAGGCCCATGCCGACCACGAAGACCGACACGGGCAGGTAGGCCCGGCTGAAGGCCGCGAGCGCGTCCGGCGCCTCGCGGAGCGCCGTCCCCCGGCGCCACAGGTGCACCGCAGCGACCAGCATGAGGACCCCGAACGCGAGGGCCGGCTCCCCGAAGATGATGTTGTCGAAGGGGAAGTCGGGCGCCAGCGGCCAGGTCAGCGTCATGTGGGCGCCGGTGAGCGTGAGGATCAGCCCCAGCACCGCGAAGGCGAGCGCGTACCCCTCGGTGGGGGCCTCGCGCGGGTCCTTGAGCAGCTGGCGGCCGAGCAGCACCACCAGCAGCAGCCCTGCTCCCGCCGCCACGGACATGATCGTGTTGTAGGTGGGGAGCTGTTCCCAGTCGATGGTCAGCGTTCTTCCTCCCGGTCGGGGAGGCCGGCCCCGGCTGCTGGGGGCCGGCCGTGGGCGATGGGTGCACCAGGCAACCGTCCACCTCCCTAACCAGCGAGGACACCGGGAAACGATCTCCGCTGAACAAGATCGCTAGGGTCTCGCCCGTGCGCCTCGCCGCGGTCTCGGATATCCACGGCAACCTCCTTGCGCTGGAGGCGGTGCTCGCCGACCTCGCGCAGCGATCGGTGGACGTCGTGGTCAACCTCGGCGACCTGCTGTCGGGCGCCGTGCAGCCACGCGAGACCGCCGACCGGCTGGTGGAGCTCGGCCTGCCCACCGTCCGCGGGAACCACGAGCGCCAGCTGCTGACGTTCCCCCGTGCCCGCATGGGCGCCTCCGACCGGCTGGCGCACGACACCATCACCGACGCCCACCGGCGGTGGATGGCCGGTCTGCCGCTCACCCTCGCTCCGGCGCCGGGTGTCCTGGCCTTCCACGGCTCCCCCACCGACGACCTGGTCTACCTGCTGGACACCGTGACCCCGGACGGGGCGTGCCCGGCCACGGAGGCCGAGGTCCTCGACCGGCTCGGCGGCTCCGCCACGACCCCGCTGCTGCTGTGCGGGCACACCGACCTGCAGCGGGTGGTGCGGCTGCCGACCGGTGCCGTCGTCGTCAACCCGGGCAGCGTCGGCTGGCCCGCCTACGCCGACGACCACCCCTACCCGCATGTCATGGAGTCCGGGACCCCGCACGCCCGGTACGCCATCGCCGACGACTCGGGCGGGCAGTGGTCGACCGAGTTCCACGCCGTCGAGTACGACTGGGATCAGGCAGCGGCGCTCGCCGCGGCCAACGGCCGACCGGACGTCGCCAGGCAGCTGCGCACCGGCCGCGGCTGAGGACCGGCGGACCCGGGGGGGCGCCGGCGCCCGCAGCACCGAGCACCTCGACTGGTCTTCGGTCGGTGGCCCGATCGACCTATGGCCGATGTGCCGGCGGTCCCTGCGGCGGTTGGCTGTCCGGCGTGAGCAGCACCGACCGCCCCCGCGCCCGCTGGCGCCCCGTCCTGTCCTGGCTCGTCGGGTTCCTGACGCTCTACCAGGGCGTGGTGCCGCTGATCGTGCGGCCGCTGTTCGAGGCCGACCAGCGCTTCGCCGTCGCGCTCGCCCTGCCGTCGCCGTGGTGGTGGCTGGCCTGCGTGGGGATCATCGTCCTCGGGGTGGGTCTGCTGGCCCTGCTGCACCGGGGCGAGGAGCCCCCGCCGGCGGCCGCGCAGCCGGAGAAGCCTCGGGAGGAGACGGGCACCGAGCGCTACGACGTCCTGAGCGCTCTGGTGCTGCTCGCCGGCATCTACAACGGCCTCGCGCCGTTCGTCAGCCGCCTGCTCTTCGACGGCGAGCTGTTCCTCGCCTTCACCCTCCGCCTGCCGGCGCCGTGGTGGTGGATCGCCTCGCTCGCCGTCCTGGTGCTGACCGTCGTGCTGCTCGCGGCGATCGACCGGGTGAAGGAGCGGGCCACCGGCAGCCGGTAGCCGGTGGCCTCACCCCTCCCCGCACCGCCTGGGGTCAGCGGCTGGTACCACCGGTGGTCGGGTCGTCGTCCCGGCGTCCGGCGGCCGTGGCGCCCTGGGTGGTGTCCCCGACCTCGGATCCCTCGAGCCGCGCGTCGGCCGCCGGCACCTCCTCGACGACTGTCACCGGCGGCGAGGCAGGCACCTGGCGCGACTGCTCGGTCTCCGAATCGCTCGTCGAGGTCCTGGAACCGGCCACGGCCGCACCGGCGGCAGCCACCCCGGCCACCGCGGCGGCGCCGGCGGCGACGCCCTTCGCCGAGAGCCCGGCCTTGCCGCTGTCGCCGCGCGAGAGAGCCGCGTCCTCGACGCCGGGCGTGCCGGCGCGGACGCCGTGCTCGATCGACCCGCGCCACGCACCGCTGGCGTAGCCCGCGTCCTCGATGAGGGACTTGAACCGCTGCAGGTCCGACTTCACCTGGTGGCCGACGATGCCGAGCTTGTCGCCGGCCTGCTCCACCACGCCCTCCGGCTCGTACTCCAGGCTCAGGTGGACGATCGTGGAGCCGGGACCGGCGGGTTCGAACCGGACGGCGCCGGCGTTGGTCGCGCCGTCCGTCGCCGCCCAGGCGATCTTCTGGTCGGGGACCTGCTCGAGGATCGCCGCATCCCACTCCCGCCGCACCCCGGCGATCTCGGCCACCCAGTGCAGCCGCCGGTCACCGCGCTGCTGGACCTCCTTGACGCCACTCATGAAGTGGGGGAAGTCCTCGAACTGCGTCCACTGGTCGTACGCCGTGCGTACTGGGACGTCGACCTGGATCGACTGCTCGACCTTGGTGCTCATCGTCGGTTGCTCCTCCGTCGTGGGACCTGCTCCGGCCCACCACCTACCCCGTCACGTGGTCGATGCACCTGTCGCCGCCCCCGGCGGACCCGGCGCCGACGGCTAGCCTCGGGCCATGGGCTACTTCGGCACGCTGGTGTACAGCGAGGGGCGCTGGCGCACGGGACGGCCGACCGCGGTGCCGTTCCTGATGGTCGACGTGCACGACAGCGACATCGCGACCGTCGACTACCGGGCGGCCGACGCGACCGGTGGCCGCTTCTTCCTCGGCTACGAGCCGCGCGTGTACTTCGACGAGCCGGATGCCTCCGCCCCCGTGGACGTCGACGCCGAGGCCGAGGGCTTCGCCCGGTGGGTGCGCGACGCCGTCGGCACCGAGGTCGAGCCGGCCGAGGTGCGTCGGCTGATGGCCTCCCCCGGCGGCGTGCCCCCGACAGACGAGGTGGTCGAGCAGACCGTCGAGCGGCTGCTGGCCGTCTCGGGCCTGCCGATCCCCGAGTGGCCCACCGACGACGACGCGCCGCCCGGCTGAGCCCGCGCACCACCTCCCGGCGCCGTGCCGAGTGAGCCGCCCCTCGTCGGGTAGGAGCCGCGGCGTGCGAGCGATCTCCTACAGCGAACCCGGTGGCCCCGACGTCCTCCAGTTGATCGACCGGCCGGTGCCCGACCCCGGCCCGGGCGAGGTGCGCGTCCGCGTCGCGTTCTCCGGCGTCAACCCCACCGACTGGAAGTCCCGCAGCGCGGCGCAGCCCGGCCCGGACGGCCAGGTGCCGAACCAGGACGGCTCGGGCACCGTCGACGCCGTCGGCCAGGGCGTGGACCCGGCCATGCTCGGCCAGCGGGTGTGGATCTGGGAGGCGGCGTGGCAGCGGCCGTGGGGCACCGCCGCCGAGTTCACCGTCGTCCCGGCCCGGCACGTCGTCCTGCTCGGCGCGGACCCGTCCTTCGAGCTGGGTGCGGCCCTGGGCATCCCCTTCCTCACCGCCCACCGCTGCCTGACCGTCGCCGAGTCGCTGCCCGACCGGCTGGGCCCCGGCTCGCTCACCGGGCACACCGTGCTGGTGCAGGGCGGCGCGGGCGCCGTCGGCAACGCGGCGATCCAGCTGGCCCGCTGGTCCGACGCCACCGTGATCGCCACGGTCAGCAGCCCCCGCAAGGCGCAGCTGGCCGCGGCCGCCGGCGCCGACCACGTCGTGAACTACAAGGACCAGGACGTCGTCGCCGAGGTGCGGAAGATCGCGCCGAAGGGCGTCGACGCGATCGTGGAGGTGTCGGCCGCGGTGAACGCGCCGGTCGACGCCCAGGTGATCGGGATGCACGGCGCGGTCGCCATGTACGCCGACGACGGAGGCGCGGAGGTGACCGTGCCGGTGCGCGCGCAGATGGGACCGAACGCCCGCTGGCAGTTCGTGCTCGTCTACACCGAACCCGAGCGGGCCAAGGTGCTCGGCATCGAGGATGTCTCCACCGCCGTCGCCGACGGCGCCATCCGGGTCGGGGACGACGCCGGGCTGCCGCTGCACCTCTTCCCGCTGGCCGAGACCGCAGGCGCCCACCAGGCGGTGCAGGACGGCGCCGTCGGCAAGGTGCTGATCGACGTCACGGCGTGAGCGGGTGGCGGGCGGCGGGCGGGCGCCCGGATAGCGTGACCCCGGTGACCGACTCCCCCGCGCGCCCGCCGTCCCCGCTGGACCAGCTCGCCGACGGCTTCGTCGAGAGCTACGCCGCGGCGCAGCCGGTGGTCGCCACCTACATCGGGGTGCCCGGCCACGACGACCGGTGGCCGGACCTGAGCACCGACGGGCACGCCGCCCACGCCGAGCTGCTGCGGCGCACGCGCGCGCAGGCCGACGCGCTGGAACCGGTCGACCGGCGCGACGAGATCGCCCGCAGCGCCATGCTGGAGCGGCTCGGCGCCGAACTGGACCGCTACGACGCCGGCTACGCGCAGGCCGACCTGAACACGGTGGACAGCCCTCTGCAGGGCTTCCGCGAGGTCTTCGACCTGATGCCCACCGCGACCGACGAGGACTGGTCCGCGGTCGCGGTGCGGCTCGCCGCGATGCCCAAGGCCCTGCTGGGGTACGCGCGGGGGCTGGACGACGCCGCCGACCGGGGCCGGGTCTCGGCCGCTCGCCAGGTCCGGCTGGCGGCGGAGCGGGCGCGGCAGTGGGCCGGGACGCCGGAGCGCCCCGGCTTCTTCACCCGGCTGGCGCGCGAGGCCCCGGCCGACCCCCGCAGCGCGCTGGGCCGCGACCTGGCCGACGGCGCCGAGCGGGCGTCGGGCGCCCTGCTCGGGTTCGCCGGGCACCTCGAGCGGGTGCTGCTGCCGCTGGCGCCGGACGCCGACGGCGTGGGCCGTGACCGGTACCTGGTCGAGTCCCGCTACCACACCGGCGCGCGGCTGGACCTCGACGAGACCTACGACTGGGGCTGGGCGGAGCTGGCCCGCATCGTCGCCGAGAAGGAGCGCCTCGCCGAGGAGATCGCCCCCGGGCAGGGGGTGGCCGGCGCGATGGCGGTGCTCGACGCCGACCCGGCGCGGATCCTCCGCGGTCGGGAGGCGCTCCAGGCCTGGCTGCAGGAGACCGCCGACCGCGCGGTGGCCGCGCTGGACGGGGTCCACTTCGACATCCCCGAGCCGGTGCGCCGCATCGAGGGCCGGCTCACCCCCACCGCCGGCGAGGGCGTGTACTACACCGCGCCCAGCGAGGACTTCAGCCGGCCGGGCCGGATGTGGTGGTCCCTGCCCGAGGGCGTCGAGGACATGACGACCTGGCGGGAGGCCACGACGGTCTACCACGAGGGCGTGCCCGGCCACCACCTGCAGATCGGGCAGACGGTCCACGACGCCCAGCGGCTCAACCGCTGGCAGCGACTGCTCTGCTCCTGCTCGGGGAACGCCGAGGGGTGGGCCCTCTACGCCGAGCGGCTGATGGGCGAGCTCGGGTTCCTCGAGGACCCGGGCGACCGGCTCGGGATGCTCGACGCCCAGGAGCTGCGGGCGGCGCGGGTCGTGCTGGACATCGGGCTGCACCTCGACCTGCCGATCCCCGCCGGGGCGGCCGCCGGCTCGCGGTGGGACTACGACGTCGCGCTGGCGTTCCTCCGCCGGCACGTCAGCATGGAGGACGCGATGCGGGTCGACGAGCTGCACCGCTACCTCGGGTGGCCCGGGCAGGCGCCGGTCTACAAGGTGGGCGAGCGGGTGTTCCTCACCTGCCGCGAGGAGGCCCGACGGCGAGCCGGGGACGCCTTCGACCTGGCGCAGTGGCACCGCGACGTGCTGGCGCTCGGCCAGCTCGGGCTCGACCCGCTGGCCGCCGAGCTCGCCCGCCGCTGAGTCCGGCGGGTCGACTCCCGCGGGTGTGCGCTCGTCGGGGCTACGGGCACCTCGATCACCCCGGGAAGCGCACACCCGCGCGTCCGGCGTCGGATCAGCCGACGCCGAGGTCTCGGGCGATCAGCATCCGCTGCACCTCGCTGGTGCCCTCGCCGATCTCCAGGATCTTCGCGTCGCGGTAGAACCGGCCCACCGGGAACTCGTTCATGAAGCCGTACCCGCCGTGCACCTGGGTCGCGTAGCGGGCGTTGTCCATCGCCACCTCGGAGCTGTACAGCTTCGCGATCGAGGCCTCGCGCTTGAACGGCTCGCCGCGCAGCATCTTCTCCGCCGCCCGGTAGTAGGCCAGCCGCGCGGTGGAGGCCCGCACCTCCATGTCGGCGATCATGAACTGGACCGCCTGGTTGCGGCCGATCGGCTGCCCGAACGCCTCCCGCTCCCCCGCGTACTTCACCGACTCGTCCACGCACCCCTGGGCCAGCCCGACCGAGAGCGCGGAGATCGCGATCCGGCCCTCGTCGAGGATGGAGAGGAACTGGGCGTAGCCGCGGCCGCGCTGCCCGACGAGGTTCTCCTCGGGCACCCGGCAGTCGTCGAAGGAGAGCTCCCGGGTGTCTGAGGCGTTCCAGCCGACCTTCGAGTACCGCTGCCCGACGGTGAACCCCGGCGTGCCCGAGGGCACGATGATCGCCGAGATCTCCTTCTTGCCGTCGGGCTTCGTGCCGGTCACCGCGGTCACCGTCACCAGCGACGTCAGGTCGGTGCCGGAGTTGGTGATGAAGGCCTTCGAGCCGTTGATCACCCAGTGCCCGTCCTCCAGGCGAGCCGTCGTGCGGGTGGCCCCGGCGTCCGAGCCGCCGCCGGGCTCGGTGAGGCCGAACGCACCCAGCGCCTCCCCGGTGCAGAGCCGGGGCAGCCACTCGCGCTTCTGCTCCTCGGTGCCGAACCGGTAGATCGGCATGGCGCCGAGCGAGACGCCCGCCTCCACGGTGATCGCCATGGAGCTGTCCACCCGGGCCAGCTCCTCCAGCGCCACGCAGAGGTCGAAGTAGGTGCCGCCCGCGCCGCCGTACTCCTCGGGGAACGGCAGGCCGAACAGCCCGAGCTCCCCCATCTGCCGCACGATGTCGGTCGGGAACTCGTCCCGCTCGTAGAAGTCCCCGATCTGCGGGGCGATGACCTCGCGGGCGAACTCCCGCACGGTCGTCCGCAGGGCTTCGGTCTCGTCGCTGAGCCGGTAGTCCAACATCAGTTCTCCTGCTGCTCGGGCCCGGCCACCGGGGTCACCAGCGCCAGCCGCTCGTCCAGCGCGACCGTCTGGCCCGCCGTCACTCCGAGCTCGGCCACCGTCCCCGCGATGGGGGCGGTGAGCACGTGCTCCATCTTCATCGCCTCGACGACGAGCAGCGGGGTGCCCGCCTCCACCTCGTCGCCGACCGCGGCCCGCACCACCGTCACCGTGCCCGGCATGGGCGAGGTGACGACGCCGTCGCCCCCGGCCGACCCGGCCGACGACGACAGCCGCTCGTGCTCCCGCAGCGCCGTCACGTGCCCGTCGGCGGCCAGCCACACCGTCCCGCCGGAGTGCACGACGGCGTAGCCGGCGGTCTGGTCGCCCACGGTCACGGTCAGCCGATCACCGTCCCGGATCGCCCGGGCCGGCACCACACCCCCCGCCACCTGGATCTCGGCGGCCGACGAACGGCCGCGCAGCCGCACCTCGACCGGCTCACCGCCGGCGGCCTGCAGACGGCGCACGGTCCACGCGGGCTCGCCCAGCCGCCAGCCGTCGGGCACGTCCCACCGGTCGACGACGGGGCTGGTCGGCTCGCTCTCGACGAGCAGCGCCAGGGCTGCCGCCGCGTAGGCGATGAACGGCACCGGGTCGGGGGTGGTCAGCGCGTCACCCCGCCGCTCGATCAGCCCGGTGTCGAGCGTCCCGGCGACGACGTCGTCATCGGTGAGCAGCGCCCGCAGGAAGGCGGCGTTGGTCGTCACCCCGAGGACGGCGGTGCGGCCGAGCGCGCCGACGAGCCGGGCCCGGGCGGTCTCCCGGTCCGGGCCCCAGGCGACGACCTTGGCCAGCATCGGGTCGTAGTCGGTGCCGACGACCGTGCCCACGGCCAGCGAGCTGTCCACCCGGATGCCGGCGCCGTCGGGCTCCACCAGCCCCAGCACCGTGCCGGCCTGCGGGAGGAAGCCGCGCGCCGGGTCCTCGGCGTAGAGCCGCCCCTCGATCGCGTGCCCGTCGAGGGAGACGTCGTCCTGGTCCACGGGCAACCGCTCGCCCGCCGCCACCCGCACCTGCAGCTCGACGAGGTCCAGGCCGGTGACGCACTCGGTGACGGGGTGCTCGACCTGCAGCCGGGTGTTCATCTCGAGGAAGAAGAAATCGCGCGGCCGGTCGGCGTCGACGATGAACTCGACCGTGCCGGCGCCGGTGTACCCGACGGCCTTCGCCGCCTCGACCGCCGCCCGGCCCATGGTGGCGCGCATGCCGGTGTCCAGCAGCGGCGACGGCGCCTCCTCGATCACCTTCTGGTGCCGGCGCTGGAGCGAGCACTCGCGCTCGCCGAGGTGGATGACGTTCCCGTGGGCGTCCCCCAGCACCTGCACCTCGATGTGCCGCGAGTTGCCGACGTAGCGCTCCACGAGCAGGGTGTCGTCGCCGAAGGAGCTCCTCGCCTCGCGGCGCGCCCCGGCGATCGCGTCGGACAGCTCGTCGGCGGAGCGGACGACCCGCATGCCCTTGCCGCCACCGCCCGCGCTCGGCTTGAGCAGCACCGGGAAGCCGACGGCGACGGCGGCGTCGGCGACCTCGGCGTCGGTCATCCCGGGCTCCGTGCGGCCCGGCACGACCGGGACCCCGGCGGCCATGACCGTCTGCTTGGCGCGGATCTTGTCGCCCATGGCCTCGATCGCGGCTACCGGCGGGCCGATGAAGACGATCCCCGCCTTCTCGCACGCGCGGGCGAACTCCACGTTCTCCGACAGGAAGCCGTAACCGGGGTGGATCGCCTGGGCGCCGGTGGCGGCCGCGGCCTGCAGCACCCGCTCGACCGACAGGTAGCTCTGCGCCGCAGGAGCCGGCCCGATGTGCACGGCGACGTCGGCCACGCGGGTGTGCAGCGCCCCGGCATCGGCGTCGCTGTAGACGGCGACCGACCGGATGCCCATCTCCCGCAGGGTGCGGATGACCCGGACGGCGATCTCGCCGCGGTTCGCGACCAGGACGGTGTCGAACATGCCTCGCCTCACTGCTCCCTCGCCGACGCTCTGACAGTGAGTGCGTGTGCACTCAGCGGACGAGCGCCGCCGAACCAGGGGGACTCGGTGCCGGGGTTCACGCCGGTCACATCCGGAAGACGCCGTAGCCGACGTCCTCGAGCGGCGCGTTGGCGCAGGCGGACAGGGCGAGGCCGAGCACGGTGCGGGTCTGGGCGGGGTCGATGACGCCGTCGTCCCAGAGCCGCGCCGTGGCGTAGTAGGGGTGGCCCTGGGACTCGTACTGGTCGCGGATCGGCGCCTTGAACGCCTCCTCCTCCTCGGCCGGCCACTCCTCCCCGCGGGCCTCGATGCCGTCCCGGCGGACCGTCGCCAGCACCGACGCCGCCTGCTCCCCGCCCATCACCGAGATGCGGGCGTTGGGCCAGGTGAACAGGAAGCGGGGCGAGTACGCCCGGCCGCACATCGAGTAGTTGCCGGCTCCGAACGAGCCGCCGATGACCACGGTCAGCTTCGGCACCCGGGCGCAGGCGACGGCGGTGACCATCTTGGCGCCGTGCTTGGCGATGCCGCCGGCCTCGTAGTCGCGGCCGACCATGAAGCCGGTGATGTTCTGCAGGAACAGCAGCGGGATCTTCCGGCGGTCGCACAGCTCGATGAAGTGCGCGCCCTTGAGTGCCGACTCGGCGAAGAGCACGCCGTTGTTGGCGACGATCCCGACGGGGTGCCCGTGCAGCCGGGCGAAGCCGGTGACCAGCGTCTGCCCGTAGAGCGGCTTGAACTCGGCGAACCGGCTGCCGTCGACCAGCCGGGCGATGACCTCGCGGACGTCGTAGGGGGTGCGCGGATCCGGCGGCACCACCTCGTAGATCGACTCCGGCGGGTGCTGCGGCTCCTCGACCGGCTCCAGGTCCCACGGCCGGGGCTCCCGCGGCCCGAGGGTGGACACGATCTGCCGGACGATCTGCAGGGCGTGCGCGTCGTCGTCGGCCAGGTGGTCGGTGACCCCGCTGACCCGGCTGTGCAGGTCTCCCCCGCCGAGCTCCTCGGCGGTGACCACCTCGCCGGTCGCGGCCTTCACCAGCGGCGGGCCGCCCAGGAAGATCGTGCCCTGCTCGCGGACGATCACCGCCTCGTCGCTCATCGCGGGCACGTACGCGCCCCCGGCGGTGCAGGAGCCCATCACCGCCGCGATCTGGGCGATGCCGGCCTTGGAGAGGTTCGCCTGGTTGTAGAAGATCCGGCCGAAGTGCTCGCGGTCGGGGAAGACCTCGTCCTGCATCGGGAGGAAGGCGCCGCCGGAGTCGACCAGGTAGATGCACGGCAGCCGGTTGTGCAGCGCCACCTCCTGGGCGCGCAGGTGCTTCTTCACCGTCATCGGGTAGTAGGTGCCGCCCTTGACAGTGGCGTCGTTGGCGACGACGACGCACTCGCGGCCGGAGACGCGGCCGATACCCGTGATGATCCCCGCCGCCGGCGCCTCGCCGCCGTAGAGGCCGTGCGCGGCCAGCGGCGACAGCTCGAGGAAGGGGCTCCCCGGGTCGAGCAGCGCGTCGACCCGCTCGCGGGGCAGCAGCTTTCCGCGAGCGGAGTGCCGCTCGCGGGCCCGCTCGCCGCCGCCGAGACCCACCGCGCGCAGCTGGCCGGCCAGATCGGCGACGAGCTCCGCGTGCGCCGCGGCGTTGCGGGCAGCGCCCGCCGGGTCGGCCGACAGGGCGTGGGAGAGCACCGGTGCGTCCACGGGGCAGAGGTTAACCACGGTTCACGGTGAGGTCCAGCCCACTCGTCGTGGGGTTAACCGATGTTCACCGGCGGGGCTAGCATCCGTCGCATGACGTCGGCCGGCACGGATCTGGGCGCGGGCGCCCGCGCGCAGGACGCCGCCATGCATGCCGATGCCGCCCGCCCGTCCCGGCGGGAGCAAATCCTGCAGGCGGCCGCCCGGCTGTTCGCCGAACGCGGGTCCCGCGCGGTGGGGGTGGACGACGTCGGCGCGGCCGTCGGGGTGACCGGGCCGGCGATCTACCGGCACTTCGCCAGCAAGGACGCGATGCTCGCCGAGATGCTGCTGCGCATCAGCGCGCGCCTCGCCGACGGCGGCCGCGACCGGGTGGCGGCCGCGGGCAGCGACCCCGCCGCCCAGCTGCGTGCGCTCATCGACTTCCAGGTCGACTTCGCGCTGGACAACCCGGCGCTGATCGTCGTGCACGACCGGGACCTCGGCTCCCTGCCCGAGGCCGAGGCCGCGCAGGTGCGCCGGCTGCAGCGCCGGTACGTCGAGGTGTGGGTGGCCGTGCTGGCGCGGGTGCACCCGGGCGCCGAGGCGGCCGCCTGCCGGGCCCGCGCGCACGCCGTCTTCGGGCTGATCAACTCCACCCCGCACAGCGCCGGCCGGCTGACCCGCCCCGCGATGGCCGAACTCCTCAACGCGATGGCCTGGGCGGCGGCCACCACCTGAGGTGCGGGCGCCGGGAAGGACCTCAGCCCTCCGGGAGAGGTGGCACCGGCAGCGCGAGCCCGTCCGAGGCCACCTTGTCCACCGCCGCCGCACCACCCGGCCCCGGCGCACCGGCCCACGCGCTCTCGACCACGGTGACGGTCGACCCCGACACCGCGCTGGCGTACTCCGCCGACCGCAGCCCTACCGGGCCGCCGTCGTAGGTGACCCCCTCGCGCAGCAGGTCGTTGACGTTGCCGCTGCCGTCGCGGTCGGTGAGAGCACGCAGCTCCCGGGCCGCGGCGGGGTCGGACATGGCGACCCGCGACACCGAGACCACCACCGGGGCGCCGCCGACCTCGGCCGAGTAGAGCGCCCGGGAGAGCCCGGTGCAGTCGGTCGCGGCGAAGAAGCCGGCCACCTCCCCGTAGGCGTGCCCGGCGCAGGTGTCGTCCACCTGCACGGCCTCCACCGTGTAGGCGGTGCCGTTCACCTCCCGCACCTCGCCGATCGTGGGACCCGCCGCGACGGCGTCGGACGGCGACCCGTCGTCGCCCGCGGCGCCCTCGCCCCCGGAGCCGTCGCCGCCGAGCAGCAGGGCGGCGATCGCGCAGACGGCCACCAGGGCCACCACCGCCGCGATCAGCGCAGCGGCCCGCCGGCGGTCGCCCGGCGCCCGCGCCTCGCCCCGACCGGATGCGGTGGCACCCCACGCCGGGGACAGCGGCGGGCGCCCGGGCGGCTCCGCGGCCCGGGGCACTGGCGGCTCCGCGGCCCGGGGCGCGGCCGGGAGCACCGCCGTGCGGGGCCCGGGCGGGGTGGCCGCGTCGTCGTCCTCGGGCACGGTGCGTCCCGCGACGTCGTCCTCGCGCTCGGTGCGTCCCGCGTCGCCGTCCGCGGCGCCGACGAGCCCGGCGGCACGCGGCGGTGCCGGCGCGCCCCCCACCTCGACGGTGTCCCGCTGCACGGCGACGCCCGGCGCGGAGCCCGTGGGCGCCGCCGCCGCCACTGCGGCGGCGTGCGCGGAGGCCACCGAGGCGGCGACCGCGCGGGCCACGGCGGTGGCGCTCAGCGGATCGCCGTCGTACGCCGCGCCGGCGGCGCCGTCGCGCGGCTCCCTGTCGGGCGTGCCCGGCGGGGTGATCGCCGGGGAGGCGGCCATCGCGGCCGGGGTCAGCAGCTCGGGGCGGCGGAGGACGTACGGCGAGTACGGGAAGGCCTCGCCGTTGAGCTCCTCGACCGTGGGCCCCCGGCCGGGCAGCTCCAGCGCCGCGAGGGCCGCCCGCACGTCGGCGGTGGTCCACAGCCGGGGGTTGTCGACCCCGGCGTGCCGTGCGGCGCGGGCGAACGCGAGCAGGAGGGAGCGGGGGTCCAGCGTGGCCACCAGGTCGCCCTCGCCCAGGTCGCCGTCGGCCGGGACCAGCCCGGTGATCTCGCCGACCAGGACGGTGAGACGCGCGATCCGCCCGGGCTGCAGGCCGGCGCGCCGCAGCTTCACCGCGGTGTCCATGCCCGCTCGCATGAGCCCGTCGAGCGGCGTCGAGCCGCCCCCGGCCTGGTGCAGCACCTGCTCGGGCCCGTCCCCCGGGGCGGCGATCGTCCACGGGCCTTCGGGCTTCGCCGTCACCACACCGGACTGCCGGGGGACCTCGACCACGCGGATGACGGCGAGACCCTCGGGCACCAGCAGCACCGCGTCGGACTGCCGGCGGCCCAGCGGCTCGTCCACCAGCGGCAGGGAGGCCACCACGGCCGCCCGCACGGAACCACCGGTGCCCCACCGCTCGAGCTCCCCGAAGAACGCGCGCTCGCCCGCCGTCTCCAGCGGCGCCGGGGTCAGGACCAGCACGTCGTCCTCCGGGCGGTCGGGTTCTGCGGTCAGGAGATCCGTCGGCTGGGTCCCGGCGCGGGGCACCGACGGCGACCCCGCGGGGCAGCCGCCACCGACGCTACGTCATCGCCGCGACCTCTCCCGTCGCGCTCGGCGTGGCCCGGCGGGTTCAGGCGGGGACGGGTTCGGCGGCCGCCGGCTCGTCCGGGACGCGCCACCGCGCCAGCCAGGTGCTGGCGGCCAGCACGTCGACCGCCGCCCACAACGCGCCGAACGCGACGGCCACCGGCAGCGCCGACCACCAGTTCCAGGGCGGGAGCAGGCCCAGCGACTCCAGCGGGAAGGCGACGGCGTAGACCGCCGCGGCGACCGCCGGACCCGCCACCCAGCCGGGGACCCGGCGATCGGCGGCGACGTCGACGAGCAGCGCGCCCACGACGAGCACCACCGGGAGCACCGACGGCGGGAAGCCCGTCGCCACCAGCCCGAGCCACATGACGCCGCGGTAGCCGAGGTAGACGACGGCGATCACCGTCGCCGTCCAGCGCAGCGCGACGACCCGGCGGGCCACCACGAGCGCCAGCAGGCCGGCGCAGATCAGCCACGCCGGGTGCACCCACGACGGCACCGGGAGCATGAACATGGCCGGCGACTGGCCCTGCGAGGCGGCGAAGTCCAGCAGCTGCGGCTCGGCCGTCGTCCGGCCGGCGTCGTAGGCCTCCAGCGACAGCACCCCGTACTCCTGGTGCTGGTTGGGGAAGACCACGTTCTCGACGAAGAACAGCCACAGGCCCAGCGAGACGAGGTCGCGGGTGCGCCCCGGCGCCGCGTACAGCCACCACCCGCGCAGCGCGCCGGCCAGCATGATCGCCGTCCCCAGGTACAGGAGCGCGTGGCTGGGGCTCCAGCTGGTGATGTCCAGCCCGTTGATCCGGTGGTTGACGATGTCGACCGGGACAGCGACGAGGAACGTGGCGGTGCCCACCTGCATCAGCCGCAGCGCACGCCGGTCCACGCCGTACCCGCTGTAGCTGTGGAACAGCACCAGCACGACGACGACGACGGTGCCCACCGTGTTGAGCAGGTGCGGCGGGGCCAGGTCGTCACGCAGCCACATGAAGTGCCAGGAGACGTCCCAGGACGACCCCAGCATCTTCAGCAGGAAGGCCGCCAGCCACGCGGTGTAGACCCAGCGCAGCTCGGTCTGGGTGGTGGGCCGCCCGGGCCGACCGGGGGTCACGTACGCCGTCCACAACCACCGGAGCAGGGCGATCGGGTGGGCCAGGCCGGCGCGGAGCGTGCCCGGCGCCAGTGGCACGGGCGTGGCGACGGGAGCGGGTGCAGAGGACACGGGGATCTTTCTGACGGCGGGCGTTCGGGCGACCCTAACGGTGATCAGCGCCGTTTCCGAGCCTTCCGATCGCGCGTCCGCGGCGGCTGGGATGCGCGTGGACACGAGGGGTGATCGGGGCGGCCGGGGCGCGCGGTGCGTACTGTCGGACGACGTGGCGGAGAACGGCGGGCACCTGGTCTGGATCGACTGCGAGATGACCGGGCTGGACCTCACCAAGGACAAGCTGATCGAGGTCGCGGTGCTGATCACCGACTCCGAGCTGAACGTCCTCGACCCGGGCCTGGACCTCATCATCGCCGCCGACGACGCCGACCTCGACGGCATGACCGACTTCGTGGCCGAGATGCACGCGAAGTCGGGGCTGACCGACGCCGTCCGCGCCGCCACGCTCACCCTGGCCGAGGCCGAGCAGCAGATCCTGGCCTACGTGAAGCGGTTCGTCCCCGACCGGCGCACCGCCCCGCTGTGCGGCAACTCGATCGGGACCGACCGTGGTTTCCTCGCCCGGGACATGCCCGAGCTCGACGACCACCTGCACTACCGGATGGTCGACGTCTCCTCGGTGAAGGAGCTGGCCCGCCGCTGGTTCCCCCGCGTCTACTTCGCGCAGCCGCCCAAGGGGCTGGCCCACCGGGCACTGGCCGACATCATCGAGTCGGTACGGGAGCTGGCGTACTACCGGCGGACGCTGTTCGTGGCCGCACCCGGGCCCAGCGGCGAGCAGGCCAAGCAGGCCGCCGACGAGGTCATCGGCTCGTTCGCCGAGCTGCTGTCGGCGGGAGACGCCGGCGCCGCCTGACGACGGCGACTCCCCCGGCGGGCCGCCGCGGGGGCTCCGGTATCGTTGGCGCGTTCCCCCGGGCCGTCGCGCCCGGACGGATGCACGGTGGGTGTAGCTCAGCTGGTAGAGCACCAGGTTGTGATCCTGGGTGTCGCGGGTTCGAGCCCCGTCACTCACCCCAGCGGTGGAGGCCCTGGTCAGGCGACTGACCGGGGCCTCCGCCCGTTCCGGCTCGTGCGGGCCACCCCTCCGGTACCGGCGCGACAGGGGTCTTCCTGCGTGCGTGGCGCGGCGCCAGGGCCCGCTGGAGCCTTCCGCCTCACCGCCCCGCCAGCGCCACGTCGGTGGCGCGGCGGATGGCCCCGTAGCAGTCGCAGGCGTGGGCACGCAGCCGCGGCCGGTCGACGATGGTGATCGCGCCGCGGGTGTAGGTGATGCAGCCGTCCTCGGCCAGTGACCGCGCCGCCTCGCTGACCGAGGTCCGCCGCACCGCGAGCATCTGGGCGAGGAAGTGCTGGGTGAGTTCGAAGGTGGGTCGGTCCATCCGGTCGGCGGTCATCAGCAGC
Organism: Blastococcus sp. SYSU DS0753; assembly: GCF_054051175.1. Classification (NCBI taxonomy): domain Bacteria; kingdom Bacillati; phylum Actinomycetota; class Actinomycetes; order Geodermatophilales; family Geodermatophilaceae; genus Blastococcus; species Blastococcus sp. SYSU DS0753. The sequence goes on along the minus strand of NZ_JBJHAT010000005.1, from coordinate 15,857 downwards.
CACCGGGCGGCCCGCTGGCGCACTGTGTGCACCCGGTTGCAGGCGGCGTTGCGGGCGAGCTGGGTGAACATCGCCTGCGTGACGCGGCGGAGTCGGGCCGCCAGCGGGCCGTCGACGTCGGCGGTGTGCCGGTGGAGGTCCTCGGCGCTCATGGTCAGCGCATCCCCAGCCACCTGCACCAGGGCGCGCTCGGTCGGGGCGCCGCCGTCGGCGCCGAGGAACGCCGACAGGCCGACCATGCCCTCCTGGCCGATGGTGGCGGTCTCCACCAGCTCGTCGTCGCCGACGTCCGCGACGACGGAGACGACACCCACGAGCGGGAAGTAGACGGCGGTGACCGGCTCGCCGGGCTCGTGCAGCACCTGCCCCAGCGTCAGCGGGGTCTGGTGCAGATCGGGCAGCAGGGGGGCGAGCGCCTGTTCGTCCATGCCGCCCAGGACCGCGTTGCGGCGTGCGGCGGCGGGGTCGGTGGCCACGAGCGGGCTCCTCCGTGCGGTGCTGCCTGGGCCGGACCTTCGACGGGATGAGGTGATCCCACGTCCAGGTCTGCGTACTCAGGCGGAGGCTGCTCCTACGTGCGGGGCGTCCTCATCCTGGCACACGAGAGCCCGTCAGCGGATCGGCGCCGATCGGCTGCTCCTCCGCGGCAATGTCCGATAGCGTGCATTCAGCCACCGGACCTGCCCGGCCACCGACGAGTGCGCCCAGTGGTGACAGCTGGATCGCTCGAGACCCACCGCGGCTCCGGGCGGCCGTCGGGTGGGCCCGGGCGACCACCGTCGGAGCCCACCGGGCTGACAGCGGCTCCGGTGTGCCGTCGGCCGTTCGTGCAACTCGTCCGCGGCGACCAGAGCAGGGGGACGACGCCGGTGACCGATCCCGTGGCCAGGCCCATCCCGCCGGGGCCCCGGAAGGCGGTGGACGAGCTCGCTCGGCTGGTGCTGGCGGAGGAGGACCGCCAGTCGGTGCTGGAGCGCGCCGTCGGACTGGTGACGAGCCTGATGCCGGCCGGTGCGCAGGCCTCGATCACGGTGGTGCGCAACCGGCGGCCCACGACCGCGGCCTTCACCGGGGAGCTGGCGCTGCGGCTGGACGAGACGCAGTACGGGCAGGGGTACGGCCCCTGCATGGACGCCGCCCTGAGCGGCCAGTTCATCGAGATCACCGACGGCCGCACCGAGGACCGGTGGCCGGACTACGTGGCGACCTTCCTCCGCCACGGCGCCCTGAGCTCCCTCTCGGTACCGGCGCCCGCCACGCAGCTGGCCGCGTGCGTGAACGTGTACTCCCCGGCCGCCGGCGCCTTCACCGGAGAGCACCGGCAGGCCCTGGCTGAGTTCGCTGCCTACGCCGGCGTGGTGCTGACCAACATCGAGGCCCTGCAGGACGCCCGCGACCAGGCGGAGAACATGCGGGCGGCGCTGGAGTCCCGGGCGGCCATCGAGCAGGCCAAGGGCATCTTGATGGAGCGGCACAAGCTCACCCCGGACCAGGCCTTCCGACTGCTGGCCGACGCCTCGATGCACACCAACCGCAAGGTCCGCGACCTGGCCGAGCAGCTCGTGCTCACCGGCGAGCTCACCCCTGATCCCACCCCAGCCGGCCGGCACGTCGCCCACCGCCTGCCGCACGCAGCTCCGACATCCACCGCCGGACGGGAACACCGATGACCGATCCCACTGCACCGGGGAACGTCACCGCTGACGGCATGGCGAGGACCGTGCCGAGCAGGTGCCCGGCCGTGGCCACCCACGACCGTCGGCGACTCGGCCGGTGGTCGCCTGTCCGCCGCGCAACCTCCCCCACCTGACCGAACGGTCGGGAACGAGGACGACCCCATTGTGGCCCAGAGCACATTGAGCTACCGTCCCGCACCGGACTGACCGTCCGGTCAGTAAATGCACACCCACCGAGCGACGGCGGAGCTGCCATGCCCCTCTCCACAGATGCCCCCTCTCGCGAGCGCCACCGGATGACCACCGAGGAGCGCAAGGTCCTCGCGGGCACCCTCGCCGGCACCACGATCGAGTGGTACGACTTCTTCATCTACGCCCAGGCGGCGAGCCTGGTGCTGGCCCCGCTCTTCCTCTCCCCGCTCAGCGAGGACTCCCCCGGGCTGGCCACCGTGCTGTCGCTGGCCACCATCGGCATCAGCTTCCTGTTCCGCCCGCTCGGAGCCATCGTGGCCGGGCGCTTCGGCGACCGGCTCGGCCGCAAGCGGATGCTGGTCTTCACCCTGCTGCTGATGGGGACGGCCACCGCACTCATCGGGCTGCTGCCGACGTACGAGCAGATCGGGTTCGCCGCGCCGGCCATCCTGATCCTGCTGCGAATCCTGCAGGGCTTCTCCGCAGGCGGCGAGTGGGGCGGCGCGGCGCTCATGTCGGTGGAGCACGCCCCGGTGGCGCGGCGCGGCCTGTTCGGCGCCTACCCGCAGGTGGGCGTGCCGGTCGGCATGATCCTCGCGACGGGCGTGCTGTGGCTGCTGTCGACGCTGACCACGCCCGAGCAGTTCCAGTCCTGGGGCTGGCGCATCCCCTTCCTGCTGTCGGTCGTGCTGATCGTCATCGGCTACCTGATCCGCCGCGCCGTGGAGGAAAGCCCGGTCTTCAAGGAGATGCAGCTGCGGAAGAAGGAGTCGTCCGCCCCGCTGCGCGACCTCTTCCGCCGCAACACCCGGCAGGTGGTGCTCAGCGCACTGATCTTCATCGCCAACAACGCCGCCGGGTACCTGCTCATCGCCTTCTTCATCGCCTACGCCAGCACCACCTTGGACATGCCGCGCGAATCCGTCCTGCTGGCCACCACCCTGGCGTCCTTCGGCTGGCTCGCCTTCACGATGTACGGCGGCATCCTGTCCGACCGGATCGGCCGGGTGCGCACGTTCCAGATCGGCTACGCCCTGGTCTTCCTCTGGATGATCCCGATGTTCCTGCTCATCGACACGGGGAACATCTGGCTCTACGGCGTCGCGCTGTTCCTGCTGACCATCGGGCTCGGGCTGTCGTACGGGCCGATGTCGGCGATGTACGCCGAGATGTTCCCGGTCGCGGTCCGCTACTCCGGTGTCTCGATCGGCTACGCCCTGGGAGCGATCCTCGGAGGCGCCTTCGCCCCGATGATCGCCGAGCTGCTCCTGCAGTCGACCGGGTGGTCGGGCTCGGTCGGCATCTACATCATGGTGCTCTGCGTCATCTCCTTCACCGCGGTGACGGTCGCCGGGGAGACGAAGGGCGCGAGCCTGCGGGTGGCCGAGGCCCACGAGGAGTACCTGCGCGCGCACCCCGAGGAGGCCGAGGCCCTCGGCTTCCGGCCCTGACCGGCGAGCGGGGGCACCTCCGGGCCTGACGGAGCGGGACCGCCGGCGCCGGGTGGCGGACGCGTCCGCCGCTCGGCGCCGCACCCCGGCGGGGCCCCCGGCGCCGTGGTGGCCGCGGCCGTCGACCCTGGTCGCGACGGCGGCAGGCGTCGCCGGCGATTGCTTCCCGGAGACGCCGCCACCACAGTGGGGCCACCACCTCCGGACCGGACGGTCGGCCCTCCCCCACCCCCCGGGACCCGCCGGGTCCGGCGAATTCCAGGAGCGACGATGCAGGAGCACACCGAGATCCGCCAGGTCGGCCGACGGGTCGCACGCGGGCGCGGTCGCCCCGGCGACCCCGCCGCGCGGGTGCGCGTCGACCGGGACACCACGACGAACGCGGAGACGGCGTGAGCGCCCCGGTCCCCGCCCGCGTCGCCGTCATCGGCGGCGGGCGCATGGGCGCCGGCATCGCCCAGGCCTTCCTGACCGCCGGCGCCCGCGTCGAGGTCGTGGAGGCCGGCGCAGAGGCTGCCGACGCCGCCCACGGCCGGGTGGCCGAGGGGCTGGCGGAGGCCGCCCGCCGCGGAAAGCTCGACGGCGACGTCGCCGCCGCGCTGGACCGGCTGACCCTGGTGGACTCCCCCGCCGCGCTGGACCGGGAGAACGGGCTGGTCGTCGAGGCCGTCCCCGAGCGGGCCGACCTCAAGGCGGAGGTGCTGGGCGCCGCGGAGTCCGCCGTCGGCCCGGACGCGGTGCTCGCCACGAACACCAGCTCCCTCTCGGTCACCGAGCTCGCCGCGGCGCTGGAGCGCCCGGCCCGGTTCCTCGGCCTGCACTTCTTCAACCCCGTGCCGGCGTCCAAGCTCGTGGAGGTGGTGGTCGCCCGCGAGACCGCGGCCGAGCTCGTCGGGATCGCCTCCGGCTGGGTGCGCGCACTCGGCAAGACCGACGTCGTGGTGAAGGACTCCCCCGGCTTCGCCTCCTCCCGGCTCGGGGTGCTGCTGGGGCTGGAGGCGATCCGGATGCTCGAGGAGGGGGTCGCCGACGCCGAGGCCATCGACGCCGCCATGGAGCTGGGCTACCGGCACCCGATGGGGCCCCTGCGCTCCACCGACTTCGTGGGCCTCGACGTGCGGCTGGCGATCGCCGAGTACCTCCACCGGACCCTCGGCGAGCGGTTTGCCCCACCGCAACTGCTCCGCGACAAGGTCGCGGCGGGCGAGCTCGGCCGCACCACCGGTCGCGGATTCCACACCTACGACTGACCCGAGGCGGCCCCGATGACCAGCCCTGCCCCGCAGCGCCTCGCCGAGGAGACCGTCCGCCGCTACCTGGCGGAGGATTCCGCGGCGCGGGCACTCGGCGTCACCGTCAGCTCCGTGGCGCCGGGTTCGGTCACGGCGCACATGATCATCCGGCCCCAGATGCTCAACGGGCACGGCACCGCGCACGGCGCTGCACTGTTCGCCGTCGCCGACATCGCCTTCGCGATGGCCTGCAACTCGCACGGACAGCCGGCGGTGGGGCGGTCGTGCAGCATCGAGTACCTCGCGCCGGCCCGCGCCGGCGACACCGTCACCGCCACCGCGGTGGAACGATCGCTCGTGGGGCGGGGCGGGATCTACGACGTCGCGGTGACCCGCGACGCGGACGGGCTACTCCTCGCCGAGATGCGGGGACACAGCCGCCAGGTGCCCCCCGCCCCGCCCGGACGCGCCTGACGGTCCGAGGGCCGGCCGGCCCGGGTCAGGACGCCGGTGGCGCCGGGGCGCGGGTCCGCAGGCCCCGGAAGGTCGTGGTCACGAGGGCGTCGGCGAGGTCGTCCGCGGACAGGCCGCCGCCGGGCCGGTACCACTCGGTCAGCGAGTTGACGGTGCCGAAGAGCAGGCGGCTGGTGACGGCGGGATCGACGTCGGGGCGCACGTCGCCCTCGTCCTCGGCGGCGCGCACCAGGTCGGTGACGACCCGGTCGAACTCCCGTCGCCGCTGCAGCGCCGCCTGCTCGACCGGGGAGTTGCCCCGGACCCGGAGCAGGAGCGTCACGAAGGGCAGCTCGGCCGCGAGCACGCGGACCGACCCGCGGACGACGTGCTCCAGCCGGTCGATCGCCGGGCCGGTGGTGCCGCCGGGCTCATCGGTGACGGCGAACAACGCGTCCAGCGCACGGTCGAGCGCCAGCCGCAGCAGCTCCACCTTGCTGGGCACGTGGTGGTAGATCGCCGACTTGGTGACGCCGAGCCGGGTGGCCAGCTCCTCCATGCTGGTGGCGTCGTAGCCGCGCTCGTTGAAGACCTCGACGGCGACGTCGAGCAGCGAGTCCAGCGAGTGCCCCGGGCGGCCGCGTCGGGCCGGGGGCGCGTCGGCGGTCGACGTCATGCACGGTTCCGGTTGTCGGTCATGCGCTTGAGTTTGCCAACCGATCGGGGCAGCGTCTCGGGGTCCACCACGAGCACCTCGATGCTGGACCCGACGACGTCCTTGACGCCCGTGCGCACCGCGGCCGCCGCGGCAGATCTCGCCTCCGCCGGGCAGTCCGGCCGCGCCTCGACGCGGCAGATCAGGTGGTCCATCCGCTCCCGGGTGACGAGCTCGAGGGCGAAGTGCGGGGAGAGCCCCGGCGTCCGCAGCACGATCTCCTCGATCTGGGTGGGGAACAGGTTCACCCCCCGCAGGATGATCATGTCGTCGGTGCGGCCGGTGATCTTCTGCATCCGCCGGAACGCCGGGCGCGCGGTGCCGGGCAGCAGCCGGGTGAGGTCGCGGGTCCGGTAGCGGACGACCGGCATCGCCTCCTTGGTCAGCGAGGTGAAGACGAGCTCCCCCTCCTCGCCGTCGGGCAGCACCTCACCGGTGAGCGGGTCGATGACCTCCGGGTAGAAGTGGTCCTCCCAGACGTGCAGCCCGTCCTTGGTCTCCACGCACTCCTGGGCGACGCCGGGGCCCATCACCTCGGACAGGCCGTAGATGTCCACGGCGTGGATGCCGGCCCGCTCCTCCATCTCGCGGCGCATCTGCTCGGTCCAGGGCTCGGCGCCGAAGATGCCGATCTCGAGGCTGCTCTCCCGCGGGTCCACGCCCTGCTTCTCGAACTCGTCGATGACGGTGAGCATGTAGGAGGGCGTGACCATGATGATCCGCGGCTCGAAGTCGCGGATCAGCTGCACCTGCCGCGGCGTCATGCCACCGGACACGGGGACGACGGTGCACCCCAGCTTCTCGGCTCCGTAGTGGGCGCCCAGGCCGCCGGTGAACAGGCCGTAGCCGTAGGCGTTGTGCAGCGTGTCCCCCGGCCGGCCCCCCGCGGCGCGGATGGAGCGGGCCATGACCGTCGCCCAGGTGTCGAGGTCGCGCTCGGTGTAGCCGACGACGGTCGGCTTGCCGGTGGTGCCGGAGGAGGCGTGCACGCGGCGCACCTGGTCCTTCGGGACCGCGAACATCCCGAAGGGGTAGTTCTCGCGCAGGTCGGCCTTGCTGGTCGTCGGGAACTTCGCGAGGTCGGCGAGCTCCCGGCAGTCGTCGGGGTGCACGCCGGCCGCGTCGAAGGCCCGGCGGTAGTGCGGCACGTTGTCGTAGGCGTGCCGCAGCGACCACTGGAGCCGCTCCAGCTGCTGCGCGCGCAGCTCATCGACGCCCAGGCGCTCGGCGGGGTCCAGCAGCGCCGGGTCGGGCGCCTCCCCCGGGCGCCCGTTCGTCTCCGTGGTCGCAACCGTCATGGCAGTGGCCTCCGATGTCCTGAGCGTCGTCACCGGGCGGTCGGCGCGCGAGCTCGGCTCCGAATTACCGACCGGGCGGTCAGGTAAGCATCCCCTCCTCTCGACCGCTGTCAAGACCCGCCCGGGGAGCGCCGCGGACAGGGTTGTGCGGCGGCCTCCGCTCGTGCACACTGATTACCGACCGTCCGGTCAGTAAATGACCCGAGACGCACCCGAGGGGAACGAGATGTCCGCACCCACCCTGGACCGGCCCGCGCCCGACGAGACCGCGCTGCAGGACCAGTTCGACGCCACCATCGCGGCCGGCCATCGCATCGAGCCGCGGGACTGGATGCCCGAGGGGTACCGGAAGACGCTCATCCGCCAGGTCGCGCAGCACGCGCACTCGGAGATCATCGGCATGCAGCCCGAGGGCGACTGGCTGCTCGCCGCGCCCAGCCTGCGGCGCAAGGCCGTCCTGCTGGCCAAGGTGCAGGACGAGGCCGGTCACGGCCTGTACCTGTACTCCGCGGCCGAGACGCTCGGCGCCGACCGCGCCGACCTCACCGACAAGCTGATCGAGGGCAGGCAGAAGTACAGCTCGATCTTCAACTACCCGACGCTCACCTACGCCGACGTCGGCGTCATCGGCTGGCTGGTCGACGGCGCGGCCATCTGCAACCAGGTGCCGCTGTGCCGCTCCTCCTACGGGCCCTACGCCCGGGCGATGATCCGGGTCTGCAAGGAGGAGTCGTTCCACCAGCGGCAGGGCTACGAGCTGCTGATGACGATGATGCGCGGCACCGACGAACAGCGCGCCATGGTGCAGGACGCCGTCGACCGCTGGTGGTGGCCCTCGCTCATGATGTTCGGCCCGCCCGACGACGACAGCCCCAACACCGCGCAGTCGATGGCCTGGGGCATCAAGCGGCACACCAACGACGAGCTGCGCCAGCGGTTCGTGGACATGTCCGTGCCGCAGGCCGAGGTCCTCGGTGTCACGCTCCCCGACCCCGACCTCTCCTACGACCCCGAGACCGGCCACTACCGGTTCGGCCGGATCGACTGGGACGAGTTCAAGCGGGTCATCTCCGGCGAGGGCCCGATGAACGCCGTGCGCGTCGCCCGCCGCCGCGCGGCCCGGGACGACAACGCCTGGGTCACCGAGGCGGCCACGGCCTACGCCCGCAAGCACGAGGGGGCGGCCGCGTGAGCGGCGAGGTCACCGCCGAGGGCGGGCACGGCGCGGTCCCGACCGGGCCGGAGGTGCCGGTGCAGGCCCAGCGGCCGGCCGTGCGCCGGGACTGGCCGCTGTACGAGGTCTTCGTCCGCGGCAAGCGCGGGCTCAACCACGTGCACGTCGGCTCGCTGCACGCACCCGACGACGAGATGGCCGTGCACGCCGCCCGCGACCTCTACACCCGGCGCAACGAGGGCGTGAGCATCTGGGTGGTCAAGGCCGCCGACATCACCGCGTCCAGCCCCGACGAGAAGGACCCGATGTTCGCCCCCAGCGGCGACAAGGTCTACCGCCACCCGACGTTCTACGAGATCCCCGAGAACGTCCCCCACATGTGAGGCGAGATCTGCACAGTGGCCCGCATCGGCTCCCCGACGGCGGCCACTGTGCAGATCTCGCCGGAGTCAGGAGCGAGGCCATGCACGAGGAGACGGTGTACGACGCGCTGGCCAATGCGCACGACGACGCGGGGCACTGGGCCTTCGGCACCGGCTTCGACGACCCGCTGGCCGGCGTCGACACCACGGTGCCCCACGGCGTCGACGCCGCCGACCTCGGCACCTACTGCCTGATGCTCGGCGACGACGCGCTCGTGCTCGCCCAGCGGCTCACCCAGTGGATGACCAACGCGCCGGAGCTCGAGGAGGAGGTGGCGCTGGGCAACATCGGCCTGGACCTCCTCGGCCAGGCCCGGCTCCTGCTCGCCCGCGCCGGGGCGGCCGGGGTGCTCGGCCGCTCGCGGGAGCTCGCCGCGGAGACCATCCCCGACGAGGATGCCCTGGCCTACTTCCGGGACGCCGACGAGTTCCGCTGCACCGGCCTGGTCGAGGCGGAGAACGGCGACTTCGCGCAGACGATGGTCCGCCTGCTCGTCGCCTCGACGGTGCGGCTGGCGGCCTTCGCCCGGCTGCGGGAGTCCCGCGACCCGGTGCTCGCCGCCATCGCCGCGAAGGGCGTGCACGAGCTCGCCTACCACCGCGACCACGCCGCCCGCTGGGTGCTGCGCCTGGGCGACGGCACCGAGGAGTCGCACCGGCGGGCCCAAGACGGCGTCGCCGCGGTGTGGCCGCTGCTGGCCGACCTGTTCACCGCCACGGATGTCGAGGCCCGGCTGGTCGCCGCCGGGGTCGCCGTCGACCCGGCCGACGTCCGCGACGAGGTGCGCGACGTCCTCACCACCGTGCTGGAGCGCGCCACGCTGCCGGTGCCCGCCTGGCCGGCCGACGCCGCCCCGCGCGGCCGGATCGGGCAGCACGGCGCGGAGCTGACCGAGCTGCTGGCCACCCTGCAGGGCCTGGCCCGCCGGCACCCGGCGGCGACCTGGTGAGCGCCGTGCTGACCGACCCCCGCTCGGTGGCGGAGACGGTCACCGACCCGGAGCTGCCGATGCTGACCCTCGCGGATCTCGGCGTGCTCCGCGAGGTGCGTGTCGAGCAGGGCACCGTCGTCGTCGAGATCACGCCGACCTACTCCGGCTGCCCCGCGATGGGCGTCATGCGGGCGGACCTCGTGCATGCCCTGCACCGGGCGGGCTTCGCCGACGTCGACGTCCGCACCGTGCTCTCGCCCGCCTGGTCCTCCGACTGGATCAGCGAGGAGGGCCGGCGCAAGCTCGCCGCGGCCGGCATCGCCCCGCCCGGGACGGCACCGGTCCGGTCCCCCGGCCCCGTCCCGCTCCAGCTGGGGCCGACGCGGCGGACGGCCGGCTGCCCCCAGTGCGGGTCGGCCGACACCGTCGAGCAGAGCGAGTTCGGCGCCACGGCCTGCAAGGCCCTGCGCCGCTGCCGCAGCTGCGGCGAGCCGTTCGAGCACTTCAAGGAGATCTGATGACGGCGACCGTTCCCGCCGCCGGTTCCGCCCCCACCCGTCCGCGGCGGCGACCGCAGTTCCACCCGCTCCGGGTGGCCGCGGTCGAGCGGCTCACCGACGACTCCGTCGCGGTCACCTTCGACGTCCCCGCCGAGCTCGCCGAGGAGTACCGCTTCCGGCCCGGCCAGGCCCTCACCCTCCGCCGGGTCGACGGCGACCGGGACGAGCGCCGCTCCTACTCCATCTGCGCACCGATGGGCGCCGCTCCGCGGGTCGGCGTCCGCGAGGTCCCCGGCGGGTTCTTCTCCAGCTACCTGGTGCACGAGGTGCGCCCGGGCGACGAGATCGAGGTGCTCCCGCCCTCGGGCACCTTCACCGCTGACCTGTCGCAGCCCGCCGACCACGTCTTCGTCGTCGCCGGCTCGGGCATCACCCCGGCACTGAGCCTGGCCGCCACCGTGCTGCGCGACGGCGAGTCGACGGTCACCGTCTTCTACGGCAACCGCCGCACCAACACGGTGATGTTCGCCGACGAGCTCGCCGACCTGAAGGACGCCTACGGCACCCGGCTGCAGCTGGTGCACGTCCTCTCCCGCGAGCCCCGCGACGCCGACCTGACCAGCGGTCGACTCGACGGCGAGCGGCTGCGCAGCCTCGTGCAGAACCTCGTCGAGGTCGAGCGCGTCGACCACTGGTGGCTGTGCGGTCCGCACGGGATGGTGACCGACGCCCGCGCCCTGCTCGCCGAGCTCGGCGTCCCCGCGGGGAAGGTCCACCAGGAGCTGTTCTTCGTCGACGACGTCCCGCCCCAGCCGGTGCGGGGCGACGAGCAGACCGTCACCGGGCCCAGCAGCCAGGTGACCGTCGTCCTCGACGGCCGCTCGACCACGCTGGCGCTGCCGAAGGACCAGAGCGTGCTGGACTCCGCGCAGCGCGTCCGCTCCGACCTGCCCTTCGCGTGCAAGGGCGGGGTGTGCGGCACCTGCCGGGCGCGGGTGACCGACGGCGAGGTGGCGATGCGGCGCAACTACGCGCTCGAGGCCCAGGAGGTCGAGGCCGGCTACGTGCTCACCTGCCAGTCGCTGCCCGTCTCCGACGCCGTCACCGTCGACTACGACGCCTGACCCCGGTGGGCGACGCGGCGCCACGGGCGGCGCACCCGCACGGCGCCTCCCGGTGCGCGGCACGGACCGCTCGCGGGGTGCGCGCATGAGGCCCGTGCCCGTCGGCGAGTCCGCCGTCCTCGACGTCGTGGTGACCCCGGAGATGACCGTCCGCTTCGACGAGCTCGGCCCGGTGCACCCGGTGTACGCCACCTACTCGATGGCCAAGCACTTCGAGGAGGCCGGCCGGAAGCTGCTGCTGCGCCACCTCGAGCCCGGCGAGGCCGGGATCGGCAGCGCCCTGTCGGTGGAGCACCTGGCCCCGGCCTGGGTCGGCGACGCCATCCGGGTGACGGCCCGGTGCGCCGAGGTGCGCGGCAACCGCCTGACCTGCGACTGCAGCGCCGTCGATGCCGAGGGGCGGCTGCTGGGCCGTGGGACGACCGTCCAGGCAGTGCTGAGCGAGGAGGCGGTGCAGGCCCGGGTCACCCGCCCGCGGCGGACACGTCCGGGGGGCGCGCCGCCGGACGCCGGCTGACCCGAGGGCTCCAGGTCACGCGGGTTGCGGGAGAACCGGCCGCAGCCGACGCTGGAACCACTGGCGGCCGCGCCTGGGGCGCCGCCCCCGACCGCGCCACCGAACTCCCGGGGCGGTCGCTGCGACGGCGCGCGGCCGCCCCGGGGTCCGCCTCCCGAGGCGTCACTCCGGGGAGCGCGCGTCAGGTCGCCCGGCCCCGCATCCGCCGGTACTCGGCCACCACCGCCGTCGTGGCGGCATCCTGGTCCAGCGCCACGGGCTCCGGGCTGGTGAGCGCCGGCGCCAGCTCGCGCGCCATCACCTTGCCCAGCTCGACACCCCACTGGTCGAACGAGTCGATCTGCCAGATCACGCCCTGGGTGAGGACGACGTGCTCGTAGAGCGCCACCAGCTGCCCGAGCGTCCCCGGCGTCAGCCGCGGCGCGAGGATCACCGTGCTCGGCCGGTTCCCGGGCATGACCTTGTGCGGCACGAGGGCCGGGGGTGTGCCGTCGGCCGCCACCTCCTCGGCGGTGCGGCCGAAGGCCAGGACGGCCGCCTGGGCGAACATGTTGGCCATCAGCAGGTCGTGCATCTCACCGATGTCGTGGCTCGGCTCGCCGAAGCCGATGAAGTCGGCTGGGACCAGCGAGGTCCCCTGGTGCAGCAGCTGGTGGAAGGCGTGCTGGCCGTTCGTGCCGGGCTCCCCCCAGAACACCTCGCCCGTCGCCGTGGTGACCGGCTGCCCGTCCGTGCGCACCGACTTGCCGTTGCTCTCCATCGTCAGCTGCTGCAGGTAGGCCGGCAGCCGGGAGAGGTACTGGCTGTAGGGCAGGACGGCGTGGGTCTGGGCGTCGAAGAAGTTGCGGTACCAGACACCCAGCAGGCCCAGCAGCACCGGGACGTTGCGCCCGAGCGGGGTGGTGCGGAGGTGCTCGTCGACGGCGTGGAAGCCGGCGAGCATCTCGTCGTAGGCGTCCGGGCCGATCGCCACCATCAGCGAGAGCCCGATGGCGGAGGTGAAGGAGTACCGGCCCCCGACCCAGTCCCAGAACTCGAACATGTTCTGCGGATCGATGCCGAACGCGCGCACGGCGTCGGTGTTGGTGGACACCGCGGCGAAGTGCTTCGCCACGGCGGACTCGTCGGCCCCCAGCCCGCGCAGCAGCCAGTCCCGGGCGACGCCGGCGTTGGTGAGCGTCTCCAGCGTGGTGAAGGTCTTGGAGCTGACGACGAAGAGCGTCTCGGCGGGGTCGAGGTCGCGGGTGGCCTCGGCGAAGTCGGTGGGGTCGATGTTGGAGACGAACCGCAGGGTGAGGTTCCGGTCGGCGTGGTGCCGCAGGGCGGTGTACGCCATCGCGGGGCCCAGGTCGGAGCCGCCGATGCCGATGTTGACCACCGCCCGGATCGGCTTCCCCGTGTGCCCGCGCCATTCCCCCGAGCGCACCTGCTCGGCGAAACGGCGCATCCGCCCCAGCACCTCGTGCACGTCGCGGACCACGTGCTGGCCGTCCACCACGAGCTCCTCGCCCGGCGGCATGCGCAGCGCGACGTGCAGGACGGCGCGGTCCTCGGTGGTGTTGATGTGCTCGCCGCGGAACATCGCCTGGATGCGGTCGGGCAGACCCGCACGCTCGGCGAGGGCGACCAGCAGCCGCAGCGTCTCGTCGGTCACGCGGTGCCGGGACCAGTCGACGTGCAGCTCACCGACCTGCCCGGTCAGCCGCTCCGCGCGCTCGGGATCGCCGTCGAAGAGGTCCCGCAGGTGCGTGTCCCCGAGGGTGCGGCGGTGCTCGTCGAGCGCGCGCCACTCCGTGGTGTCCGTGATGTCCATGCTGGCTCCGTCCAGGTGCGGTCGACGTCTGGGTCGATCCTGGCGCTGCTGGTCCTCCCCCGCTCACGGGGGTCCGAACGTGACGAACGGCTCACCACCCAACACTGACGTGAAGGACGAGTTCCCGGCAGACTGTCGATGACACCGGCGACGCCGCCGATGCGCACCGATGCTCCCGGCTCGGCGACCCCGACCGACATCGTCGCCACGGAACACGAGCTCCGCCGCTCCGGGTGCACCGCCGCACCGCCCTCAGAGACCTGGCACCGCCTCCGGTGCTGCCGCCCGCGCCGACGCCTGCGCACCGAACGAGACGGAACCATGTCCTCAGCCCTGCCTGCACTGCCCAAGCCCAGACTGTCGCGCCCCGCCTGGCTCTCGCCGAAGGTCGCCCGCACCGAGGTGCTCGCCGGCCTCGTCGTCGCCCTGGCGCTGATCCCCGAGGCGATCAGCTTCTCCATCCTCGCCGGCGTCGACCCCCGCGTCGGGCTGTTCTCCTCGTTCGTGATGGCCGTGGTCATCGCCTTCACCGGCGGCCGGCCGGCGATGATCACCGCTGCCACCGGCGCCATCGCCCTCGTCGTGGCCCCGCTGACGCTCGAGTACGGCGTCCAGTACCTGTTCGCCGCGGTGATCCTCGGCGGCATCTTCCAGATCGTGCTGGCCGCCACGGGCTTCGCCCGGCTGATGCGGTTCATCCCGCGCAGCGTCATGGTGGGCTTCGTCAACGCGCTGGCGATCCTCATCTTCACCGCGCAGCTGCCGCAGCTGACCGACGTGCCGTGGCTGGTCTACCCGATGGTGGCCGCCGGGCTGGCGATCATCTTCCTGCTCCCCCGGCTGACGACGGCGATCCCCGCACCCCTGGTCGCGATCGTCGTGCTGACGGCCCTGGCGGTGACAGCCGGCTGGGAGATCCCCGACGTCGGCGGCGAGGGCGACCTGCCCGACAGCCTGCCGTTCTTCCTGCTGCCCGACGTGCCGTTCACCGTCGAGACGCTGACCATCATCGCCCCCTACGCCCTCGGCGTGGCCTTCGTCGGGCTGATGGAGTCGCTGATGACGGCGAAGCTGGTCGACGACATCACCGACACCCACTCCGACAAGACCCGCGAGTCCTGGGGTCAGGGCGTGGCGAACATGGCCTCCGGCTTCTTCGGCGGCATGGGCGGCTGCGCGATGATCGGCCAGACGATGATCAACGTGAAGGCGTCGGGAGCCCGTACGCGGCTGTCCACATTCCTGTCCGGGGTGTTCCTGCTGATCCTCGTGGTCGCCCTCGGCGACATCGTGGCGACCATCCCGATGGCCGCCCTGGTCGCGGTGATGATCTTCGTGTCGATCGCCACCTTCGACTGGCACAGCCTGCGCACCATCCACCGGATGCCCAAGAGCGAGACCGCCGTCATGCTCACGACCGTCGCCGGCACGCTCTTCACCCACAACCTCGCCGTCGGCGTCGGCGCCGGCGTCCTCGCGGCCTGCGTGCTCTTCGCCCGCCGGGTCGCCCACCTGGCCGAGGTCACCAGCGTCACGGACGACGAAGGCACCCGGATCTACTCGGTGACGGGGGCGCTGTTCTTCGCCTCCAGCAACGACCTCTACACCCAGTTCGACTACGCCGGCGACCCCGGGAACGTGGTGATCGACCTGACCGACGCCCACATCTGGGACGCCTCGACCGTGGCTGCCCTCGACGCGATCACCCACAAGTACGAGACCCGCGGCAAGAACGTCCAGATCGTCGGGCTGACCGGGCACTCCGCCGACCGCTTCGACCGGCACACCGGCCAGCTCACCGGAGCGCACTGATGCCCGCTGCGGCAGCGCGCGCCGGGCGCGTGGCCTATGAAGGGGGCGTGACCGGAACGCCCCGCGAGCAACTCATGCAGATCGGTCAGGTCGCCGAGCGCACCGGTCTGAGCCTGCGCACGATCCGCTTCTACGAGGAGAACGGGCTGGTCATCCCCACCGCCCGCTCCGAGGGCGGGTTCCGGCTGTACAGCTCCGAGGACGTCGCCCGCCTCGAGGTCGTGAAGCGGATGAAGCCCCTGGGGTTCACCCTCGAGGAGATGCAGGAGCTGCTCACCCTGCTGGCCGACCTGGACTCCGGCAGCGGCGACCGGGCGCAGCTGGTGGATCGGCTGCGCATGTTCCACGAGGCGGCCACGGCTCGGGTCACCGCGCTGAAGGAGCAGCTCGCCGTCGCCGAAGGGTTCGCCGACACCCTCGCGGAGCGGCTGGAAACGAGCCGCTGACCTGCGGTCGACGGACTCGTCCAGGTCCTCGCCGGTGACCACGGCGATCCTGACCGACCCCGGTTCGAGCGGTGGTGGCGCGAGGTACCGCGCCACCACC